>DJEE01000109.1 GCA_002431805.1 Eggerthellaceae bacterium UBA5906
GCGGGATGGCCGGCGGAGGGTCTTCCTGCGGGTCCTTCCGGCGCGGTTACGGGGCCGCGATAAACGAGGAGGTCGGCTGGAGAGTCTCCTCTCGGTCCCTTCTGCGTCTATTCGGGCTGCTGTGCCCTTGGTCGGCGGGGGCTTTGTTATTTAGGCGAGCATTGCTGCGAGGACTTAGTCGAAACTATTATCTTGATTTCCGCTTTTTTACATCTGAGCCTATGGTTATAGGGTGCGAGGCATTGGCAAAACGATGTCTTGCATCCTCCTTTTTTCACTTATTAAGAAATCATCTGTGTTGGGGTGTCCTGTCGCTCTTATGATTCCGGTGCATTTGATGCTTCTGCTGCAGGTCGTTTACTTGTTCTCCATGCGTTGTTGCCTGCGATGATACGTTAGTCTTGCGCGATGCTCTGATTTTTGTGATAGCCTGTTTCGACGTTTGTTTTCGTTCAAGCTTGAGGCGTCTTTGGCTTTCAAGCTGCTTATTGCATGCTGGTAGGATTTACCGTAAAAGTCGTTACCTGTGCGTACGCTAACAACGAGTTTTTTCAGGCTTTGATTTGCTCGGTTATTTTTCTTCTAGGTACTTCATGGCTAGGCCGGTGCGGGTTTGGGTGCCTGTTTTTTGGTAGAGCGAAGTTAGGTGGCGCTGCACCATGCGTAATGATATGCCCAGGTCATTGGCTACTTGTTTGAGCGGGCGCTCGTCGGTGGTGATGGCTTTGAGCACGTCGGTTTCGCGTGGGGTAAGGTTGTATCGTGCGGCAAAGGCGGCCAGCTGCTCTTGCTCGCTGAGGGGAGCGGTCTGCGGCGCGATATCTTCATAGAACGGGGTTGCCGGCGTGGCGTTCGCGATGGTTGCGGGTTGTGCTGCGGCGGTATCGCGGTGTTGGGCGGCTGCCGCTGTATTGGTGCTGCTTTCAGGTTGCGTGGTGCTTGGCAGCACGAGCAGGCCGGATGCTACCATGGCCATGCTTGTGAGCGCGAAAAGGATTACGGTGGCGAACATGGTGAGCACGGCATCGCCTGTTTGCACAAGCGCGAGCGACGCGCCTGATAGTGCAAGGGCGCAGATGTTGTTTGCGGCGCGCCCCATGCCGGCCCACAGTGCTGGCATGCGCATGCGCTGCGCTATCGCCAAAAACGTGGTGGTGAAGAACACGACGAAAAAGCCCGACCCCAGATAGAACGTGATAAGACCTACGATGGGACTGATACCTGCTTCTGTTGCCAAAATGGAGCAGGTGGATAGCAGCGATACGCAGAACATTGCTAATCCCATGTAGCGCCGGTTTCCTCTGTCGAACAGAAATCCAGCACCGATGCCGCTTGCCGCTAGAAAGAGTCGCGGCCATTGTTCTACGTTGACGCTGCCTTGCGCGTTGGCGATGGTGACCACGTTGTCGAGCGTGCTAAACAGGCAGGCTAGCAGCATGACCAGCATGATTGCCCATAACGCCGTTTTCAGCGGCTGCGCTTGTGAGTGGTGACCGGGTTGAACGGTTTCCGGCTCGCTTTGATTGCTGGCTTGCTCAGTTGTGCTGCTTTTAGTTTCGAGCTTTCGCATGGCTGTGATTATTGCTGTGAGAGCAATAGTTCCTGCGCATAGCACGATAGTTTCTGCTATCCCAACGGGGACTAGCTGGTTGTTCAGGAATTGCAGCAGAATGCCCACCGCATAAGCAATGCCAACGCTGCGGGCGAGAGTGTTGCTGTTGCCAAGCGCGTTTGCGACGCGCCAATGCGCTGCTGCTCCTGCACCGCCGAGCAGGAACAGGGCAAGGTAGCCCGCGACGCGCACCGTGAGTTGCACGGATGACTGCTCCATAAGAACAAGGCAGGCGCATACAGTTGCGGTGCCTGCAACGGTGATTGCCGATAGCCATTTCTGCTGCGTAACGTGGGCAAGCAGCCCGAATGCGACGAATCCTGCGGCGCTGATGCCTAGGCCGATGTTTTGCGCCCACACGACTTCAGTTGGGCTGACGAATGCGCCGATGCAGGTGTCGAAGCAGAATTCGCTGCCAAGAAATACAAAGCTGAACAGGGCAAGGGCTGCGATTGACGCGGCGCGTGTTGTGCTGGCTGCTCGCATGGCCCTCCCTTCGGCGTGAATAATCTGCCTCCATTATATATGCAAGCGTTTTAGCTGGGTTTCGGGCGGGAGAGATTTCGGCGGGATGTTTTGGGTGTACATGACCGAGGGGCTCGGTGGCATGTGAGCTAAAACAGTTGTGATGTGCGTAGGTTGTTGCGTGTTGTGCTGCAGCCCGTGCGTCTTTGCTTGCGAAACCGCAGGTGGGAAGTTTTGATTTGCTTGCGTGTTTCGCGATGGGGCCGAAACCTACGCACATCGCGATTCATTTGCTGACCGGATAGTGGTTCTTCCTGTTTTCCCAGTTCGCATGATGGTTCGCATATGCGTACCTGGTTGCGTTTGCGGCCCTGTCTCAAGATGAAGGGTGGAAAGAAGGCGTTGCGTTGTTTCGGCCTGCGGTATGAGGCAACGCACAAGCATGTGACGAAGGGGGCTGACATGGGCGAACGACGGGCAGGGCGACGGCCGGCGAAAAGGGTAAAGCGAACGCCGTTGGCGCGAAAGAATTCGATTGAAGCCAAAACGGGTTCTGGGCAGCTGGGTGCGAATGGAGCGGAGCCTTTGGCGTGGCGGCGCGGGCTTGCGGTGGCGTTGTCGTGCGTGCTTGTTGCGGGGCTTGTGCCTGTTGCGAGTTTTGCTCAGGGCGCGCGCGAGGCAGGGGATGCTGCCTCGGCGCAAGGTGCTTCTGAGGATGCAGGCTTGCGTGCGGCCGATGGCGGCCAAGACATGGATGCGGTAGCCGCTGGTGAGGAAACGCTTGTGGTTGGCAACGGTGTTGTCGCTGGTTCGATTGCTTCTGAGGGGACGGACGCTGCTGCTGGCGGTATGGCTGGTTCAGCCGGGCAGGCGGACTCGACCTATGCGGCTGGCGGGGCGGCCGGCATTGCGGGTGAAGCCGGCAGCGACGGTGCGGCCAGCGATGTTGCCGCGTCCGGCAACTCTGCGCAGGTAGCGTCTGGCGTATCCGATAACGCTTCTTCGTCGGGCGCTGACAACGCAGGCGATATCCGGGACGCAGCAGTGCAAGCCAGCGCTGCGAGCGCGGCGGACGATCGCGCGTCTGAAGGCGAATCCCCTGACGAAAAGCCTGAATATGATGGCACGGAAGCATCGTACGTGTACGACGAATATTACGGGTCATATTTCTTGGTAACCACCAAGGGCGTTACGGGTGAGAAAGTCGAGGGCGACAACGG
>DJEE01000111.1 GCA_002431805.1 Eggerthellaceae bacterium UBA5906
CACGGAAGACGCGCGCTTCCCAGACCAAAATCCACAGTCACAAATCGAAATTTGGGACAGATTGGAACCTCAACGCTTCCAGCAAGGATTGCCGCTTGCCCGCAGGGAGCAATGCGAACCGCAGGCACAGCCGGCGCACGTTGCTTTCACGCCGTCAATCTCATCGGCTTGCGTCGAGGCGTCGAACAACCCCACGAATGCTGTGACGCTTTTCGCAGGAATAAGCAGGTTCGACGCCGTTGCGGTTATGCCCAGGCGCTTATCGGCGGAAAGCACGCGCACGATTTCGGGCTGAAGAGACAACGGCAAGTCGCCATAGCCAGGGCTGTAGCGCCAGTTCGTACGCAACCCCCGCGCCGCGGCATCGGCCACGATGGCGGCCTCACACGCATCGGCTACGCATTCGACAAGCGAGCTGCCTGCCGCGCCGTAGATCATGGCGTCAAGCGGGCTTTTCGCCTTGCGGCGTGCCGCGGCGGCCTCGTTGGGAAGCCCCAGCGTGCATGCCATGACCGCACATTCCGCCGCGCCCTTCAGATGGCGCGCGATATCGTCGCCCCGAAGCGCCAGCGAGCTGCCGACAAGTCTCACGCCGCCCTCGCCCGCCTCGACGGGAAACACGCGAAACACGAAGCCCGGCTTGGCTTCTCGCTCGCACGCCGCGATGCTCTCTTCGATGCGCTGCTCCATTTCGGCATCGAGCCTCTGGCCCGCATAGCCCAAATAGCGCAGCGCTTCCGCCTTGTCGACCGTATAGCCAGGCATTACGCAATCGCGCCGGCTTCGCGCAGCGCGCTTACCGCGGCCGCCGCGATATCGGGATGGTTCATGGTATACACGTGCAGGCCATCGACGCCTTCTTTCGACAGCCCCACGAACTGCTGGCACGCGTAGTCGATGCCCGCCTGGCGCAGGGCCTTCGGGTCGTCTTCGTAATGCGCGAGCAGCTTGATGATGGGCGACGGCAGGCTGGCGCCGCACATGAACACCATGCGCGAGATTTGTGCCTTACTCATAAACGGCATGATACCCGCCGTAATCGGCTTGGTTATGCCAGCCGCCTGCGTTTGCTCCAAGAAGCGATAGAAATACTCGTTGTCGAAGAACAGCTGGCTTACGAAAAACTCTGCGCCGGCATCTTCCTTCTGTTTCAGATGCTCCACATCTAAGCGCAAGCTATCGCAATCAATATGCCCTTCCGGATACGCCGCCGCGCCCACGCAAAACCCTGCCTCGGTCAGGCGCGGAATCAAATCCTTCGCAAGGCGAAAATCGCCCGGTTTATAGCCCTCGGGCAAATCTCCGCGCAGCGCAAGCACGTTGCGAATGTCACGTGCCTTCATGTCGGCGATAGCCTCCGCAATGGAAGCTTCCGACGCGCCGGCGCACGTCAAGTGAGCAATCGAAGGCACGGAAAATTCGTCCTGGATCATGGCCGCAATTTCAGCGGTAGCCTTTTTGTTGCCGCTACCACCTGCCGAGTACGTCACGCTGATAAAGCTGGGGTCAAGCTTCGCCAAATCATCGGCTATGCTATGAGCCGACTCAAGGCTCAACTCCCCTTTCGGCGGGAAAATCTCGAACGAGATGGGCTGGTTGCCCGCTTCGCGGGCTTGGGTGAAAATGTCTGTAATAGTATTCATAATGCTGCCCATTATACCCGCCCGCCCCCTTACCGTCCTCGACAAATCGCTCTGCCGGGCTACAGCTTTTTTCGAATACGCCTTATCGAGCTTCGCGAACACAAGGTGGGTCGAACACTTTCACGCACTCACCGGTTTCAGCCTGCCGAAACGAGCTGAAACATATAAGCGTACGCCACAAATCAGCCTGTCGCGCCGCAATAGCATCTCTTCTTGCCGCCTGCCGAGGTGAGAGCTCGGCATTTTTCGGATGCTGATCGCGCAGCGCAAGCTTTCGGCGAACGCGTTCACACAGCTTCACATACGAGCCGAATTCGCGAATCTGCGATGATGTCACTGTTAAATCCTGCCTACACCTCGCAACCTCCGCGAAAGCGGCGTTACGCACATCCGCACCCTCGCTAGCAGCGAATGCGTCATTGTGCTCAAGCACGTTGCCGCATTGCGCCTTTCTGCCCGCCGTTTCGCCACCCCGCAGCACCACAAACGAAACCCTATCGGCCCCATCACATCCGCTCTCCATCGTCAACGAAACGCTTCGCGCAAAACTGGCATCAGCGGATTGCACTGCCTCATCCCCGGCATCCACGCTACCCCGCAACACGATGTCGCCCGCGCCGAACCCGCCCAAACACAGCGGCAGCGTCAAACCAATCGCAAGCGCCGATTCCGTTGGGCTGGTAGACCCTTCCCTTACATACGAAAGCGCGCGACGCGCTTTTGCGCAACCGTACGACCCTTCCGTTTTGCGCAAGTATTCCCCAATACGCGCCACAGAGGTCAGCGGCTCGTCATCACCCTCGCGCAATGCGATTCCACCCTCAACCGCCCCATCAACGCGATATGATGAGCACAACGCATACCCCACATACACCGCTTCAAGCAACGAGTGCTTAGCGGCAATCTGACGAAACACCAGCTCAGGCGAGGCCGCGTACACGCCCGGCACATCCGCAACAGGAACGCGCACAAACGAACCAGCAGGATACGCAACGCCCGACAAATGCGACTTAATGCACCCCGTCTCTCGCCTGCCGTTAGAGCGGCACACCAACACCTCAAGCGCCCCTTCGGCCAATGAAAGCTCGTCGTGCAGAAGCCTGCCCTGTTGCACCGAAGGCGACGACAGCGGCAGCACCCGCGCATTGCTCCCAAGTCCGCGTCGCCGAGGGTTCTTATTACGCATCAACCATTGAAACGCCGTATCGTGCGATAAGCATATGTTCATCATTCCCATGTTGCGCCCTTTCTTGCCAGCCCATGTGCACCGCATGCCGCACTGCCCCGTACCAGTTTGCATAAACCAGCCCAACGCGAAATGCACGACACGCCCAACCACCACTAAGCATGACGCACCAACCTTGCAAACATAATGCCGTTTTAGGCGATAAAAGTATTCAGAACCTTGCACCTCTACGTGCCAAGATCAAACCTTTGTTACGCCAGTGTGCAAATAAAATCTTGCAGATTTGCAGCAGGCGCACCCTCAAATGGAGAAATCAATGAAAACCCAGCCCGCACACGAATACTCCGGAACGCCAACAATGAGCAAACCCACCCCGCATTAGAGCCCAACGCTTTGTCTTCAGCGCAAGAGCTGACAACCACATGAGCAGCGTTACCGGAAAGTATCTTTCATTCGCAAAAAACTATCGTTGACAAACCCCGGTAACCGTCTTAAACCGGTTATACTGAACATACTGAAGCAGATTGCAAACACACACTAACAGGAGAACGCACCATGGCAGTCGAGCACAGTCAAGACAAGCGTCAGCTAGCAGCATGGGTTGACCGGCAACTCGCCGAAACCGTTGACACCGTAGCCTCAAAACGTGGCATCACCAGAACAGCAGCTATCACCGAAGCGCTGCAACGCTATGTAGAAGAAGAATCCAGCGTAGCGCTGCAATTATCTGGCTTCACCGAAAAGCTTGACGAGATAATCAAGCAAAACGAAGAGATGAAGGAAGAGCTAGCTGAAATCAAGCAGCAGCGCCCCAAAACACGACGCACGAAAGCAGCACCTGCAGCGCCAGCGCCACAAACCCCCTCGCTCTTTTAAGGGTCGGCCATACCAGCCTGTTACATACGGCAACGTTATGTGTAACGACGACATAACGTTAGCGAACTAATAACCATAGTAAATACCTAGCAAAACAGAGGAATTGTCGTGTCAATATTCATCACAGGCGATATTCACGCCTCATACGACATCAGCAAGCTTAACTCGTCGAACTTCGACACGACGGCCCTCACAAAACAAGACGTAGTCATCATCTGCGGAGATTTCGGCCTAGTCTGGAACAATACGCCAAGCGAACAATACTGGCTTCGATGGCTCGATGCAAAACCGTTCACAACGCTGTTCATAGATGGAAACCACGAAGGCTTTGCCGCCCTTGACGCATTGCCCACAGAGACGTGGAACGGCGGCAAAGTGCATCGAGCAGGAGAAAGCATCTACCACCTTATGCGAGGAGAACTCTACACCTATGAGGGAACAACGTTGTTCGCAATGGGTGGTGCAGCATCAAGCGCCTACGACCGCACACACCGCACTGAGGGCATAGGTTGGTTCCCCGAGGAGGTTCCTTCCGAAGAAGAACGAAAGCATGCCTTAGAAACGCTTGAAGCAGCTAATTGGAGTTGCGACATCGTTCTAACGCATTGCGCCCCAACATCATGTGCAGAAGGAATCTCGCAAGCGACCAATCGCTTAACGCTGCATCCCATGGACGAGTACACAAATTGGCTCGACGAAATCCGCAAACGCCTAACCTACAAGCACTGGTTCTGCGGCCACTACCACGTAGATGCAAAAATCGCAGCGGACACCACAGCGCTCTACAACAAGATAGTAAAGCTGTGCGATGCCGAAAGCTTCAAAAGCAAAGACAAAAGCGACGCGGTCCCCTACACCATAATCGAAAAGCCGAGCCACGCCGAAGCGGAGCCTGCGGCAGACCCGTTCGAAAGCCTAGACGAGGAGATAGAGTAGCGACCATCGCGGCAACCCGCAGCAGCACGCGAACGCAAGCGCAAAGCATCTCATGCGCAGAAGGGTCGACCACACAGCAAGGACATGAAGCCTGACGCTGCGCAGCGCCTCTGAAGCAAAACAGTATGGTACCAAAAGAAAAACCGCCCCGGGCTATGCCCGGAGCGGTTTCACGCGGCGCATAGAA
>DJEE01000030.1:0-16416 GCA_002431805.1 Eggerthellaceae bacterium UBA5906
ATCAAGCAGATTCGTCAGCTGGCCGGCATGCGTGGCCTGATGGCAGACACCAAGGGCGGCACCATCGACATTCCTGTTAAGTCGAACTTCCGCGAGGGCCTGTCGGTGTTGGAGTACTTCGTTTCCACGCACGGCACTCGTAAGGGCATGGCTGACACCGCACTGCGTACCGCCGACTCTGGTTATCTGACCCGTCGTCTGGTGGACGTTGCGCAGGACGTTATCGTGCACGAGATTGACTGCGGCACGAACATGGGCGTTCCGTACCCGTTGCACAATGAAAAGGGTGAGCTGGACGAGAACCTTATCGGCCGCTGCCTGCTTGAGGACGTCAAGGCTGCCGACGGCACCACCGTTATGGAGGGCGACAACTACATCACGTCGCTCGATCAGCTGGCTGCCATGGAAGCTGCAGGCGTTGAGCAGGTTACCATCCGCACCGTTATGACCTGCCATGCCGAGCACGGCGTGTGCCAGAAGTGCTACGGTTGGGACTTGGCCACGGGCCGTCCGGTGAACATCGGCACTGCCGTTGGCATCATCGCTGCTCAGTCTATTGGCGAGCCTGGCACGCAGCTGACCATGCGTACGTTCCACGCTGGCGGCGTTGCGGGCGAGGACATCACGCACGGCCTGCCTCGTGTTCAGGAGCTGTTCGAGGCTCGTAAGCCTAAGGGCCAGGCTGTGCTGGCGGAGATTTCCGGCACGCTGCAGATTTCGGCGGACAAGAACTCCAAAACGCTGACCATCCACGACCAGGAAGGCAACTTCCGCGAGTACGTGGTGTCCGCTCGCGCTACCATGCTCCCGGGTGTGGAGGACGGCTGCCAGGTGCATGTGGGCCAGCAGCTCACGAAGGGCTCTGTCAACCCGCACGACCTGCTGCGCCTGACCGACCCGAACACCACGCTGCGCTACATCGTTGCCCAGGTCCAGGACGTGTACGTGTCCCAGGGCGTAGACATCAACGACAAGCACATCGAGGTTATTGCACGTCAGATGCTGCGTAAGGTTGCCGTGCTTGACGCAGGCGATTCCGACTTCCTGCCGGGCCGCCAGGTCAACCGCTTCGAGTTCGAAAACGTTGCCAACCAGCTTATCGCCGAGGGTAAGAACCCGCCGGTCGGCCAGCCGCTGCTGCTGGGCATCACGAAGGCTTCCTTGGCCACCGATTCGTTCCTGTCCGCCGCATCGTTCCAGGAGACTACGAAGGTGCTCACCGACGCTGCCATCGAAGGCAAGGTGGACCACCTGGTGGGCCTGAAGGAGAACGTCATCATCGGCAAGCCGATTCCGGCTGGCACGGGCCTGAAGCGCTACCGCGACGTGGGCCTTACCTACAAGGGCAAGCCGACGGCTCCGGTTACCGGCGACACGCTGCCTGATTACGCGCCTGATGACCTGCGCAAGATTGAGGACCTGCTGCCGCAGCCTCAGGATTGGTCGCTGGACGGCGAGGGCTACCTGAACATGGGCGGCAACTACGGCAGCTACTACAGTGGGCTTTCGCTGGGCCATCGCGGCCCGCAGCTGTCCGACGAGGACGCGCGCCTGTACATCTACGATGACCTTGGCGTGTCGCAGCGCTGGGCCAACAAGTTCAGCGAGGCCGGCATCGAAACGGTTGCCGACTTGGTGGGCCACACCGAGGACGACCTGCTGCGCATCGAGGGCATCGGCGCGAAGGCCATCGAAGAGCTGAAGGAAGGCCTGGAGCAGCATGGTCTGCTGCATGTGATCGAGGACGACCTGAGCGCGTCTTCCGACGACATGAGCCAGCTGCTTGACATGGTGTTCAGCCCCGATGACACCATCCTCATCGGTGGTGACCAACCTGCCACCTTCAACACCGAAGGCGAGGACATGCTGGGCGAGGCACTGCCGCCGCGCAGCTACCACCGCAACCTGGAAGAGCTTGACGAGCTTCTGGGCAACGGCTCTTTGGGCTTTAACTTCACCAGCCATGAGCAGGAGAAGAACTCCAACGAGTCACAGGCTAACGGCGAAGAGGAATAACGCCAGCTAGGAAGGGGCGCGCATATGCGCGCCCCTTTTGCGTTACAACGGGCCGGTTTTCTCGCAAAGTCGGTCCACTCATTTCGAAAGGTTGTTCATGTCCGATAAAACATACATTCCTGAAGGTGAGCAGGCACCGGCGTCTCAGATTGGCGCCACGCTTGAAGCGCTGGCGGGGACCATCCACGCGCGCCGCAGCGCGGGTGAGGAAAGTTACACGTATCGCCTGCTTACGGGCAGCGCCGATTCGCCGCTGAAGAAAGTGGTGGAGGAGTCCAACGAGGTGGCGCTGGCCGCCAAAGACGTTGAGGCGTTCCGCGTGATGCTTGCGGGCTTGGCCGGTCACGAGGATTCGCATGCGGGCATGGCTGCCGCTTTCACCGCAAAGGCCGATGCCGCCTGCGACCACCTGCGCTACGAGGCCGCCGATGTGGTGTACCATCTTCTTGTTGTGCTTGAGCGTTACGGCATTGGCATTGACGAGTTTGCTGCCGAGCTGAACAATCGCATGACCGACGAAGAGCGCCCCGAGGGCGCCATTCGCCTGCACGAGGAACATGTCAAAAGGGGTAAATAATGGTTCGTTTGCCTGTCGGCAAACGAATGTACTCGACGTTGCGGACAGCTGAGGCACCCCGCCTTGCGGCGAAATCGAAGACTTGCGTACCAAAGTACGCGGCGCCTTCGCTTTCCCCACAATTCGGGGCACCTCAGCCGCCCTCACTGACTTTGATGGACCGGTGAGTCAAAAACCACGGAGTTTGATTCACGAGCTTTTGGAACAGAGGAGCGAATATGGCACGTCTTTTCGGTACTGATGGGGTTCGCGGGGTTGCGAACAAGGAGCTTACGTGCCAGATGGCCTTTCAGCTAGGTCAGGCTGCGGTGGTGTTCAAGGGCCGCACTATTTTGATTGGCAAGGATACGCGCTTGTCGGGCGACATGCTGGAATCGGCGGTTGCCGCGGGCGTTATGTCTATGGGTGGCACAGCGTTGCTGGCGGGCATCATTCCCACGCCGGCTATTGCGCTGCTTACGCGACAGCTGCATTGCGACGGCGGCATTGTTATCTCCGCTTCGCACAACCCGCCGGAGTACAACGGTATCAAGATCTTCGACGGCCAGGGTTTTAAGCTGCCCGATGCGGTGGAAGACGAGATTGAAGCCTTTATGGCGCGCGGCGGTGCTGCGGCCGACGAGCTGCCCAACGGCGACGAAGTGGGCGTGGCCGTACCGGTTGAAGACGCCTGCGAGCTGTACATCCAACATGCGGTGGACACCGTGGCAAAGGAAGGCATCGACTTCAAGGGCCTGAAGGTGGCGCTTGACGTGGGGCATGGCGCTTCGTGCATGACCAGCCCCGAGGCACTGCGCCGTTTGGGCGCTGACGTCACGGTTATCAACGAGGACTTTTGCGGCACGGACATCAACGTGCAGTGCGGTTCCACGCACCTTGAGCCCCTGCGCGCGCTGGTTGCAGAGTGCGGCGCTGACGTGGGCATTGCCCACGACGGCGATGCTGACCGCGTGATGCTGATGGACTCGGAGGGCAACGAGATTGATGGCGACATGGTGGAAGCCGTGTGCGCCATCGACTTGAAACAGCGCGGCCTTTTGGCCGGTAACACCGCCGTGTCCACCGTTATGGCAAACCTGGGTCTTACGCACGCGCTGCGCGATGCGGGCATCGAGCTTATCCAAACGAAGGTGGGCGACCGCTACGTGCTGGAGGCCATGCGCGAAGGCGGTTATGTTATCGGCGGCGAGCAGTCTAGTCACACCATTTTCCTGGAGCACAACTCTACGGGCGACGGTTTGGTTACGGCGCTGCAATTCCTTGCCGCGTGCAAGCGCGCTGGCAAGACAGCGGGGGAGGCGGCGCACGTGATGACGCGCTTCCCGCAAACGCTCATCAACGTGCGCGTGAAGGACAAGCATGCAGCCGACGGCAACAAGGCCATCGCCGAAGCTGTTGCCGCTGCCGAAGCGGCGCTGGGCGAGGATGGCCGCGTGCTGTTGCGTCCGAGCGGCACCGAGCCGGTGGTGCGCGTGATGGTGGAAGCGCTTGACGCGCAAGCTGCCGAAAAGCACGCGAAGGAAATCGCCGAAGTGGTTGAGCGTGAGATCTAACAACGTGTAGCACTGCGGTGACCGGTTGCAACCGGTCACCGCACGCGATTTCGGTCACATAACGTGAAAGGACCCTGCAAGAATTAAATTCTTGCAGGGTCTTTGTTGTTACGGGCAGTTCCGCGTTATTCCAGCGGTGGCAGCACGGGGTTCATGGGATTGGTGGGGTCGCCTTGCTTTGCGGCATGCAGGGCGCAGATGCCGCCGGCGGCGTGGGCTGGCTGGCCTGCGGACTCCCAGCTTTCGGCTGCGGCATGCGCCGGTTGCTTTTTCGGGGCAGCATGAGCTGGCGTTTTGCCGTCATTGACAACTTCCGAAAGCCATGCGGTATCAAGCGGGCGGCTGGCAACGGCAACTGCTTCGGCGCTGCTTGTGAGTTGGCCTGCACGCGCGTGCTCGCCCTCAACCTTGCGTCGCCAGAACAGCCAGTAACCGAACGCGCCTACGCCTACGGCGGCAAGCACGGCCAAGATGCCCGCTACCACGGGGTTTGCCTGGCGTGCGGGAATGCCGGCTTCGGGAACGAAATCGCTGAACGTGTCGGAATCGTTCGTGAACACCTGATGCGTGGCTGCTGGTTTAAGCACGGCGTCAAGCGTGGTGTCGGCTTTCGCTTGCTCAACGGGCTTGTCGTATTGCGTAAGGTCGTACGCATCAATGTAGGCCTTCAGCGTGCGAGAGTACGATGTGCTGGTGGCGTAGTGCCCCTGCAGGTAATCGCAGGCATCCTCGTAGCTGTTCGTGCTCGATTTCTTCACGGGTGTGTACAGGCTGTTGCCGGTAAGCAGGCCCACGTAGTCTTCAAGCGAGTCTGCCATGGTGGGGTACTTGCGAAACTCCGCTACGATGGTTTCCAGGTGCCCTTCGCCGTCGTCTTCCTGCGTTTTCATGCGCACGCATTTGCCCTGGTAGTTGCCTTTGATACCGAACAGGTTGTTGTAGGGTTCGCACGAAAGCCCCGACGAGCCCGATGCGCTTTCCACCACGGCTTGCGCAATCATAACTGAGGCGTACAGGTCGTTTTGCTGGCACAGCTCGCGGGCGTCCTCGCCGATGGTGTCGATGAACTGCTGCGTGGTAAGGTTGCGCGCCACATACACGATGTCGTCGGCTAGAAGCTCGCTTTCCTGCACCATGTCGTCGGGAGCTTCGTCCACCTCGTCGGCAGGTTCGCTTTCGGATGATGCGGGCGTGTTGCTAGCGGTGTTGTCTTGCGGCGTATCGGCAGGGGTAGTGGTGCCGGTGTTGGGGGTAGCAGGCGCTGTAGGGGTAACGGGCGCGGGCTCGTTTGACTGTTTGATAGCGGTTTGCTCCTGGCGCATCAGCTTCGCAAGGTCTTCGTTAATAAGCGCCAGGGCGTCAACATCGATGGCAAGAAAATCGCTTGCTGCCACTTCCTTGCCGGCAAGATACTGCTCAAGCGCGGTGTAACTCTCAAGCTTTGCCGCTTTTGCCTGCGAAAGGATTGCCTGGTTTTCTTCTTCGGTTGCCGTCCAGGTTTCGGGCAGGGTGACGCTTTCTATGGGCGAAGCCGCCGGTGCGGAGGCGCTTGCGGCGGTGTGCGTGCTTGCAGATTGCGAATCTTGCGCCGCTGCCACAAGCGGCGTGGCGGTAAGCGATGCGGCGACTATGACGGCGAGGGCGGTTGGGGCGATGCAAGGGTGCTTCATGGGTGCGTGCGTAATCCTGTTTCTTGTGGCGTGCGATATATCGGTAGTAAGTTATATATAACTTACTCTTAAGTCCTTCGCCAGGATAGTCTTCTTGTGCAGCTGCATCAATCCCGGGGCGGCAATGGTCACCCAATCGTTGCAAATCATCCACAAAGTGCTGTTCAAAAGCCGTTTTTGCATGATTACAAGCCGCTTGCGCCAACCGTTTGCCCGCAGTGCTCAGTTTTGCTCAGGGGCGAAGTCGTAAACTCGCTCGTGTTTGCGTTTTAATGCGAGCTGCCTTGGTAGACGCCGATGTGCTCATAGCGTTTCCGCAGGTCAGGTGTTTGCGGAAAATCTGGCTACATGGCTGGTTGCCAACAAAACACAAACACGAGCGAGTTTACGACATGAGCCCCTTTTGCCCTTAGCACGAAGCGCTTTTGCGCTTGCTAGCTTGACTGCGTCATGTAGGTGATGTTGCCTTTGCGGAACACGCCGGCGTAGATGTCTTCGGCCAGGCGTAGGCCGCCGTCGTAGCCGAAGTAGCCGCGCGTGACGATGACGTCGTCGTTGATGGGCAGGCTTACGTGCAAAAGCGTGGCGTTGTATTCCTTCGCCAGGTGGCATTCCCAGGTGGAACCTAAGATGAGCGCGTTGCCGCCGCGCTTGAGCTTCGGCTCCATGGCCGTGCGAATCTCGTACCCGTCGATGTCAAGCGTCGTTGCTGCGGCAATGTCGGGCCCCAGGCTTGCAAGCGCATCGAGCACAAGCGTTTCGGACTCGCCGGCGGGGTTGCAGGTAAGGCTCATGTGCTCCAGGCTAAAGCCCATATCGTGCACCAGAAAGTCGGCAAGCCCCAGGCCGTAATGGGCGTCGCTTACCACGTAGGCCTCGTGCGGGATGTTGTTGTACATGTCGCTGAAAAAGTTGCTCAGGTTGATGAAGTAGTCGTAGTAGCGCTTCTCCTCGTGCGCGATAACCGCTTCTACCGCGCCGGCGTCAAGCCCTAAAAACTCCCCGACGCGGCGCAAAAACGCGCTGGTTGCGCGCCCGCCTACGGGGAACACCGGCTCGTGCAGCCACGGCGTGCCGAACTTCTCTTCAAGCTTGCGCGCCGCTTGCACGCCTACCCAGGGGCTTACCACCAGGTTGGCCTGGGCGTTGGGGATGCTTTTCCACTCGTCAATGCCACCGCTGCTCCAGCCGAACAGGATGTTCACGCGAAGCCCCAGCTTCTCAAGCAGCGCTTTAAGGTTTTCCAAGTCGTTGCGCCAGAACACGTCGATGTTGGGCACGGAAGCGAACACGTTCACCAGCCCGCGCTCAACCTGCGGCTGCGCCCCGTCAAGCAGCTGGTCGATGATGGAGCCGATCACCTCTTCATGGCCGAAGTACGTGTTGCCGCGAAAGCCCGATGTTTCGGCGCCCACCACGGGAAAGCCCTGCTCGCGCCACTCGCGCGCGATCTTCTTCGGGTCGTCGCCGATGATGCCGCTGGTGCAGCCGGCCAAAATGACGAACAGGTCGCCACGCATTACCTTCAGCGCGCCTTCCACCTCGGCTGACAGCTTGCGCTCGCCGCCGAACACCACATCGCGCTCGATCATGTTCGTGGACGGCACGTTGTTGCCGCCGGTGTAGCCGTCGCCTTGAAAGCCCGCGCCCGAGGTCATGAACCAGCTGGTTTTCGATGAGCAGCCCGGGCCGGCGTGCACGATGGGGATGGCGTGCGGGATGGCAAGCACCGTCTGCTGTGCCGACAGCGCGCAGGAAAAGCGCGGCTCGCTGATCAATCCTTTGTTCTGGCTCATCGTGCTGCCTCTTTCTTATAACGAACGTCTTCCTGCTCAAGCCACCACTGCGTATAGGGCCACTCAACGTGCGCGGCCATGGTGTCAAGCATCGTGCGCGCCTTGAGCACCTGAACGATGCGCTGCCCTAGCTTCACGATGCCGTCGTAACCGGCGCTGATGTTCACGTCGCCTTCGCAGATGGTGGGGATGCCCAGCTTCGTGCCCGTTACGGTCAGGCCCATGTGCCGCACAATCAGCACGTCAGGGCGGATGCGGTCAAGCAGTTTCACCACCTGGTAGGGCTGCTTGTTGCACACGGTGAAGTTGTCGATGTCGCCGTGGTCTTCGATGAGCTTGCCAAGCGTGTTGAGCGCCTCGTCGGTGTTGTCGGTGCGCTGGTCGTGGTGCAACGTGGTGATGCCAACGGGCGTCATGCCCAGCTCAATGGCCATGTTCGTTAAGCTGTGCGCGTAGGAATCGCCTGCGTACACGTACACCGTTTTGCCGGTAAGCTGGCGGCGCAGCTCGTCGATGGCGGGCTTGATGCGTGCGTGCTCGGAGGCTATGGCCTGTTCCACCACGTCTTGCTTGCCCGTGTGCTTGGCGATCTCGCGCAGCCATTCGTCGGTCCACTTGATGCCGAACGGGGCGGGGGCCTTCACCTCGGGCACGTCGTATTCGTCCTCAAGGCTTTTCGCCACGTACGTTGCCAGCGTTTCGCAGATGTGCGCGGTGCAGGCGGCTTCGCTCATGTACGCGATGCTGTCCACGTCGGCCAGCGGCAACAGGTAGTTCACGCGCAGCCCTAACAGGCCAAGCAGGCCCGTGAACGAATCGGCGCCTTGGAAGTTGAACAGGTTGACCAGGTCTTCTTGACGCTGCCGCGGCGGTTTGACGATTTTGCGCAGCACGCCGTGGAACACCGCGTCGAAGCCGCTCGTCCACACCTTGCTTTTGAAGCCTTCGCAGAACACGGGCACCACGGGGATGCCGTACTGGCGCATCTTCTCGTCGGTTACCGATTCGATGTCGTCGCCGATGATGCCTGCGGCGCACGAGCTTTGCACGAAGATGACCGACGGGTTGTAGCGCGTGAACGCGGTGTCGATGGCGTGACGCAGCTTGTCAAGCGCGCCGTACACGGTGTCGCGCTCGTTGATGTTCGAGCAGATGGCGTTGACGCGCTGCTCTTCTTTGATGCCGCGCTCGCGCGCCACCACGTCAAGCGCTACGTCGGTTGCGCTGGCGGCCGAGCAGCAGCCAATGGGCGAGTGCACGATGACGGCTGCGTCGCGAATGGAGTAGCTTAACGTTTCCGCGCACATCTGCGAGCAGTCGCTGCACTGGGTAAACGGCGTTTTGCCCGTTTTTAGCTTCAGGGTTTTCGACCCCTCGTTCAGGCTTTCGGCCGTGCCCTCGAAGGCAAGAATGGACTTAAGCCTCCTTTCACGCACTTGGAAATCCGATGTTTCGCTTGCAGAAGCCACGGGATCCAACCTCCTTATATACTGCGGGCGATGCGTGCGTCCGCAGTCTCGTCTTAAAACTCTTTAAATCCTATAGGCTTACAGGTTTAACACCATCATATCCGAGGACATCCCCGTGTTCGGCGAAACCGAGAGGGTTGTTGATAGCCGTTTCCGAACACAGGCGTTCGGAAGTCCGAATCGTTTAATCCCTTGTCACCTATAGGAGATTGGGGTTTTATAGAAAACGTTCAACAGACGACAAAGCAGGAGCAAAACCATGAGACAAATCGCAATTTACGGAAAGGGCGGCATCGGCAAGTCCACCACCACCCAAAACCTTTCAAGCGCGCTTGCCACGCACCTGAACAAGCAGATTATGCTGGTGGGCTGCGACCCAAAGGCGGACGCCACGCGCATGTTGCTGGGCGGCCTGGCGCAGCGCACCGTGCTTGATACGCTGCGTGAGGAAGGCGACGAGATTGACCTTGAGGACATCATGAAGGTTGGTTTTGGCGGCATCCGCTGCGTGGAATCAGGCGGTCCGGAGCCGGGCGTGGGGTGTGCCGGGCGCGGCATCATCACTTCCATCAACATGCTCGAGCAGCTTGACGCCTACACCGACGATTTGGACTACGTGTTCTATGACGTGTTAGGCGACGTGGTGTGCGGCGGTTTCGCTATGCCTATCCGAGAGGGCAAAGCAAAGGAAGTGTACATCGTGGCCAGCGGCGAGTTGATGGCCATGTACGCTGCCAACAACATTTGCAAGGGCATCGCGCGCTACGCAAACGCCGGCGGTGTGCGCTTAGGCGGCATCATCTGCAACAGCCGCAACGTGGATGGCGAGTACGACCTGCTTGATACGTTTGCCAAGGCTATTGGCACGAAGCTCATTTACTTTGTGCCGCGCGACAACATCGTGCAGCATGCGGAAATCAACAAGAAGACCGTCATCGAGTTCGCTCCCGATTCCAATCAGGCAAATTCATACCGCCGCCTTGCCGAGGCGGTGGAAGCCAACGATTTGTTCGTGGTGCCCAAGCCGTTGGAACAGCAGGAGCTGGAGGACCTCATGATGGAGCACGGCTTTCTGGGAATTTAGGGGTGCGGCATGGAAAACACTGCGCACCAGGCGAAACCCTCGCTTAAGCTGGCTCGCAACATTGCGAACCACCCCTGCTTTTCCGGTGGCTGCCACGGCAAAAGCGCGCGCATCCACCTGGCGGTGGCGCCGGCGTGCAACATCAGCTGCAACTTTTGCAGCCGCAAGTTCGACTGCGTGAACGAAAGCCGGCCGGGCGTCACCTCAACCGTGCTAACGCCGAAAGATGCGCTCGTGCGCTTCAAGGTAACGCAGCAGCAGATGGGAAACCTGGCCGTGGCGGGCATTGCCGGGCCAGGTGACCCGCTGGCGAACTGGGAAAAGGTACGGGAAACGTTTCGGCTTGTTCGCCAGGAAAACCCTGATGTGGCCCTGTGCTTGTCCACGAACGGCCTGATGCTGCCCCGCTATGCTAGCGAGATTGCGGCACTGGGAGTTAGCCACATTACTGTGACCGTCAACGCCGTTGACCCGGCTATTGGGGCGCGCGTGTACGGCGGCATCGTGTACGAAGGCAAGCGCTACACCGGCAGGGAGGCGGCAACCATGTTGCTGCGCAACCAGCAGGAAGGCATCCGTCTGTGCGCCGAAGCCGGGCTGTTGGTGAAGGTAAACACGGTGCTGATTCCCGGCGTGAACATCGAGCACGCGCGCGAGATTGCGCGCCGGGTCAAGCAGCTAGGCGCGGCCTGCCACAACGTCAACGCGCTTATCCCGGTTGAAGGCACGCCGTTTGGCACCCTTGAGGCCCCCAGCTTTGAGGTGGTGCAACAGACGCGTGCGGCGTGCGAGCGGTTCCTGCCGCAAATCCGCCACTGTCGCCAATGCCGCGCAGATGCCGTAGGGCTTTTGGGCAAGGACGTTTCTGCCGAGGTGGACACGCTTACCCGCAAGTTTGCCACCGTGCGGCGCATTGCCGTGGTAACCAGCAACGGCCAGGCGGTTGACCAGCACTTTGGCCACGCCGAGGCGTTTTGGGTGTACGACGTGGACGGGTTTGAGGCCACGCTGGTGGAAAAGCGCAGCGTGCGGCCGTTTTGCGAGGGAAAGGAAACCTGCAGCGACTACGAGCAAGCAGGCCACAAGCGCGCGGCGCTTGATGCGCTCGGTGACTGTTCGGCTGTCGTGTGCTTGATGGCCGGCCCCGAACCGCGCTTTCAGCTGGGCAAACGCGGCGTTGCCATATTCGACGCCACCGATGCTCCCGCCGAAGGGCTCAAGCAGGCCTGCGCGGGTGGAAGCGTGCTGCGCGCGCTGCGCCTGGCGTGGGACGAGCAACTTGCCGCCGAATCCCGTGCGGCGAGGTCGGCGTAGGGTGCGAACGCCCTGTTCGGCTTCGACTGATTTAACTTTTACGAACAATGCATCAAGTGCTTAGGAGATACTCATGAACAGCAACATCAACGCAGGCGGCATCACGCGCCGCACGTTTCTAACCGCCGCCGGCATCGCCGCGCTTTCGCTATCCACTGCAGGCCTGTTCGGCTGCGCTGGCGGGTCGGCCTCGAGTGGCGGCTTCGGGGACGCTAAGAAGAAGATCACCGTGGCGTATGTGCTTAACGGCAAGCCCACGTCGTTCAACGATGACAGCAATAAACCCGCAGGCTACGAGGTTGACGTGGTGAACGCGGTTGCCGAGAAACTCAGCGACAAGTACACGTTTAAGTTCGAAGGCGTTGACCAGACCGCGGTGTTCGCCGGCCTGGCTTCCGGCAAGTACGACCAGGGGCTTACCAATTCGTTCTGGACGCCTGAACGTGCCGAAAAGTACCTGCTGCCGCAAGAGGCCGTTGGCGCCACACTGCTGGGTATTTTGGTCCGAAAGGAACATGCGGACGTCAGCTCGCTTGCGGATGCGGCGGCAAAAGGTTTGAAGCTGGCACCTATCACCGCAGGTGATGGCAACTATTACGTGGTTGAGGACTACAACAAGAACAACCCTAGCGCGCAGATTGACCTGCAGGCAACCGATGATGCCAATGCGTTTGTGGAAGCGTTCGACTGGGTGGCGCAAGGGCGCTACGACATGCATGTCATTCCGCTGCAGTATTACAACGAGTTGGTGGTTGCCGATGATGGTTCGTACCATAAGTATGCCGATGACCTGGCGTTTATCGTTATCGGTGCCACGAAAACATGGTCGTTCCTCACGCCCGGTGATGACGATTACGCTGCCGATTGGGATGCGGCCGTAAAGCAGCTGCAAGCTGAAGGCAAGCTTGAGGAGCTTTCGCGCAAGTGGTATTCCGGCATCAACAACTTCGCGTTTTTGGGCGATTCCACGCAAACCTACAACTACCTTGATGAGGGCGTCCTGGTCGACCCGGCCGATGAATCCGTCCTTACCCAGAGGTAGCGCGGCGGGGCTGGCAGGAGGTTTGCCATGGAGCATACCATCATAGGGTACATCCCCCAGCTTTTGGCGTATCTGCCGGTGACGGTGGAATACGTGGTGGCGTCGCTTTTGTTCGGCTCGCTGTTCGCCGTGCTGCTGCTGGTTATGAAGCTGGCCGGCCCGGCGCCGCTGCGCTGGATTGCCGAGTTCGTCACCACGCTTGGCCGTTGCTGCCCCACCATCATCATGCTGTTTTTGGTGTACTACGGCTTGCCGCCGGTTATGTACAGCCTTACGGGCGTGGACATCGAGGGCTACGACCCTATTTACTTCGTGGTGGTCAGCTTCTCGTTTTTCCTGGGCGGTTCGCTTTCGGAAGTGGCGCGCAGCGCGTATCTGAGCATCGATGCGGGGCAGTTCGAGGCGGCGGCGTGCGTTGGCCTGGCGCGGCTGCAAACGTTGCGCCGCATCATCTTGCCGCAGCTGGTGTACCTGATGATTCCAAACCTGGGCAACACCGTGCAGTTTTTGATGAAAGAAGGCGCGCTTACCTACCTGATTGGCTGCATCGACTTGACCGGTGCCGCGTACCTGATCAACGGGCGCGAGCTTTCGGCGTACGTGCTGCAGGTCTACCTGGCTTTGGCGTTGATTTTCTGGGTTATCAGCATTGCCGTCGACTGGCTGTTCGCGAAGCTTGAGACGAAGGTTGGCAAAGGGTATGCACCGGCTGACAAGGCAAAACCGCGCCGCGGCCGTCGCGCCGCGGGCGGCCAGGCCCCGTATAAGGCCGATGTACTGAAAATCAGGCAGGCAACGCAGGAGGTGAGCGGCCAATGATTGACGGTGCTGAAATCGTAAGCGACTTTCTCGGGTCGCTCGGTGGGCTTCCGCTCACGCTGATTCTGGTGATTGTGCCCATGCTTATTGCATTGCCGCTGGGGTTTTGCATGGCCGTGTTCGCCGTGCGCCGCACGCCGGTGGCAAGCCAGCTTACCCGCGTGTTCGTGTCGTTTATGCGCGGCACGCCCATCATCGTGCAGATTTTCCTTATCTACAACGCCATGCCCCTGGCCATCGACGCGGCGTTCAAGGCGGCGGGCGCCCCTATCAACATTTGGGACATCAACAACCTCACGTACGCCATCACCGCGTTCGCGCTGAGTGAAACGGCTATTTTAGCTGAAGTGTTCCGCGCGGCGCTCAACGGCGTGGACTCCGGGCAGCTTGAAGCGGCGGAGTGCTGCGGGCTTACGGTGGGGCAGGCGTATGTGCGCATCATCGTTCCGCAGGCGTTAACGTCGGCACTGCCGGTGCTGGCCAACAGCACCACGGAGCTGATCAAAACCACCTCGCTGGCGTTTTCGATGGCAATTTCCGATGTCACGGGCTTGGCGAAAATCCAGGGCGCGGCATCGTCGGATTATTTCGATGCATATCTGGCCGTATTCGTTATCTACCTGGTGCTGGTGCTGGTAACCGAACAGCTGTTCAAGCTGGCGGAGCGCAGGGCAGGCCGCGTCCAAGGCGGCCAGGCAAGCGGCACTGCGCGTGCAAAGCGCGCCGAAGCGGAGGCAAACCATGCTTAACGTGAAGAATATCCACAAGCAGTTCGACGGCGTTGAAGTGCTGAAAGGCGTGAGCATTTCCGTCAACCAGGGCGACGTGGTGGTGATCTTAGGGCCAAGTGGTTCGGGCAAAACCACGCTGCTGCGGTGCGTGAACTTCCTTGAACGTGCCGACCAGGGGACCATCGAGCTTGACGAGCTTTCGCTTGATGCTCACAAGGCCACGAAAAAGCAGGTGCACGAGCTGCGCCAGCGCACCGCGTTCGTGTTCCAAAACTACAACCTGTTCAAGAACAAAACGGTGTTGGGAAACGTGATGGAAGGGCTGGTGACTGGGCGAAACGTGCCGAAGGACGAAGCACGTCGCATTGCGCTTGAACAGCTGGCGAAGGTGGGCATGGACGCGCGCGCCGACGCGTACCCCAACCAGCTGTCCGGCGGCCAGCAGCAGCGCGTGGGTATTGCGCGCGCCATGGCGCTCAACCCCGAGGTGGTGCTGTTCGACGAGCCCACCAGCGCACTTGACCCCGAGTTGGTGGGCGAGGTGCTTTCGGTTATGAAGGACCTAGCAGCGCAGGGGACCACCATGGTGGTGGTGACGCACGAGATGGCGTTTGCGCGCGAAGTGGGCACGCACGTGGTGTTCATGGAAGGCGGCGTGGTTGTTGAACAGGGCACGCCCGATGAGATTTTCGGGTGCCCGAAAGAGGAGCGCACGCGGCAGTTTTTGCGTCGCATCCTGCAGCCCGAGTATACGATTTAGGTGATTGACATGGGGTTTCGCGCAGCGGTAACAACAAGTGATGGGCAGCTGATCGACCTGCATTTCGGGCAAACGCAGCGGTTTTTGGTGATAGACGTTGCCGAGGACGGTGCGTACGAAGCGCTTGAGTGGCGCCCGGCACCCGAAAAGCGCGTTGACGCGCAAGGGTGCCATGGGTGGTTCGACGAGGTGGTGAAGGTGCTGCCCGATGTGGACTATGTGCTTACGGCGAAAATCGGGCCGCGCCCGCATCGTGCGCTCAGCGCAGCGGGCATCACACCGCTTGAGTCGCCCGAGAACCTGCAAGAGGCGCTTGCAGGCCTGGTGCGCTATCGCAACAGGCGTGTGCACCGACAAGGTGAGCAGGAGTAACGGTAGGCTTTACGGCTTGCAAGGCAAAGCGCGCAGCGCCTTTGGTGCTGCGCGCTTTTTTGCGTTTGGCGGGGTGTTGAGGTTGGCGAGCGTAGCGTTTTGGTTGGGTGAGCTGGCGGGCGTGCGGGCGCATGTGAACTGCGCACCCGCACGGTAGGGACTTGCGTGCGCACGAACGCGCGGGCTAGCCGTTTGCGGGGGCGGCGAGCAGTTCGCGCACGTGGTCAGACGGCTCGATGGCGCTTCCGCATGCGGCGATTCCGCTTGCCAGTTGCGCAAGGAACGCTTTGCACAGGTTGCTTGCGGGGGTGTTTGCACGGGAAATGTAGCCCACCTGCATATACTCGGAGGTTTTCACGGGCAGCGACGTGAGCCCCGGCGTGCTGGGGTACACGCCGGTGGCGATGGTGTAGCCGCCGTGCGCCGCAAGCATGCGTGAAAGCGAACCGTTGTCGCTGAAGCGAGCGCGGCGCGTGCACGAGATGTTGCTCAGCGGTTCTTCGCTGTAGTATGACGAGCTGAACAAGCCTTGCTCGTGCTCATATCGCACCAGGTCAACAAGCTGTTCAGGGCTTACCTGACCGCACGCGGCAAGCGGGTCTGTGCTGCGCACGTACACGTGGGGGTGCGCGGTGAACAGCGGCTGGAACGCAAGCCCGGCCGAGTCGAACGCGCGTTTCATGACGCGGTCGTTATAGTCGCTGAGGTACAGGATGCCGATTTCGCTGCGCTGCGCACGTACCGAGTCGATTATCTGGTCGGTGCTGGTTTCGTTCAGGAAAAAGTTGCAGTTTTCGTTGGCATGCGCTTCGACGAAGCGCCCGAACGCCTCAACTACTAGGGAGTAATGCTGTGACGCCACGGTGAGGCGCAGCTCGTGTTCGCGCTTGCCGCTGTACTTGCTAACCATGAAGTCAACCTGCTCGACTACCTGGCGCGCATAGCCAAGCAGCTCTGCGCCTTCCTCGGTAAGGTAGATGCCTTTGCTGTCGCGTTTGAAGATAGTGGTGGCGGTTTCCTTTTCCAGATCTTTGATGGCTTCGGAAAGCGTGGACTGCGACACGAACAGTCGTTTTGCCGCCGCCCGAAGCGATGTGCACTCGGCTGTGACCAGCAGATATCGTAACTGCTGAATCTGCATGAGAACCCCCCCGGTTACAATGCCTATAAAACAGATATGCAATATAGGAATAGTACCAAAACGCAAGGTCTG
>DJEE01000030.1:16549-23536 GCA_002431805.1 Eggerthellaceae bacterium UBA5906
ATCGCATACGTTTGGATTTTAATTGCGCTTTGCAAAGTATCCCGTTTTCATGCAAGGATATGACCTGGGAAAACGTAAATTCTCTCGTGTGCTGTACCTGCTTAGTCCCGATTAAAATCCAAACGTATGCGATTTTTGGGCGGGCCTTGGTGTGTGCCGCTTTCACTGCGCCGTCTGCCGCGGGCGTGTGGTGGCTGTCCTATAACCTACTAAATCGGGGTGACATCGTGGTAAGATGGGTTTAATCTATTGGCGCTCACAGACGAGAGGGCGAGGCACCATGCTTGATAAAGACCAACTGAACAGTATTGTCGCGGGCATCGCAAAGAACTACAGCGAACGCGAGGAAATCTTCTTCACCGACCCGCACAAGCATTTTCCGAATAAGCAGGCCATCGAGGAAATTGTGATGGACCTGCGCCGCGTAATGTTCCCGCGCTACTTCGGCGACGAAACGCCCACGGGCACCAACCCCGAATATTTCATCGGCGAATCGCTTATCCGCATCGAGGACTCGCTGCGCCGCCAGCTGCGCGAGGCGCTGCTGTTTCGCGGCGACGTGTCGGAAGACCAGCTTGAGGCGCGTGTGAACGAAATCTGCTCAACGTTTTTCAGCCGCCTGCCCGAGGTGCAGCGCATCCTGCTCACCGATGTGCAGGCCGCATTCGACGGCGATCCCGCCGCGCAAAGCAAGGAAGAGATTATCTTCAGCTATCCGGGCTTTTTCGCCATTTTCGTGTATCGCATCGCCCACGAGTTGTATGTGCAAAACGTGCCGTTGATCCCGCGCATCATGTCCGAGTACGCGCACGGTGCCACGGGCGTGGACATCAACCCCGGCGCTGAGATTGACGAGTATTTCTTCATCGACCACGCAACGGGCGTGGTCATCGGCGAGACCACGAACATCGGCGCGCACGTGAAGGTGTACCAGGGCGTTACGCTTGGTGCACTGTCCACGCGAGCGGGCCAAGCGCTCGCAGGTGTGAAACGTCACCCTACCATCGAGGATAACGTTACCATTTACAGCAACGCCAGCGTGCTTGGCGGTGAGACCGTGGTGGGCGAGGGCTCCATCATCGCCGGCAGCGCGTTTGTGATTTCCAGCGTGCCGAAGGGCAGCCGTGTGAGCCTGAAGAACCAGGAAGTGAACGTGCGCACACCCAACAAAGACCACGATAAATGCTGGGAGATTTAGCTAGCGCAAAATAACTGCAGCAAATTGGGCCCCGCAAGTGCGGGGCCCAAACTTTTTGCGATGTATTTTGTCACGCTAGCGGATGAGCTTTGCCAGGATGCGCGAGAGCAGGCGGGGTTTGCCGTTTGCGGGGCGCTTGCTGATGCCGGTATGCGATGGGCCGTGGGCAGGCTCGTTGATAACCTGGGCTTTCACGGGCGTGGGAGCGCTTGCAGGCTTTTCGGCGCGTGCAGCTTGCGCGCCGCCGGTGCCCGCTGCTTTGCCGGTGCTGGCAGGCCTAGCTGCCGACTGGGTACCCTCACCTGTGGAAACGCGCTGGCTTGCAGCGTTGGCTTTCGCGCTGTCAGTCGGCTTCAACTGCTCGTCGGCAACTTGTGCCGTTGCGTTTGCGGCGGCTACGCGGGCGGTGGCGTCGGCTTCTGCGGCTTTCGCGGCGGCCTCGGCCTCAAGCGCGGCGGCCTTGGCGGCTTCTGCCTCTGCAACCGCCTTTGCCGCGGCGGCCTCGGCCTTCGCAATGGCCTCTACGCGTGCTTCGGCCTCGCGCAGCTCGGCCTGACGCTCGGCGCTTTGGCGGAAGCGTGCCGACGTGCTGCGCTCCACCTCGGCCTTGGCGGCTTCGGCGCGGCGCTTTTGCGCCAGCTTGATCAGGTAATCCTGCGACTCAAACAGTGGCTGGCCGGGCTCGGCAAGTGCGCCAAGCTTCGTGTAACTGCGATCGGGCAGAAGCTCGCGCAGCTTGGCCGTGTCGCGCAGGCACGTGTCGAAGTAGCTTACCACCTGCTGGCGAAGCGCGTCGTCCAAGATAGGCCAGGCAATCTCTACGCGCTTTTCCATGTTGCGCGTCATCAAGTCGGCGCTTGACAGGTAAATGCGCGCGTCCTCGCGCGGGCCGAAGCCGTAAATGCGGCTGTGCTCAAGCAGTCGGCCCACAATGGACACCACGCGCACGTTGTCGGTGTAGCCCGCCACGCCCGGGACCAGGCACGATATGCCGCGCACCAGCATGGTCACCGGCACGCCGGCCTGGCTTGCCTCGGCAATCTTCACGATGATTTCCTTATCGGTGACGCTGTTCGTTTTGAAGAACAGCCCGCACGGGCGGCCTTGGCGTGCCAGCTCAATCTGCTCGTCGATGCCCTCGATGATCTTCGGCTTGATTTGCAGCGGCGCCACCCACAGGATGTCGTAGTTGTCGGAGGCGTTTTCCAGCTGCATGTTGCGGAAGAACTCCGTGGCGTCGCGCCCGATGTTGTCGTCGGTGGTGATGAAGCTTAAGTCGGTGTACAGCTTCGCCGTTTTCTCGTTGTAGTTGCCCGTGCCTAGCTGCGTGATGTGCACAAGGCCGTTTTCGGTTTGGCGCGTGATGCAGCAGATTTTGCTGTGCACCTTGTAATCGCGGAAACCGTAGATGACGTTGCAGCCGGCTTCCTCGAAGCGCTGCGACCACTCGATGTTGTTCGACTCGTCGAAGCGCGCGCGCAACTCGAACAGCGCCGTGACTTGCTTGCCGTTTTCCGCGGCGGCGATAAGCGCTTCGGCTAAGTGCGACTGGCGCGCCAGGCGGTACAGCGTGATCTTGATGGAGATGACGGCGGGGTCGGTGGCGGCTTCGCGCAAAAGCTGCACGAACGCGTCCATGGACTCGTACGGGTAGCTGAGCAGCACCTCACGCTCGCTTACCTGCTCGATGATGGAGCGGTTGCGGTCAAGGCAGCTGGGCCACTGCGGGCTAAACGGCGTGTTCGTCAGCGCGGCGCGCGTTTTCTCGGGAAGGCTTGACGCCACGCCCCACGTCCAGCTCATGTCAAGCGGCACGGACGTGACGTAGGTTTGGGCGGCCTTCAAATTCAGGCGCTTGAGCAGCATTTTTTGCAGCACGCTTGACAGCGGGCGTTCCGATTCCAAACGCACGGGCGCTAGGCGGCCGCGGCGCTTGAGGATGCGCTTCATGTGCTCGCGGTAGTCCTCGTCGGACTCGTCGGTGCCTTCCGTGGCGTCAAGGTCGGCGTTGCGCGTGACGCAGATAACGTTGGTATGCTTGACGGTGTACATGCTGAACACCTGCTCGGCAACCATTTCCACAGCGTGTTCAAGCAGGATGAATTGGAAGCCTTCGCCGGGCAGCTTGATCAGGCGCGCGCACTGGCGCGGCATGGGTAGGATGCCCACGGTAACGCCCTCGGCGCCCAGGTTCTCAGCCGCTTCAGCGGTTGCGGCCTTTTCGGCCTTGCTTGCCTTGGCGTCTTTGCCGTCTTTGGCTTTGGCTTTTTTCTTGCCCGTTTTCGCCTTCGGGCCTACTTCCTCGTTCAGGCGCACGATCACGTACAGCGACCCGTTTTCCAGGTGCGGGAACGGGTGGCGCGAGTTGATGATTTGCGGCGACAAAAACGGCATGACGTTGGCTGCCGTGTAGTCGGCCAGGTAAGCGCGCTGCTCGGGCGTAAGGTCGGCCGGGCGCAGGTGACGCACTCCGTGTTCGGCCAGCTTGGTCCGCACGTGTTCGTACGTTTGCTCCTGGATGGGGTACAGCTCGTGGCAGCGCCTGTGGATAGCCGTGATTTGCTCAGCGGGCGTCATGCCCGTTTTCGAGTCGAGCACCTGCTTTTTCAGCAGCGACAAATCGGTCAGGCTGCCCACGCGCACCATGAAGAACTCTTGCAGGTTCGACCAGAAGATGCTGATGAAGTTCAGACGCTCAAGCAGCGGCACCGTTTCGTCGGCGCCCTGGTCAAGCACGCGTTCGTCGAAGGTCAGCCACGACAGCTCGCGGTTTTGCATGTACGGCGAGCTTTTCGGGCTGCCGATGGTTTTCTCGGTGTCTTCCGTTTTCATGTGAATCCCTCCTTATTGCCCCTGTGATACCAGTATACGCTCAATCAGGTAGCCTTCGCGCACGCCGCCCTTGCGGATTTCTAGGCGCGTGGCGCCGAGCTGTTTGAACAGCGTGTCTAAGATGATGCAGCCGGGAACGACGGTGTGCACGCGCTCAGCCGAGGCCTTGAGAGCCGCGTGGGCAAACGCGTTGGGATTTTCGCGTGCGGCGGTAAGCACGCTGGCAACGTCGTCGGCCGTGATGGTGCGCGGCCGCAGTTCGCATCCGCGCACTTGCTGCACCACTTTGGCCGCGGCGCGCGCGCTGCCGCCAACGCCGTACAGGATGTCGGCGCGGTATGCGTCTAAGTTGGGCAGCGCTTTGAGCTGCGCGCGGAACGCGCAGGCGATGGCGTCCATCTCGTACGGCGCGGGGATGATAGCCTTCACGTAGCGCGCGAACGACGACAGCGAGCCCTGCGGGATGCTACGGTCGTCGAAGTCATGCCCGCCGGCGACGCGCGTGAGCTCCGTGGAGCCGCCGCCTATGTCGATGATGGTGCCGCGCTCGATGGGCGCCCCTGCCGCCGCGCCCACAAACCCCAGGTGGGCCTCATCGTGCGCGCTGAGCAGCTGCACGGCAAGCCCTGTGCGCTCCTCGATTTCGGCAATGGCTGCTGCGCAGTTTTCCGCGTTGCGCAGCACGGCGGTTGCAAACACGTCAAGACGTTTGCAGTTAAAGTAGCGTGCGTGTTTGAGGTGGCTTTTCAGCACGCCTACGGCGCGGTCGATGCCGGCGGTGGTGAACACGCCGTTTTCCACGAAAGCGGCAAGGCCCGCCATAACTTTGTCGTTGACGATGCTTTTGAAGTCCTTCGACGTGAAGGAGCGCTTGCGGTCGTCTTTCACGTCGAAGATGACCATGCGAATGGAATTCGACCCCAGGTCGATAACGCCGTATGTGGGCACAGGTCCTCTTCTTTCCGCGGCGCCTGCGCGCCAGCTTATGCTTGCTTTGCTCTGCGCTGCGCCCGCGGGCCAAGCCCGCCTGCGCGCAATGCGCCAGCGTAACCAGTATGCCTTCATGATAAGGCCTTGCACGCGCAGCGGGGCGCGCGCGGGCGCAAGCGGCGCGATTCGTGACCAAGATTTTACCCGCGCTTGATATTGCACGGAAGGGCGGATTGTTGTCTTGCGAATTGGCGTTGGCGCTTGGGGCGGTTCGGGGGCTTGCGAGGGATGGTCAACGTTTCGTTACAAGATGGTACGGTGCGGGCTGGCGCCTGGCGGTGTGCTAGGATGAAATGCGGACATATACAGGAATGCCACGTATTTGTGCAGGTTTACGCGAGGGCAGGCAGAACTCGGCTGGATCAGGCAAGCACGGCTGGTGCAGCAAACCCGGCCGGGGCGTGCGAGCCTCTTGGACCTGCTGGTGCGTGGGCTGGGCGTATCGAAGGGGAGGGCCCGTATGCTGGAAACGGTTGATTTCTCGCAGGAAACGCTTCCGAAAGAAGAATACAAGGCGCGGCGCGACAAGCTGACCGAGCAGCTGGTGGTGCTGCAGCAGCAGGCGCGTGCGGCGGGCGTTGGCCTGGTGGTGCTGTTCGAAGGGTGGAACGGTGCCGGCAAGGGCAGCCGCATCTCAGACCTTATGTACAACCTAGACGCGCGCGCCACCAGCGTGTACGTCACGGAAAATTTAGACGTTAACGCAGCATCGTCGTTTGCGGGCAACAAGCAGGGCGTATCGGGTTTCTACCCCATGATGCAGCAATTCTGGAACGCGCTGGGCATGCGCGGCACCATCACGTTCTACGACCGCGGTTGGTACACCACCTCGGTGCAGCGTATGCTGTATTCCCAGTTCGGCGACGTGAAAATCAAGCACGGCAAAGTGAAGAACCCCAAGGCCGCCGTGGCGCGCGCCGTGCACGAGGCCGCCGAGGAGCGTCACATCGACGCCCTGCGCGGCGCGCTTTCAAGCGCCGCCGATTTCGAGAAGCAGCTTACCGACGACGGCTACGTGGTAGTGAAGTTTTTCGTGCACGTGACGAAAGAGGCGCAAAAGAAGCGCCTGACGCGCCTGCGCAACGACCCGGCAACGGCCTGGCGCGTAAGCGACGGCAAAATGGCCACCATCGGCGAATACGAGGAGGCGTACCGCCTGTATGACAACCTGCTGGAAGGCAGCGATTTCTCATACGCTCCGTGGCACCTGATCAACGGCGAGGACAAGCGCCGTGCGAATATCGCCATCGCCGAGGTGCTGGTGGACGCCCTGCGCGGCGCACTTGAGGCCAAACCCGACCCTGCGGCGGCCGCCGCGGCGGCAAAAGCGCAGGCCAACAGCGCAGGCGGCCTGGACGAGGCGCCCATTGAGGGACGCACGCCCGAGCAGCAGCAGGCTATCGAGCAGCAATCGGCAGCCCAAGCGGCCGAGCAGCACGCGCACGCGCCTCGCGCAAGCCGCTTCCGCATTGTCAGCAAGCTGCCCTCGCTTGACGCGGTGGACCACACGTTGGCGCTTGAACCCGACGTGTACAAAAAGCAGCTGAAAGCCCAGCAGGAGCGCTTGAACAAGCTGGAAATGGAAATGTACCAGGCGCGTGTGCCGCTGATGCTCATGTTCGAAGGCTGGGACGCGGCCGGCAAGGGTGGCGCCATCAAGCGCGTGGCGCAGGCGCTCGATGCGCGCGCATACACCATTTTCCCCAGCCCGGCACCCACAAAGCCCGAGCTTTTACATCCGCATCTGTGGCGGTACTGGACGCGCCTGCCGAAGGCCGGACATGTGGGCATTTACGACCGCAGCTGGTACGGGCGCGTGCTGGTGGAGCGCGTGGAAGGGTTTGCGTCATCGGCGGAATGGGCGCGCGCCTACGATGAGATCAACGAGTTCGAGCAGGACTTGGTGCGCTGGGGCGCGGTGCTGCTGAAGTTCTGGGTGGACGTTAGCCCCGACGAGCAGCTGGCCC
>DJEE01000030.1:23595-36848 GCA_002431805.1 Eggerthellaceae bacterium UBA5906
AAAGCAGTGGAAGATCACCGACGAGGACTGGCGCAATCGCGACAAATACCCGCAGTACAAAAGCGCGGTCGAGGACATGTTCCGCCTCACGTCCACGCCGTTTGCGCCTTGGATTGTGCTGGAATCCGACGATAAGCGCTTCGCGCGCGTCAAGGCGCTCGAAATTATCAACGACGCGCTTGAAGCACGCTTGCACGGCGCGTGATTGAGCGGTACCATGGCAGTTCAAGTAGCATCGAGTTTGCGCACGCGCAGCTAACACAACGTATCGAACAAAAGGGGATTATCATGGATCTGAGCGTACTTCCTGGTTGGACCGTTCCGGTCATCGTTGCCATCATCGTGCTCATCATCGTGGGCTTTATCGTGAAGGGCTTCCTTGACGAGATGAAGAAATAAGCTGCCTGCTGGCCGCGTTGCAACACATTTCAGATAGTGGATTTACGGTTTCGCAAGGATGCGCCCCCGCACTGGGGGCGTTTTGCGTATTATGAAGGGGAAAGTAGCGAATACGCCGCGGCAGGGCAAGGCGCCTGCGCGGTGTGTGGGGAAGGCGTAGATGTCCAACTACCAGCATAATCCCAGTTCAAGCCGCGGGGCTCATGCTCGTGCGCACACGAGCGCACCTGCGAACAACGCAGCCGGCAGCGCTTGGAATAACGGCCCGCAGGCGCAGCCCGGCGCGTTTCGCCCGGCGGCGCAAACGTCTGCCTATGCGCGCGACAAGTACGGCTCGGCCGCATCTGCCAAGCGCGGCGGGGGCGTGTGGCGTGTGGTGTTCGTGGTGGCCATCGTGGTGTTCGTGGCTGCGGTGGCGGCATTAGGCGTTATCGGCTACGGGTATTGGCACGGTCAGCAAAACAACAAGCAGCTTGCGCAGACGGGCTTCAACCCGCCCGATGCCGCGCAGCTGCAAACCGCAGACCTTGCCAGCTTCACCGTTGATTGGGACGCCTTGCGCGCCATTAACCCCGACACCGTGGGGTGGATTTACATTCCCGGCACCACCATCAATTTTCCCATCGTGCACACCAGCGACGACGAGCATTACCTTAAAACCGATTTCTATGGCGAGACGAACTGGGCGGTTTCGTTCGGGGCCATTTTTCTTTCTGCGGCCAACACGGCGGACTTTTCCGATGCGAACAACGTGGTGTACGGCCATCACATGAACGACGGCTCTATGTTCTCGCCTATCGCCGATTTTGCCGATGCCGACACGTTCAACGCTAACCGCACCGTGTACATTTTCACTCCGCAGGCTAATTGGCGCCTGACAACGTTTAGCCTGGTGCACTGCGCCGCCGACGACCCGCTTGCGCAAACGGCGTTTGCAAGCGAGTCCGAACGGCAGGCGTACGTGCAAGACAAGGTAGATCGCTCCGTCGTGTCGGTTGAGGGCTTACCCTCGGCTGCGGATATGAACCATACGTTTGCGTTCGCCACCTGTGATAATTCGGCCAGCAACGGCCGGTGGGTGCTGTTCGCGTATGTAAGCGATACCGTTGCGACGGCGGGTAGCACCGCTGGCGCGGGCAATAGTGTCAACCCCGAGGACGTGGCCGCCGTCAACGAAGCGGCAAAGGAGACAGCAGCATGAGCACTTCCGTTCTGCCAGGGCAGCGCCCCGATCGCTTGGAGGAGGAGTGCGCCGTGTTCGGCGTGTTCGCTCCGGGCGAAGATGTTGCGCGTATGACGTGCTTCGGCTTGCAGGCGCTGCAACACCGTGGGCAGGAGTCGGCGGGCATTGCCGTGGGCGATGGCGAAACCATTATGGTTTCGAAGGACTTGGGCCTGGTCACGCAGGTGTTCGACGAGGCGCGTCTTGCGGCGCTCGAAGGCTTTGTGGCCGTGGGCCATGCGCGATACTCTACCAGCGGCGCCGCGGCATCGTGGGAAGCGGCGCAGCCGCACATCTCCGCCATCGATGAAACGCTTATCGCGCTGGCGCACAACGGCACGCTGGTGAACACGAACAGCTTGCGCGCGCGTCTGATTGACGAGGGCATTCAGCTGCGTTCGGGCACCGACTCCGAGGTGGCGGCGAAGGCCATCGGCAACGTCACGCAGAAGACGCACCATTTGCGCGAGGGCATCCGCTACGCCATGGAACACCTGGAAGGCGCTTATGCCATGGTGCTGGCCAGCCCCGATTGCCTGTACGCGTTCCGCGACCCCAACGGCATTCGTCCGCTGTGCATCGGTGCGTTGCCCGAGGGTCGTGGCTGGGTGGTTTCCAGCGAAACGTGCGGCTTGGACATTGTGGGTGCCGAATACGTGCGCGACGTCAAGCCGGGCGAGATTGTACGTTTCTCCAAGGACGGCGTTACGTCTGAGCAGGGCGTTCCTGCAGGTAAACGTGCTAGCTGCATCTTCGAGTACGTGTATTTTGCTCGCCCCGACTCCATCATGGACGGCCAGTCGGTGTACCAGGCGCGCCGCAACATGGGCCGCATTTTGGCCCGTGAGGCGCCGGCCGAGGCCGATTTGGTGCTTGGCGTGCCCGACAGCGGCATCCCGTCAGCCATGGGGTTCGCGTTTGAAAGCGGCATCCCGTATTCGGACGGCATCGTGAAAAACCGCTACGTGGGCCGCACGTTCATCCAGCCTACGCAGGCTATGCGCCAGCTGGGCATTCGCCTGAAGCTCAACCCCTTGCCGTCGGTTATCCGCGGCAAGCGTCTGGTGGTTATCGACGACTCCATCGTGCGCGGCAACACATCCAAGAAGCTCATCGAGATGCTGCGCGCCGCCGGCGCCACCGAAGTGCATCTGCGCATCGTCAGCCCCGAGGTGCTGTGGCCGTGCTTCTACGGCATCGACACCGACACGCGCGACCAGCTGATTGCGGCGAACATGAGCAACGCGGAAATGTGCGAGTGGATGGGCGCCGACTCGCTGGCTTTCATCAGCTTGCAGGGTTTGCGCGACAGCCTGCCCGACGTGCGCGAGCCGGGCTTTTGCGAGGCGTGTTTCACGGGCGATTACCCGGTGGAGATTCCCGCCTACACGGCGCGCAACAGCTTCATGACGAAGGCCGATTTTGCCGCCGCGTACGAGAAAGAAGCGAAAGAGGCCGAAAACACGCAGGTGAGCGTGTAAGCCGTTGGCGTTTGCGTGAACACGGGGACGGAGGTGTGTTCACGTTTTCCTATGCGTTATGAGAGGTTTGTCGTGAACACTACCTCCGTCCCCGTGTTCACGATAGCCCCGCGATTGCGGTGGCGGCAAATCGGGGTAAGCGGTGCGCTTCGCCCCGTCCGGCGTTGGTTTCCCGGACTTCCGAACTGGGTTTTGCCCCGTGCTTCGGGAAGCAACGTTTGTGTGATTTCGCCCATTTCGACCGTCAGGAGAATCCAATGGCAAAGCAGGAAGTTACGTATCAGGCAGCAGGTGTAGACACTGCCGAGGGCGCGCGCGCCGTTGACGCAATCAAGGAGACGGTGCACTCTACGTACCGTCCTGAGGTTGTCGGCGACATCGGCGGCTTTGGCGGCCTGTTCAGTATTGCGGCGGCCAAGGACATGGAAGAGCCGTTGCTGGTGTCGGGCACCGACGGCGTGGGCACGAAGCTCAAGGTTGCCCAGCTGGCTGGCAAACACGGTACGGTGGGCATCGATTTGGTGGCCATGTGCGTCAACGACATCCTGGCCTGCGGTGCCGAGCCGCTGTTCTTCCTGGATTACATTGCCATTGGCAAGCTGCGTAAGGAACACGTGGCCGAGGTTGTGGCTGGCATCGGCGAGGGCTGCCGCCAGGCGGGCTGCGCGCTCATTGGCGGGGAAATGGCCGAGCATCCCGGCGTCATGGACCCCGACGACTACGACCTGTCCGGCTTTACCGTGGGCATTGTGGACAAGCCGAAGATGCTTGACCCCGAAAGCGTGCAGGAGGGCGACGTGCTCATCGGTTTGGCTTCTTCGGGCTTGCACTCCAACGGCTATTCGCTGGCGCGCAAGGTGTGCGTGGAGGGCAAAAGCCGTGAAGAACTGCTTGCCCCGGTTGCCGAATTGGACGGCCAGTCCGTGGCCGACGCGCTGCTCACGCCCACGCGCATTTATGTCAAGCAGGTGCTGGCCACGCTGAAGGCATGCCCGGGCGCGGTGCGTGCGCTGGCGCACATCACCGGCGGCGGCATTTCCGAGAACCTCAACCGTGCGCTCAACGGTCGTGTGGACGCGCAAGTTGACTTGGGTACGTGGCCTGTGCCGGCCGTGGCGAAGTACGTGTGCGATGCCGCCGAACTGTCCGAGCCTGAGGCGCTGAAAACGTTCAACATGGGCGTGGGCATGATTTTGATTGTGGACCCGGCCCGCGCAGAAGACGTTGAGGCCGCCTTGGCCGCCGCGGGCGAAACCACCTATCGCGTGGGCCGCATTGTAGCCGGCACCGGCGAGGTGCAATACACCGGCGAGGGCAACCTGTACGGCTGCCAAGGCTAGCAAGGCCTGCCGACGCGCAGCCGGTGCAGTTTCTGCCGCTATGCAAAAGCCGCAGCTTGCTATGGGCTGCGGCTTTTGCTGTATTCGGGGCTGGTGCTGCCTCCCTTCGGCCCCTGCGACCTTGCTGCAAACGAGCAGGCTACCGACAAGTGGGGCGACACCGTATCCGACGCCAGCGGCATGATGGCTTCGGTGCACCGCGAGCAGGCCGACGCAAACTGCCTGTCTTGCCACCAGCCCGCGCTGAGCGAGCAGGTAAACGAGGGCATGGAGTGGCTGAGCAACAACTACTATTCGCCGCTTAAGGAGCGCGATCTGACCGACCTGGTGCTGGCACGACGTACTGCAGAAGCAGGTGGACGCAGCGAAGGCCGATGGTGCTCTTGCGATAATCAAGCGCTACCAGGCCATGGCCGCGGTAGGCGAGGACGAGGACTTCGCGAAGGGCCCGCGCATCCTGGCCGTCACGAAGTGCGACACCGCGCCGTTCTACGCGATTGTGGGCCCGACCACCGGCACGAACCCTGTCCTGTGCCAGACCTGCGGTTTGGACATCGACGACCATCGTCACGTGCTGGACAGCAACATGAACCCGATTCCCAGTTTGTTCTCTGTTGGCAACAACTCCGGCAACCGCTTCATCGTGCAGTACGCCACGCCGCTTGCCGGCATGAGCTTGGGCTTCTGCGTGACCGAGGGCATGCTGCTGGGCACGCGCATTGCAAAGGGCGAGATCTCCTAGGGCTTTCGCTTTAGTTCAAGGCAGCGCATCAAGGCGCCTGCGTTAGTTGAGCAGGCGCCTTGTTCATATAAATATAGAAAAATACTGGCTAAACGGTTTGGTTTTTCTCAAAGGGGAGGGCCGTGCATGGGCGATGCGTCATCCGATGCCTTGAGCAGCAAAATGCTGGGTTGAGCCCTCTCGGGTGGGACGGTACCCGACCCCCGTCTCACGTGGGGAATGCGTACGCTTGCCTCAACAAGGACGATGCCACGAAGGTGAGTAAAGACACGCCGCGCCGAATAATGCAGCATGCGGAGCATTGGGCATCGCGGTAACAGCTGCGGTGTCCCCCGGGGTTGGCTGTGCGCTTGCGCGTTTAATGCGGAAACATAATCGCTGGTGGCATGCGTAAACCGCTTAACTAAATGTTTACTCAGATTGCCTTCTTTTTCGTTGACCGTGTCGGGGCGGTGACAGTACACTGGAACCAGTTATAGGTGCTGCTGCGTCGAATTGCGCCGAATCGGGAAACAGGCAACGCGCCCGCGGGCACCTGGTCACGCATCGTGGCGCCAAGGTGCAGCGCCGCGAAGGCTTTGCGTCCGAGCGTCGGGAAGCAAGAAGGGAAGGTGACGGGATGGCAAGGACAACGCTAGGCCACAAAGCGCTATCGGTGCTGGTGGCCACCACCATGGTTGTGTCGCTGAACGCCCCCATATCGGCCTGGGCCGATAACAGCACGGGCAACGCGGCCGCAACAACCGAAGAGCCTCAAGCCGAAAACCCATCGGGGGGGGTTCTGAAGGAGTAGCCTCTGAGGAGGCTGGCGAGGTCGCTACGCAAGCGACGGACGGGGAAGCCAACAACGGACAGTCTGGCGAAGCGGCAACTTATGTCGCCAAGATTGGCGATGTGGAATACGCATCGTTGGCGGAAGCGATTACAGCCGCAAGTGATGGCGCCACCATCACGCTTGGCGCAGGCAAATTCACCACGTACGGCAACGCCTCGCCTAAAAAATCGTTGACGTTTGTCGGCGCGGGTGACGCCACCGTATGGACAATCGGTAATCTGTCCAATACCCCCGGCGGCGAAGGCAATGGTGATTACAGCTTCGATGGCTGCGACACCATTACGTTCAAGGACATGACGTTGAAGTCCGATGGCGCAGATTATCGCGGCTTTATCCGCATCAACAACACAGTTGTTGAAAACTGCACGCTTGTTGGTAAAACGGCCTATTGGGGCTACAACACAGCTAAGTTTATCGACTCTACGTTCAATGCTCCCGAAGGCGACTACGCTTTATGGGATTACTCCACCAAGAGCATGTCCTTCGACGGCTGCACATTCAACATCAGCGGCAAAGGTGTGAACGTATACGTGGAAGGCGGCAACGCCGATAGCTCCGCCCGTTCGGTTGAGGTAAAGGATTGCACGGTTAAATCCACCAAGGCGAACAAGGCGTTCTTGAACATCAAGAACAAAACGCAGGAATATAACGTCACGATTTCTGGAAACAATACAGTTGAAGGCCTTTCCGAAGACACCACTACTGGATCTAACCTGTTTCAGGTTGAAACGGCCGAAGTAACGGAAACCAGCGGCAAGCCGGTATCGATTCAGCAAAAGTTCGAAGACGGCACGCTGACCACGGTATATGAGGTCAAAAAGACCACCACGATGACGTTGGATGATTTCATTACGGCGCTTGTCGCTTCTGATTACAGCTACGATGGGCAGGGCGTTACGGTCAAATGGTCGCCCGAGACTGGCTGCTACGATACGCGTGAAGGTCATACCTGCATGGTTGATAACGTCAAAGCTACAGGCAATACCCCGAAGCGCGTAAATAGCGAATTGGCGCAGTTCCAGATGTTCGAGGGGCAAAGCAATAACGTTACGGTTAAAAACGTTAACTTCGTCTATGTTCCTGCCGATTTCACCGTTTGCGAGAACAGCGGCTGGAAGGGCAGCTTCACGGCAGAACAGGCTCCCGCTGGTCAGCTATATTTCATGACCACCGGTGATGTGAACTTCGAAGGCTGCACCTTCGATAAAACGGTGCTCACCAGCTTCAATACCGTTGGTGCTACTACGGTTAAGAACTGCCAGTTCTCGAATGTATACAATAATTACGCGATCAAGGATATCCGCGGCGCGAATGTGAGCGTAACGGGAACAACCATTACCAACTGCGGCGGTGGTATCATGGTGAGCTCCACGGGCACGGTTGATAATGTCACCATAACTGGTAATACTTTCAAAAATGTTGACATTGCTGGAACGGCGCTCGAAAACAAAGTTGGCACACGCGCGCTTATCCAAATTGCTTCCTCGGGCAATTATGGCAATGCCGCATTTGCGCTAACGGACAACACGGCAAACAATTGCGGTCCGGTTATCCGCCAGCTGAATGAGAGCGTTCAAAGCGAAACAAGCTCTTCTTTGAAGTATTTGGCGGAAGGCGAGAATTCAGCAAGTGGGCTAGCTACAGAAGATTCCAAGAATCAGCCCGCAGAGACAACCTATGTTGCCGAAGTGAACGGCATGCAGTACGAAACGCTGCAAGAAGCCGTTGATGCAGCAGTTGATGGAGATACGGTAATTCTTCTTGGCGATATCACCATCGATGCGGTCGGTGAAGGCTCGGGTCTTTGCCCGCAGTATACGATTTCAGGCAAAAAGATTACGCTCGATTTGCAAGGTCATAAAATTGGTTACAGCCAACAATCCTGTGCCGCAGACCATAAGTGGACAGCGGCAATTATGACCCTGGCGAACAAAGCTGACGTTGTTATTACGGGCGATGGCGCCATGGATGCCGAGCTGGGCTATAACAACTCCTATGGCATCAACGTGATTGACGGCAGCAAGCTTACTATTGAAAATGGCACATTCACGGGTGCGACAACGGCCGTTCAGGTGCAAAGTGGAAACCTTACCATCAACGGCGGTACCTTCGACTTGGCTGCTACCATAAAGAGCGCTGCTCCCCAATTTGCGAAATACGTTATTAACTGCCTTGATGCGAGCTTCAAAGACGGATCTGCCGCCATTGAACTTAACGGAGGCTCTTACTGCTACGACTACTCGAAGAACCCCGAAGGTGAAGGCACCTCTTACCTGCCCGCAGGCAAGGGTGTTGATCGTACCGATGGTGGCTTTGCGGTTGTAAACGGTGTAGCGCAGCTCGTTGATGCAGATGGCGATTCCATTAAGGCTTATGCGACTTTGGCCGATGCTATTGCGGCGGCAACCGATGGCCAGGCGATCAAGCTGCTGGCTGATGCAGTTGAAGATGTGACTGTCAATAAGAGCATCACGTTCGACTTGGACGGCAAGACTCTCACAAACACCAATGCTGGCAAGGCAACGATTTCGGTGACTAACGGCGCAACTGCAATCGTGAAAAACGGTAGTGTTATGGGCGGTAAGAGCTACTACAACATCGAGGTTGTAAAAGGTAGCAATGCGAACTTAACGCTTGAAGACGTTACTGCTACGGCTGGCAACACCGGATCTTCCATGATTGACAACTGGGGCATGCTGACTATCGAGAGCGGTACGTATACTGGTGGTTTAGATACCGTAAAGAACGAACCGAGCGCAAAATTGGACATCAATGGCGGCAGCTTTACGCTCGAAAAAGGTTCGAGCAAGGGCTTTACAGGCGTTGTTTTCAATTATGGTGAGTTGACCATTACAGGTGGAACGTTTATTCAGGCTGATAAGAATGCACGGTATGGACAGGCGCAGGTTATCCATACAGACAAGAGCGGATCTGTTGCTCCTGTAACAACTATTAGCGGCGGCAGTTTCAAGAATCTCTGCACTAACAGGGTGGCGTGGACGGTTCGTGTGACAAACGCTGCTGCTGGTTCTACTGCGGTATCCGGCGGTACCTTCAACAAGAGCATTTCTGAAGGCTATTGCGCCGACGGCTTCATTCCCACCAAAAACGCCGATGGTACCTATGGTGTGAAGAAAGGCAGCTACGTCGCTCAGATTGGCAGCACGAAGTATGAAACGCTTGCCGATGCTATTGCGGCTGCGGCAAGTGGCAAGACCATCACGTTGCTAAGCGATATCGATCTTGACCAACAGATTGCAATTAGCGAAGCCATTACCATCGATGGTCAGGGAACCTATACCATCAAAGCCACCAAAAAGCTGGAAGGTACGAACGGTAAAGCGGGTATGTTCTATCGCACCACATCCGCGCAAGGAACGTTGACCTTCCTGGATGTTACGTTGGACGGTAATGGTGTTTCCAAGATCTTCCTCAACGAGGGCGGCGCAGGTGAGACGGTATTCGATGGCGTAACGGCAACTAACGGCGGCGGTACTGCCTACGGCAGCGGTATTCATATCTCTGGCGGTGGGTCTCATGCCACTATTGTCAATTCCACATTGACGGGTAGCACGGGCACGCTCGAACTGAGCGAAGCTAATTACTATGCAGCAAACGATTTGTGGGTTGGCGGCAATGTGTATGTTACGGTGGAAAATTCTACGATCGGTTATGCATTCGTGAATTCCGCTCCTTCGGCTACGCCGACTAACGGTGTGGTCCATGGTCAGCTGACGATTACTGGTGAAAACACTAAGATTGCGTATCTATCCGGCGAGGAAAAATCCAGTGCAGTAGATAAGTTCGGCAACAACGGGTCTTTAGTTAAAATCGATAACGGCTCCATTGATACGGTTTTCGACAAGGGCTCTTATGCTATTTCGGGTGGCGTATTCAAGACGCAGCTGAAGAAGGAATGGTGCGCTGCTGGTTACGTTCCCTCCGACAACGGTGACGGCACGTATGGCGTTGCAGAAGGCAAATACACCGTTCAGGTGACGTCGCGCACGACCGAAAGCGCAAGCCCCGTTGCAAACGTAACGGGTGGCGGCAGCGATATTACGTATGCGCATGGAACAACGGTTACGGCATCGGCTGTTAGCGGCTATGAGTTTGTGGGCTGGTATCTTAATTCGTATTCCGATAGCGCTACTCCGCTCAGCACAGAAATGACCTGCACCGTTAATCCCACGAGTGACTGCATCGTGATAGCGGTGTACAAGCCTGTTGAAGGTGGCGCGTTCTCGCTTAAGGTTGCCGCCTCTAAGTTCAAGATTAACGACGGCGCGACGCAGCGTTCCTACCTGTTGGAAAAGGTTGGCGTTGGCGAACAGGTGACGGTGGAGTTCGCAGGCTCTGAGAACTTCCTGTACTGGGTCAACGAGTCCGATAAGGTTGTCTCCACCGAAAAGGCTTATTCCTTCCTTATGGGCAGTGAGACTTCTTTGAAGGCTGTTTACGCCGAGAAGGAAACGGGTCAGGCGATGGTTGTATTCTCGTCGCATGTTAACCAGGTCGTCAGCTCGAAGAGCTATTCGAGCACGGAGGATATTCAATTCCCTGAGCCGCCTATCAGGATGGGTGCAACGTTCCTGCGCTGGTCCATGACCCAAGATCAGATTCGCGAGGCTATGTCGACCACCGAAACCGGCATCATCGTTGTGAAGCCGGTGTACGAGTCCGATGGCGATACTTATACCGTGACCGTCAACTATCCGGATGGCACTGCGACAGCGACTGACGCAACTGCGGTTGGCGAGATGACCGAGCTGACGGCGAAGGATATCGACGGCAAAACGTTCAAGTGTTGGAAGAACGGTGAGGACGTCTGGGGCTACACGCAGAGCCTGAAAGTTGCACCTCGTGGCGACTTGGCTTTGACGGCCGAGTATGTCGATGCGGGCACGCAGGTTGATCGTACCCCCGTGATATCGCTCACTGAAATCAGCGCTAGCCAGCAAGGCCAGAAGTACGCGGTTTCCTTTACGGCGACGCGATCCGTGCCCGAAGGCTATACCGTAGTGGAGCAAGGCATCCTTGCGAGTACTGATAGCCGATATGGTGAAAGTGATGCCTTAGATGCCATGAAGTTGGATTCCGATGGCGCTAGGCCGGCGGGAACGCAGATTCTTAAAGTGGCGAATACTGATTTGACTGGTGTGACGGTACTGAACGGCACAACGAAGTACGCGGATAGGGTAATTTATGGCCGCGCTTACATGATTTTGCACGATGACGTCGCGAATAAGGTGAAGCACGTCTACAGTAATGCGATTTTGTTCGGAAGCTACAATAGTTTGACCAATGGAGGTAACTAATTATGGAAATGAAGCCCTACGAGACGCCTGAGGTGGAGGTTGTTTTGAGCGATAGCGAAGATGTTGTCAAAACGTCTCCGGTTGAAGGTGGCGACCTCTCTTTTGATTAACCCACCATAGTTTTTGTCGTTAGCCAAAACAGGGGCGCGGTCTGTATGGGCTGCGCCCCTGTTTGCAAATACGAAGGACATGTATGAAGAAATTCATTCCAGTACTGCTAGCGGTGTTTATGGCGTTCGCCATGTCTGCTACGGCGTTCGCGGCTACTGTTTACACCGAAGGGGCGCTGAACTACACCATCGAGGACGGGTCCATTTCGATTACGAACTACTTTGGCAAAGATACTTCGGTAACTGTGCCCGCCAACATTGCCGGTACCCCGGTGAACACCATCGCGAAGGGTGCGTTCGCGAATAACGACAACGTCAAAACGGTAAACCTTCCGGACACTGTAACCACTGTTGAAGAAGGTGCATTTGCTGCTGGCATTACGGTGAATTACAACAGCAACGTCAACGGTGGCAGCACTGCTGTTGGCGGCGGCGAGTCTGGCGGTAGCGGCGCTAGCGGAGCGGTTGTCGCATCGAACGGAGCTAGCGGGGCAAACGCTGCAGGTTCTGCCAGTGCCGGAAATGTTGATGGTGCCGCAGGCGGTTCTTCGAGCACCGGCATAGACGAGGGAACGGCCTATGTGGACGACGATGCACCCGTCAACGCCGATACTCAAGCAAGCGGCAGCGCATCGGGCCAAGATGCCGCATCGGCTCAGGCTGCAGCATCGGGCAAAACCGCGTCGCAACAAACCGCCGACCCGCAGCAGGGCTCGGGGCTTGTGTGGCTTTGGGTAGTGTTGGGCGTTGCGGTGGTGGCGGTATGCGTCGTTGTCGCTTTGCGTCTAAAGGCAAAGCGCCAGGGTGCGCATGCGCGTAGCGACAAGAGGTAAAGTTTTGCCAAGCTGGTCGGAGGTGCTTTTATGATTGCCGACCTATATGAGCGAAAGAAAATAAGCGAATGGACGAAGGCCAGGAGAAATAGTTAGGGTCGGTTGCAACCGACCCTAAATTCGTATGTACTGGCTCCGCTCGCAGCCATTAACTTCACCGGGCTTCGCTGGTACGGCTTTATCCTAATATGCTGCACCCTTGCTGGTTATTTTTGCAAAGGAAATTCAGGGGGGGCGATTGTTTGGCTGCGATAGGCATGCTTGCGGGACGGTATAGTTGCCTGCGTTTTCGTAAACCTTGAAAAGGTGTATTTACTCGAGTATTATAAACCTTGAAAAGGTGTAAAATATCAGGTTATCGGTGATGCGTATGTTTAAGAGGAAAGTCTACGATAAGCTTCTTCGCTGGAAACAGGAAAGCAATGGTTCTAGTGCCATGCTTATTGAGGGCGCACGCCGCGTAGGTAAGTCGACCGTAGCGGAAGAGTTTGCAAAAAATGAGTATGCGTCTTACTTGCTTGTTGACTTCACTCGAGTAACCGACGAGTTTAAGCAAACTTTTCTGGACATGCGTATGGATTTGGACAGTTTTTTCCTGTATCTGCAGGCAACATTTGGCGCAACGCTTAAGCGCAGGAACGCCCTTGTCATTTTCGATGAGGTTCAGCAATTTCCGCAGGCGCGCGAGTTCATCAAGCACCTTGTGGCAGATGGGCGCTACGATTATTTGGAAACCGGCTCGCTTATTTCGTTAAGGGAAAACGTCAAGGACATCCTGATTCCTTCAGAAGAGGAGTCTGTTCAAATGGCCCCCATGGATTTCGAAGAGTTCCTTTGGGCTATGGGCGAGTCCTCGCTTGCTTCTGTGGTTAAACGTTCGTTCCTTGATCGCAAAGAGCTGCCGGACGCGCTTCATCGAAAAGCTATGAGGATGTGGAACGAATACGTTCTTGTTGGGGGTATGCCTCAGGCT
>DJEE01000030.1:36891-37387 GCA_002431805.1 Eggerthellaceae bacterium UBA5906
TTTTGGCATATGCCGACGGGCGCGATCTTGCGCATGCTGATCGGGCAAAAAGGTCGATACTGAAACTGTATCGCGATGACATCGAAAAATACGGGGGTCTTTCTTCGAAAAGGATTAAGGCCATTTTCGATGCTATACCCGGTCAACTTTCCAAGCATGAAAAGCGTTTAGTGTATGCTCAGATAAAAGAAGGGTCAAGATCACGAGATTACGTCGAAGCGCTTGCTTGGCTTGATGACGCGGCAACGGTGAACGTGTGCTCGGCGTGCACTGATCCCTCGTTGGGCCTCGCTTTAAGTGAAGACCCTTCTACCGTGAAATGCTATATGGCGGATACGGGGTTGCTGTCGACTATGGCTTTTTCAGCGGCGGGTAACGCTATGCCTGAGGTATATAGACAGGTTCTTCTTGGCGATACAAACATCAATGCGGGCATGCTTACTGAAAATGCCGTTGCTCAACAGCTCGTTGCAGGCGGGCATGAGCTGTATTTTTA
>DJEE01000060.1 GCA_002431805.1 Eggerthellaceae bacterium UBA5906
GCGGAAATCCGCGAGAAGTACTTGAAGTTCTTCGAGGAAAAAGGCTGCAAGCGCATGCCGTCCTCCTCGCTTATTCCCGATGATCCGTCGCTTTTGCTCACCAGCGCGGGCATGGTGCAGTTCAAGCCCTACTTCCTGCATCAAAAAGAGCTTGATTCGCAATACATCGGCACTACGACGGTGCAAAAATGCGTTCGCACCAACGACATCGACAACATCGGCGACGCGCGCCACCTTTCCTTCTTTGAAATGCTGGGCAACTTCAGCTTCGGCAAGTACTTCAAAAAGGAAATGTGCTCCTGGGCGTATGAGTTCTCCACGGAGGTTTTGGGTCTTCCTAAGGAAAAGCTGTACTTCACCGTGTTCGAGGACGACGACGAAACCATCGAAATTTGGAAGTCTTTGGGCGTTTCCGAAGACCACATCTCCCGTTTGGGCGAGGAAGACAACTTCTGGCGCGCCGGTCCTACCGGCCCGTGCGGCCCGTGCTCTGAGATCTACTTCGACCAGGGTCCCGACGTTGGCTGCGGCAAGCCTGATTGCAAGCCCGGCTGCGATTGCGACCGTTACCTTGAGTACTGGAACTGCGTGTTCACCCAGTTCGACGGCCAGGAAGACGGCACGCTCGCCCCGCTGCAAACGAAGAACATCGATACCGGCATGGGCCTAGAGCGCATGGCCGCCATCATGCAGGGCGTTACGAACAACTATGACACCGACGTGCTGCGCAGCCTGGTGGGTGTGGGCGAGCGCTTGGCGGGCGTGGAATACGGCAAAGACGAAACTGCCGACCTGTGCCTGCGCATCATCGCTGACCACAGCCGCTCGGTTACGTTCATGATTGCCGACGGCATCTTGCCTTCCAACGAAGGCCGCGGCTACGTGCTGCGCCGCTTGCTGCGTCGCGCCGTTATGAAGGGCCATATGCTTGGCCTGGACAAGCCGTTTTTGAACGAATACGTGGACGAAGTTGTCAAGCTGATGGGCCACGTGTATCCCGAAATCGTGGAAAATCGCGAGCTTATCCGCGGCATCATCCTGTCCGAGGAAGAGCGTTTCGGCGCAAACCTGCGCCAAGGCCGCGCGTTTTTGTCCGACGCCCTCGACCAGCTTGACGGCACGGTTCTTTCCGGCGAGCAGGCATTCACGCTGCACGACACCTACGGCTTCCCGGTAGACATCACGCGTGAGCTGTGCGAAGAGCGCGGCGTAACCGTTGACATGGAAGGTTTTGAGCGCTGCATGGAGGCGCAGCGCGAGCGCGCCCGTGCCGCAAACGTGAAAGATGCCGAGGCTGCGTGGAGCACGTACGGTGGCGTGCATTCCGACCTGCTCAAAGAACTGGGCGCAACGAAGTTCGTTGGCTATCAAAACCTTTCCGCCCAGGCAACCGTGCAGGCGCTTGTGAAAGACGGCGCACGTGTTGACGCGCTGGCTGCAGGCGAGCAGGGCGAGGTAGTGCTCGACGTCACTCCTTTCTACGCTGAAATGGGCGGCGAAGTGGGCGATACGGGCGTTATCGAGTGCGATGGTGCGCGCGTTGAGGTTGTTGACACGAAGGCTCCCGAAAAGGGCCTGGTGTGTCACGTGGCCAACGTGCTCGAGGGCACGCTTGCCGTAGGCGCGTCCGTTACGGCTAGCGTTGATGCCGCCCGCCGCGCCCGCGTAACGCGCAATCACACGGCTACCCACATCCTGCATGCGGCGTTGCGCCAGGTGCTTGGCGAGCATGTGTCTCAGGCTGGCAGCTACGTTGGGCCGGACCGTCTTCGCTTCGACTTCACGCATTTCGCGGCGGTTTCCGCAGAGCAACTGGCAGAAGTTGAGCGCGTGGCAAACGAGTTCATCATGTCCGCTACGCCTACGAACATCTACGAGACGTCGCTTGACGCCGCACGCGAAAGCGGCGTGACGGCGCTGTTCGGCGAAAAGTACGGCGAGCAGGTGCGCGTGGTGGAGTGCGGCACGTTCTCTCGCGAGCTGTGCGGCGGCTGCCATGTTTCCAACACCGCTGAAATCGGCCTGATGAAAATCACGTCCGAAACCAGCGTGGGCGCGAACGTGCGCCGCATTGAAGCGGTAACCAGCTTTGGCGCGCTTGATTATGTTAACAAGGTGGAAGCCGAGCTAAAGGAAACCGCCGAAACGCTGCGCGTGCCGCTGTTCGACGTGTCTGAGCGCACGGCTGCAAATGTGAAGCAGCTGCGTGAGTTCCAGAAGCAGGCAAAACAGACGAAGGGCATCGTCTCCGACGACAACATCACGAAGCTGGTAAGCGCTGCGGTTGATTCGGCGGCTGGTTACCCGGTTGTGATTTCCCGCGTGAAGATTGCCGATGCCGGTGCACTGCGCAACGGCTGGGATGTGCTTTCCGCACGTATGCCTAAGCCGGGCGCGTGCGTGCTCATCGGCGAAAAGGACGGCAAGGCAATTCTTATGGCGGCTGGTTCGCCTGAGGCCGTTGCAGCTGGCTTTAATGCCGGCGCGGTCATCAAAGCCATTGCCCCCTGCGTGCAGGGCGGCGGTGGCGGCAAGCCGTCCATGGCTCAGGCCGGCGGCAAGAACGCCGCAGGCATCGACGACGCGCTTGAGGCTGCTCGCAAGATGCTGCTGTAATGCAGCTGGGGTGCTGGTAGCGTAAGGCACAGCGCACTGCAACATACCTTCTGGGCCCGGAGTTTTCTCCGGGCCTTTTGCTGTTGTGCACGTGCGCGAAGCGGCTACCTTGTGAACTGCAATCGTTTATCCGTTCGCTTCTGGTAAAGTGGAGTTTACTATGAGAATTCTTGCATTAGACATCGGTCAAACCCGTATTGGCGTGGCGGTAAGCGACCCGCGCGAGCGCGTGGCGTCGCCGGTATGCGTGCTTCCCGCAAACGAAGTGCTCTCGAACGCGAAAAGCTGGAAACGCGTGCTGGAAGATTGGGAGCCGGAATTGCTGCTTTCGGGGCTTCCATACACGCTGGCAGGCGAGGAGGGCCCGCAGGCGCAGCGCATCCGAGGCGTTGCCCAAAGCATCGCAAAGGCTGCTGGTTTGCCGGTGGAGTTCACTGACGAGCGCTTAAGCTCCCAAGAGGCCAAGCGCAGTTTGCGTGAAAGCGGCATGTCGGAACGCGACATGCGCGGCAAAATCGATATGATTGCAGCAAGCGTGTTTCTTCAGGCATGGCTTGATGCGCGCAATTCCAGCGAAAGGTAATACGTATGCCCCTTCGTAAGCAAGTAACGTACTCGCGTCGTCCGAATCACGCGGCCCGCTCTGCACACGCGCGCGGCGACCGCATGTTCCGCACCTATGACACCAGCTATATTCAGCCTAAGCACAGCAAGGTGCCGGCTATTGCGTTTACCGTGGTGCTCGTGCTTATTGCCCTTGCGTTGCTGTGGTTCATCGGCTCGTCGGTGGCAAGCTGTGCATCCCCGAAGGTTGAGCTGCTCTCCGACGGCGAACAGGCAACCATTGTGGTAAACGACGGCGAAGGTGCCAACGATATCGGCAAGTCGCTGGTAGACGCGAAGCTTGTTTCCGCTTCGAAGGACTTCACTGATCGCGTGAGCAAGCTGGGCGTGGGCTCGAATTTGAAACCTGGCACATACGTGTTTGCCGGCGGAACGTCGGTGGACGACATTATTTCCACGCTGCAGTCGGGCCCTTCTACGAATGCGCTGACCATTCCCGAGGGATATCGTTTAAGCGAGATTGCCTCGGCCGTTGAATCGGCAACCGATGGCCGCGTTTCTGCCGACGATTTCACTGCAGCTGCTTCCGATGCAAGCGTGTATGCAGGTGATTTCAGCTTCTTGCAATCTGTGGGCACCAACAACCTTGAGGGCTTTCTGTTCCCCAAAACCTACGATGTTTCGGCCGGCGCTACCGCTGATAGCCTTATTCGCATGATGTTGCAGCAGTTCCAAACGGAAACGGCGGGCCTTGATTGGTCGTATCCGCAATCGCAGGGCCTGTCCATCTACCAGGCCGTTAACCTGGCATCCATTGTGGAAAAGGAGTCCACGGGCGATGAGGGCATCCGCTCGCAGGTTGCGTCCGTGTTCTACAACCGCCTTACCACACAGGGCGAGCCGAGCAACGGCTTTTTGCAAAGCGACGCCACCACGGCCTATGCAGTCGGCCACGATCCCACGCCCGATGAGGTTCACGCCGATTCTCCGTACAGCACGTACACGAACAAAGGCTTGCCGCCTACGCCTATCTGCTCGCCTTCCATCGAATGTCTGCAGGCCGTGTGCGCGCCGAATCAAGATGCGCTTGGCAAGTACTACTTCTTCTACTACGAAAACGATAAGTACACGTTCAGCGAAACGTACGACGAACACCAGGCCGCGTTCTCGTAAGGCAGCACATGTCGTATTTGCAGCCGGAACGGTATTTCTCGCGCATATCGCATATACACATCAAACGGGACTTGCTTGACTGCGGGTTCCGTTTCGTGTTGCTTGATATCGACAACACCATTCTTTCCCGCGCAACGCACGACGTGCCGCGCGACGTGGGACTTTGGCTGGCGCAGGCGCGCGATGCGGGCATCCAGTTTTGCCTGGTGTCGAACAACTGGCATGCAAACGTTCACCAGCTGGCAAACAGGTTGTCCGTGCCCATTGTGGCCAAAGCCATGAAGCCCATTCCGGCGGCGCTGTTCGTTGCCATGCATAAGCTTGGTGCCAAGCGCGCTGAAACGGTGATGATAGGCGATCAGCTGTCCACCGACGTGCTTGCCGCGCATAACGCCGGCATCGCCGCGTATCTGCTGGCACCGCTGGTGGAGCAAGACCTTAAGCACACCCAGTATGTCCGCATGATTGAGCGCGTCATTTTGGGGGACGCTAGCCCCGAGGGGTTGTCTCAGCCAACATGCAGTCAGGTTGAAAACGCTGCGCAAACGCCGTGTGCGTGCGAAGACGCAGCAAGTTGCTCAAAGTTATAAAACCGCTGAGCATTTGATTGCCGGATGCGCGCGCGACATTGGTATGATGGAATCCCTGCTAATATGCAGGCTCTTGAACAATCAGGAAGGATTTCCATGACCGAGCAGAGCGAAGGCGAACGTCTCTATATCTTGGGGCATCCTGTTGCGCATTCGAAATCGCCGGTAATGTACAACGCCGTGTATGGTAAGGCCGGTCTTGCATGGACCTACGATTTTGCCGATTACGCGGAGCTGGATGCTGCCCGTGATTTTTTGAGCAAACGCCAATTCTTGTCCATAAACATCACTACCCCTTATAAACCGCTTGCGTATGAGTCGGCCACGCGCAAAGACGCCAGCGCCGTTTTGGCGCAGGGCGCAAACGTGCTGGTGCGCGAAGGCGAAGGCTTGGCGGGGTATAACACCGACGGCGCCGGCTGCGTAAGGTTTTTGGAGCTTACGGGGCTGAACTTCGAAAATAAGCGAATTGCAATTTGCGGTACGGGCCCTACGGCGTTGTCCATCATGCATGCCTGCGCTGTTGCCGGGGCAAACACGCTGATGCTGCTTTCGCGCGATGCTCAGCGGGCGCGGTGCGTGCTTGAGGGGTATATCGATCGCTTCGGCTTGCTTATGAGCACGGCCGATGGCGAGGCGCCCGGCAAAAACGGGCACCGAAGCCTGCGCGAAGCCTATGAGATGGCAACATTTCGTTTCGGCTCGTATCAAGGTGCGGCGGACTTCTTTGCAAAAGCCGATGTGGTCATCAACGCCACACCGTTGGGCATGAAGCAAGGCGACCCGGCACCGTTTGACACGGGCTTGCTGCATGCCGGTCAGGTGGTCATGGACGCCGTGTATGCGGCAGGAACAACAAAGCTGGTGGAGGATGCGCTGGCGGTGGGCTGCAAAGCGTATAACGGCGGCGGCATGCTCGTTGCGCAAGCCGTTGCCACTGCGCGCATCTTAGAACAGGCCAAAGGCGTTTCGCTTGCTATGAACGATGCCGAAATGTTCAACACCATGGCAGACGCGGCGGGGTTTGACTGCCCGCGCGCGTAAAAGTCGTATCAATCTTACGTGCGTGGGCGTTTGCAAATGCGTCCGCGCGCTTCGCACGAAGGAAAGAACATGCGTTACTACACTGCAGGCGAAAGCCACGGGCAAGGGCTTGTTGCCATCGTCGAGGGCGTGCCCGCTGGCTTGAAGGTGTCCGAAGAGCAAATCAACATCGACCTGGCGCGCCGTCAATCGGGCTATGGCCGCGGCGGTCGCCAGAAAATCGAGAAAGATACGGTGCAGGTGCTGTCCGGCATTCGTTTCGGTCGCACCATGGGAAGTCCTGTTGCCATGCTGGTGCGCAACCGCGATTGGGAAAACTGGACAGACCGTATGGCCCCGTTCGGCGAAGCACCGCTTGACCTGGTGCGCGAGGTAACGCCGCGCCCCGGTCACGCCGATTTGGTGGGGGCCCTGAAAACGAACACCGATGATTGCCGCAACATTCTTGAGCGCTCAAGCGCGCGCACAACGGCGCCGCGCGTGGCAGCTGCAGGCATCGCTCGCGAGTTTCTGGCCGACCTGGGCGTGGACATCTTCTCGTACGTCACGTCCATTGGTGCCGCCGCCATGCGCGAGGACGACCCGTTCGTGAACGCGGCGCAGTACACGCCGCTTGCCATCGAAACAAGCGAGGTGCGCTGCCCCGACCCCGAAGCCACCGAAGCCATGAAGCGCGAAATCGATCGCGCCATCAAAAACAAAGACAGCCTCGGCGGCACGTTCCGCGTGGTGGTGCGCGGTTTGCTGCCGGGTGTGGGCGACTACGCGGTGCCCACCGAGCGCCTGACGTCAACCATCGGCGGGGCGCTGTTCAGCATTCCTGCCATCAAAGGCGTGGAATTCGGCATGGGCTTCGAGTGCGCGCGCCGTCCCGGTTCGCAGGTGCACGACCCCATTGTGCTTGACCGCGCAAACGCCAACTTCACGCGCACGTCGAACAACGCCGGCGGCTTGGAAGGCGGCATGACCACGGGTATGCCGCTGGTGGTCACGGCTGCCATGAAGCCTATCCCCACGCTTATGCAGCCGCTGCAAACGGTAAACCTTGACACGCTGGAAGTTGCCCAAGCGTCTAAAGAACGCAGCGATGTGTGCGCTGTGCCCGCAGCCGCCGTGGTTGCGGAAGGCGAGGTGGCGTTTGCGCTGGCAGACGCATACATGCGCAAGTTCGGCTCCGACAACATGGCCGATATCAAGGCCGCCATCAAGGCATACAAACAACGACTCAACACCATGTCGCGCTAAGCTTCAGGAAGGAATGACCATGGAAACGAAGGCTACGGAAAACCAGTCCATCACGCCGGAGAGCAACCCGGTTGCCTATACGCTGTCCGTTACCACGCCCGATGAGGTTGTGGCAGTAGTGAACAGCCCCGAGCTAAAGCCGGCCAGCCGCCCGGTGTACGAGCTTACGCGCAACGTGTTCTTCGTTGGCTTCATGGTTGCGGGCAAAACGTCCACTTCGCGCCGTCTGGCGCGTCAGTGCGGCCTGGCCACCATCGACCTTGACGCTTACATCGAGCGTCGTGAGCGCCGCGCAATCAACCAGATTTTCGCATCGGAAGGCGAGCAGGCGTTCCGCGACATGGAAACCGAGGCGCTGTCCGAGTTCGCCCACAAAGGCCCCATGCTGGTGTCGTGCGGCGGCGGCATCGTGCTGCGCGAAGAGAATCGCGAAATCCTGAAGCAAAACGGGTTTGTGGTGTACCTGCAGGTTACGGCCGAGCAGGCAGTTGAGCGCGTCAGCGACGTGTCCACGCGCCCGCTGTTCAAAGATTTGGAAACGGCACGCAAAACCATCGCCGGCCGCCTGCCCATGTACGAAGACGTGGCAAGCGTGTCCATTGACACGGTGGGCAAGTCCATTAACGTGGTAGCGCAGGAAATCCAAGACATCCTTGAGAAAGAAGGCGTGCTGTGCCTGCGACAAAAGTAGTGGTGAACATCCCCGGCGAGGAAACGTATAACGTGCGCATTGGCGCCGGGGTGCTTGCTCAGCTGGGCAGCTCCATGCGAAAGGTGTCTGCGCTTGCCGATGCCGAACAGGTGCTGGTAATCACCGACACCAACGTTGGGCCGCTGTACGTAAGCCAAGCGAAGGCATCGCTTGCGCAGGCGGGCTTTCGCGTGTCGGACATTTGCGTTCCCGCAGGTGAGGAAGCAAAGTCTATCGCTGTGCTCGGCGAAGTGTGGGAAGCCATGGCTGCCCTTGCCCTTGAGCGCGACTGCGTGGTGGTTGCGCTTGGCGGCGGCTGCGTGGGGGATTTGGCGGGCTTTGCTGCGGCAACGTATATGCGCGGCGTGCAGGTGGTGCAGGTGCCTACCACGCTGCTTTCCATGGTCGATTCAAGCGTGGGCGGCAAAACCGGTGTCAACCTTGATGCAGGCAAGAACCTGGTGGGCGCTTTCAAGCAGCCCGCGTTCGTGTGCGCCGACACCGATGTGCTGGCAACGCTGCCGCCGCGTGAATGGGCCTGCGGCTGTGGCGAGGTGGCGAAATCTGCGCTCATCGACGGCGACGAGTTCTTTTTCTGGCTTTCCGACAACGCATCAGCCATGGCTGCGCGTCAGGCAGATGTGGTTGCACAGGCCATTGCTCGCTGCGTGGTGTTCAAGGCTGATGTGGTGGCGCAAGACAAAACGGAAAGCCGCGGTGTGCGCGAATGCCTGAACTACGGCCACACGTTGGCCCACGCCATCGAAAAGCTTTCCGGATATGGCACGTACAGCCATGGCCATGCGGTTGCCGAAGGCATGCGCTTCGCGGCGCAGCTTGGCTGCAGCTTGGCGGGCACGTCGCCTGAGCTGGCGCAAGCGCAAGGCCAGTTGCTTGATGAGCTTGGCCTGCCAGCGCTTGATTGGAAGGCAGCGCCGGCCGACGTGCTGGACACCATGAAGCGCGACAAGAAGGCCCGTCACGGTCAAGTGCGTTTCATGCTGCTGCGCGACCTGGGACAATGGGAGCTTATGGACGTGGACGACGCAACCATCCTGCAGCATTTGGAAACCTATTTCGCGCAGAAATAGCGCGTAACGTTATCAAACAAGGCCGGGCTGAATGCTCGGCCTTCTCGCTTTTGGAAGGAGCCGCTTCGTGAAGAAAATCCTGTTAATGAACGGGCCGAACCTGAATATGCTGGGCATCCGCGAGCCGGGGGTGTACGGCAACGACACGCTGGCAGAACTGGAGCGCCAGGTAACCGAATACGGCGCAGCGCACGATTGCCAAGTTGAATGCTTCCAGTCCAACCATGAAGGCGATTTGGTCGACAAGATTCACGCTACGCACGGCACGTGCGACGGCATCATTTACAACCCTGGCGCGCACACGCACTACTCGTATGCCTTGCGTGATGCCCTAGGCAGCGTGAGCACGCCGTGTGTTGAGGTGCACATTTCCGATGTGTCTACGCGCGAGAAGTTCCGTCATAAATCGGTTATTGCACCGGCATGCGTGGCGCAGGTGAAAGGACGCGGGTTCGCGGGCTACTGCGACGCGCTGGATATTTTGCTGGAAGGCGTGACCGAGCGTTTGGGCGAAGGCTACGAACAGCGCTACAAGCCCGGTCAAGTGATAGTGGCAGGTCGTGATTACATTGACGAATAACAGCATGAAAGCCCAGGCAACAGGGCGGTTGGAGCGCTTGCGCAACGCTGCAGCGGAAAGTGGCATCCGCACGTTTTTGGTGCGCGACACCGCAAGCATCGAATGGTTAACGGCGTTTGACGACGTGTTCGACGACGAGCAAGTTCATGCGCTTTTGGTAACGCCGCACGACGCGGTGCTGCATACCGACTCCCGCTACAGCGGTGCTGCCCGCAAGGCAGCTGCGGACGAGGGCGTTATCGTCGTGGACGATGCGCGCAAAGGGCACGGCGCGTGGGTGGCGGATGTGTTCACGGCGCGTCACGTTAACGCGCCTGCCGGTGCGCCCGATCCGGGCAGCATTGTGCTTGGCATCGAGGATTCCATGACGCTTGCGGCGTTTCGCGCGTTGGAAGGGGCGCTTGCTAAGGCTCCTGCCGCGCCGCAGCTTTCCGAGACGTGCGACTTCGTGCGCAATCTGCGTGCGGTGAAGGAACCGGCTGAGGTCGCGCGCATGAGGGCGGCGCAGGCTATCACCGATGCCGCGTTCTCCTACATCATCACGTACATGAAGCCAGGCATGACCGAGCGCGAAGTGCAAATTGAGCTTGAGGACTGGATGCTGCGCCACGGCGCCTCTGGCCTGGCGTTTTCGTCCATAGTCGCCTGTGGCGCCAACGGTGCAAGCCCGCATGCCATCCCGGGGCAAGCGCGTTTGGAAGCGGGGCAGTGCGTGGTTATGGACTTCGGTGCGCGCGCATATGGCTATTGCTCCGACATGACGCGCACGGTGTTCATCGGCCAGCCCGATGATGAGATGCGCCAAGCCTACGACGTGCTGCGCCAGGCAAACGAGCAGGTGGAGGCAGCCATCAAGCCCGGTGTTACCGGCGCCGAAATGCACCAGATGGCAGAGGACATCCTGGCGCAAGGCGGGTTTGCCGGCAAAATGGGCCACGGCCTGGGGCACGGCGTTGGCATCGACATCCACGAAGAGCCGGTTTTGTCCCCGCGCAACAAAAAGGCGCTTGTCCCTGGCAACGTGGTAACGGTTGAGCCGGGTATCTACCTGGAAGGCAAATTTGGCATGCGTTTGGAAGATTTCGGCGTGGTAACCGAAACGGGATTCGACGTTTTCACGCAATCTACGCATGACATGGTTATACTTTAAGGGTTGAACTAAAGGGGCGGCATAGGCCGTCTGAGCGTTTGAAAGGATCTACCAGTGGCAATCTCTACCGCCGACTTTAAAAACGGCATGTGCATCATCTACAACAACAAGATGTGCACCATCGTCGAGTTTCAGCATGTAAAGCCTGGTAAGGGCGGCGCATTCGTGCGCACGAAGCTTCGCGACATCAAAACCGGCCGCGTTGTCGACTACACGTTCAACGCCGGCACGAAGTTCGATACCGTGCGTTTGGAAACCCGCAAGATGCAGTACCTATACAACGACGGTTCCGATTACTACTTCATGGACCCGAACACCTACGACCAAATGAGCATCCCCACCGAAACCGTGGGCGACACCGCTAAGTGGCTGAAGGAAAATGACGAGGCAAGCCTGCTGTACGCTGGCGACGAACTCATCAGCATCGAGCCGCAGATGTTCGTGGAGCTTGAGTGCACGCACACCGAGCCTGGCTTCAAGGGCGACACCGCTACCAACACCACCAAGCCGGCAACGTTCGAAACCGGCGTTGAGCTGCAGGTGCCCACGTTCGTCGAAATCGGCGACGTGCTGCAGATTGACACCCGCGACGGCCGCGTAATTAAGCGAGTTTAAGGTTTCGTTTGCCTAACGGCAAACGAATTTACTCGACGCTGCGGGCCGCTCTCGTGCCCCGCCTTCGCATTCAGCTGCGCGGGCATGGCCTAAAGGCCTATACCCGCTTGCTTCATGTGAATTCGGGGCACGAGAGCGGCCCTCGCTGACTTCGATGGGATCCCAAAATCCCTCATAGCAACCTTTCAGGTCAAAGGGCATCCGCACAGGTGCCCTTTCTTTATGCCGTCTGGGCGCGGTTTTCTGTTTCTTGCCCGTGAATTCGCTTACCGTGCGCGGCATGTGCTGTAGCTTCTTCTATAATCCTGGTTTCGATCTAGTACGGTCTTTTACCACTTGATAACGAAGGGGGTGCGAGTTCATGCCAAGGCTTCAGATCATGGATACCACCATCCGTGATGGCCAGCAGAGCCTCTGGGCGACGCGCATGAGCATCGGCGACATGCTGCCGATTCTGCCGAAGATGGACCGCGTCGGTTACTGGGCAATCGAGGCGTGGGGCGGCGCGACGTTCGACTCATGCATGCGCTTCCTGGATGAGAATCCGTGGGACCGCCTGCGTTCCATCAACGCAGCAACGCCGAATACGCCGTTGTCCATGTTGACGCGCGGCCAGAATTTGGTTGGCTACAAGCATTATTCTCGCGAGATTGTGAACAGGTTCATCAAGGCGTCTAAGCGCAACGGCGTGCACGTGTTCCGCGTGTTCGACGCTTTGAACGACATCCGCAACATTGTAGATACCGCCGAGGCGGTAAAGGAGTGCGGCGGCCACTTCGAAGGCGCAATCTCTTACACCATTTCCCCCGTTCACACGCTGGACAGCTATCTTGAGTACGCGCAGCAGCTTAAAGAGCTGGGCGCCGACTCCATTTGCGTGAAGGACATGGCCGGCCTTATGACGCCGTACCGTGCCGAGCGCATCGTCAAGGCGCTTAACGCCGAAATCGGCCTGCCGGTGCACCTGCACTGCCACTACGTTGGCGGCATGGCCCCGGCAAACTACATCAAGGCTGCTGAGGCGGGCGTTTCCATCGTCGACACCGCGTCGGCGCCGCTGGCGTTCGGCAATTCCCAGCCTGCCGTTGAGATGCTGGTGGCAGCGCTGCAGGAAAGCCGCTATGACACGGGCCTTGATTTGAACCTGCTGTTCGAAATCGCCGAGTACTGGGAAGAGGTGCGCAAGCGCAGCCACTACAAGCGCGGCGTGTCTTCGCTCATCCACATGCAGGTGTACTCGCACCAGGTGCCCGGCGGCATGATGTCCAACCTTATGAGCCAGCTGGAAGTGCAAAACGCCTCCGACCGTCTGCCCGAGGTTATGAAGGAAATCCCGCGCGTACGCGCCGAGGTTGGCTACCCGCCGCTGGTTACCCCTATGTCGCAGATTGTGGGCACGCAGGCCGTGTTCAATGTGCTTACCGGTAAGCGCTGGGGCGTTGTGTCTAAGGAAATGAAGGACTACATCTGCGGTTACTACGGCAAGGCGCCGGGCCGCATCGACCCCGAAATCATGAAGAAGGTTGCGGGCAATTCGCAGGTGCTGCCCGACGACGTGTCGCCGTCAAGCCTGGTCACCACCACCTACGACGAGGTGGCCGAGGAAATTGGCGATTTGGCACAAAGCGAGGAAGACGTGCTGATGTACGCCTTGTTCCCCAACGAGGCGCGCACGTTCTTAAGCAAACACCGTGCATCCGAAAGAGTCGACTTCCTTATGCAGGAAGAGTCGAGCAATACCAAGGAGGACGATTACGTGGATATCAACCAGATTCGCGAACTGGTTCGCGTTGCCGAGGAAAGCGGCGTTGGCGAAATCGTAGTTGAGGACGGCGGCCAGCGCATCGCCGTGCGTATGCCTGGTGCCGTTGCTGCTGCTCCGGCTGCCGCAGCTCCTGCCGTTGCTGCTGCTCCGGCTGCCGCTGCCGCGCCCGCGCCTGCCGCAGCTCCTGCTGCTGCCGCCGAGCCCGAGCGTCCTGCAAACTGGTACGCCGTGAAGGCGCCGATGGTGGGCACGTTCTATGCGGCTCCCGCTCCGGGCGAGCCTGCGTTTGTGAAGGTAGGCGACGAGGTTGCCGCCAACCAAACGCTGTGCATCGTCGAAGCCATGAAGCTTATGAACGAAATCACGGCCGAGGAAATGGGCACCGTGCGCGAAATTTGCGTGAAGGATGGCGACCCTGTCGAGTACGGCACCGTGCTGTTCTACATCGAGCCCCATTCCACCACGCCCATCTCGGAGCAGTAACATGTTCAAGAAAGTACTCATTGCTAATCGTGGCGAAGTGGCGCTGCGCGTTATGCGCGCCTGCAAAGAGCTGGGGGTGAAAACCGTCGCCGTGTACTCCACGGAGGACGAGAACACCTACCCGGTGCAGTACGCCGATGAAAAAGTTTGCATCGGTCCTGCTCAGGCAACGAAAAGCTACCTGGTTATGGCCAATATCATCGAGGCGGCGAAAAACACCGGCGCCGAGGCCATTCACCCCGGCTACGGCTTCTTAGCCGAAAACGCCGACTTCGCCCGCGCTTGCGTGGATAACGACCTGGTGTTCATCGGCCCCTCGGCCGAGTGCATCGAGCGCATGGGCGACAAGTCCTCTGCTCGTGAGACCATGAAGGCGTGCGGCGTTCCTACCGTTCCCGGCTCCGATGGCTGCATCGACACGGTTGAGGAAGCTCGCCAGTTTGCCGAGCGCGTGGGCTACCCGGTGCTCATCAAGGCTACGGCCGGCGGTGGCGGCAAGGGCATGCGCGAAGTGCACGACCCAGCAGATTTGGAATCTCACTACAAGGCCGCTCGCGCCGAGGCCGGTGCGGCGTTCGGCAACGACGAGGTGTACCTGGAAAAGCTGGTGCTGCGCCCGCGTCACGTTGAGGTGCAGGTGCTCGCCGACGACTTCGGCAACAACGTTGCCCTGTGCGAGCGCGACTGCTCCGTGCAACGTCGCCATCAGAAGCTTATCGAGGAAGCCCCGTCTCCGGCGCTTACCGATGAGCTTCGCCGCGCCATGGGCGTTGCCGCCATCAAGGCAGTGCGCGCGGTGGACTACCGCAACGCCGGTACCATTGAGTTTCTGCTGGACACCACGGGCAAGTTCTACTTCATGGAAATGAACACGCGCGTGCAGGTTGAGCACCCGGTTTCCGAGCAAATCACGGGCACCGACATCATCAAAGAGCAGCTGCGTATTGCTTCCGGTGAACCTATGAGCTGCGCAAACCGTGCTCCGTTCACGCCGTTTGGCCATGCTATGGAGTTCCGTATCAACGCCGAAGACCCCGAGCACGGGTTCCGTCCGTGCCCTGGCACCATCACGCGTTTCGAGCCTCCCGCGGGCCCGGGCGTGCGCGTTGAGACGTACGTGCACGCAGGCACGAAGATCAGCCCGTACTACGACTCCATGGTTGCTAAAGTCATCGTGTCCGGTCAAGATCGCGAAGAGTGCTTGGCGCGCGGTCGCCGCGCCCTCGACGAGTTCGTTATCGAGGGCATCAAAACCACGCTGCCGTTCCATCGCCGCGTGCTTGACAACGAGGTGTTCTGCGCGGGCGAGGCCACTACGGACTTCATCGAAACCCAGATGGGAGATGTGCTATGAGCGATTTGAACATTGACGGTATGGCGCTTGCGCCGGGCGTTGTTGAAACCATCGTTTCCATTGCCGTTGCCGAGGTTGACGGCGTGGCAAGCGTCGGCGGCGCGTCGGCGGCAAATCGCGGCATTCGCGCGGCGCTTGGCAACAAGCCCTCCACGGCGGGCATCGAAATCGCCGCGGGCGATGACGATAAGCTGCAGGTATCCGTTCGCATAGACGTATACTATGGGCATGTACTGCCCGACGTGGCAGCTGCGGTGCGTCAGTCTGTTGCTGACGCCGTGGCAAGCCAGGTTGGCGTAACGGTTGGATCGGTTGACGTGTACATCGACGGCATCCAGTTCAACAACTAGGTATAAAGAAGAGGCACAGGGGACTTATCACACATGGCAATGAAACGACACGAGCGCACGACGGCACGTCGCGTGGCGCTGCAGGTTCTGTACACCGCTGAAATCAAGGGCACGTCCGCCTCTGAGGTGGTCGCGGAAGGCAATTACCCCACCGAAGAGGGCCCGCTTTCCGATTATGCGCTTGATTTGGTGCGCGGCGTTGAGAGCAAGCGCGTTGCCATCGACGGCAACCTGAAGGCGGCGGCAGAGAACTGGTCGCTTGGGCGCATGCCTATTGTGGACCGCTCCATTCTGCGCATTGCCACGTATGAAATCCTGTTTGTGGAAGACGTTCCCACTAGCGTAGCCATCAACGAGGCTGTTGAGCTGGCAAAGGATTTCGGCGGCGAAGACGAGTCCCCTCGCTTTGTGAACGGCGTTCTGGGCAAAATCGCCAAGGACGTTGAGGCTCCCGCGCAGGCTCCGGCAGGCGACGACCCGGCGCAGCCGCTCGTGTTCTAGGAGCCGTTTGTGGCGTACGAGTCTTACGAGTCGTTCGAATCGGTTAAAGGCCGCCTTGACGAGATAGTCAATGCGGTAAGCGATGACGTATTGCCCCTTGACCAGGCGCTTTCTTTGTACGAAGAGGCGGTTGGCTTGGGGCTTCGCGCTAGCGATTTGCTGGAACAGGGCATTGACGCCAAACGCGCTGAGCAAGCGCTTGCGCAGGCGGATGCCCAGCAAGATGGTACGGAAGCTGCCGCAGGGGCAGGGCAGCATGCACAAGGCGCACAGCCTGCGGCGCAAACGGCCGGCGCAGGTGAAGGCGTTCCACATGAAGAGCGAGAGGCGCATGCATGAGCGATAAGCGCATTCTGGACATAATCACATCACCTGCCGACTTGAAGCTCCTCTCTAACGAGGAGCTGTCCATACTTGCAAGCGAAATCCGCCAGGAAATCGTGTCGGTTACGTCGAAGACGGGCGGGCACGTTGCCTCGTCGCTGGGTGCCGTGGAGATAATCCTGGCATTGCACAGCTTGCTTGACTGCCCGAAAGATAAAATCGTGTTCGATGTGGGGCACCAGGCCTATGCGCACAAGCTGGTCACGGGGCGCTTGAAGGAATTCCCCACGTTGCGCACGTATGGCGGCTTGTCCGGTTTCCCGAAGCCGTCCGAAAGCCCCTACGATGTGCACTATTCCGGCCACGCGTCTGATTCGCTTTCCGTGGCGTTAGGCTTGGCCGAGGCGCGCGATTTGAAGGGCACCGACGAAAAGGTTGTGGCCATCATCGGCGACGCGGCCTTGTCGGGTGGTATGGCGTTTGAAGCGCTTAACAACATCGGCCAGGCGCAAACGCCCATGGTCATCATCCTGAACGACAACGAGATGTCCATCTCGCATAACGTTGGCGCGCTTATGAAACACCTGGGTTATATGCGCGCATCGTCGCAGTATCGCCAGGCGCGCGATACCATGCAGGAGCATCTGGAAAGCTCGGGCCCGGTGGGCAAGGCCATCACCAGCCTTGGTCGCAACATGAAGGAATCGGTCAAGCAGTTCGTAATTCCGCATTCCATGATTTTCGAGCAGCTTGGCATTGTGTGCACAGCGCCTATCGACGGGCATAACATAGCGCAGCTGCGCGAAACCATGCGTGCCGTTTTGGCTGCTGATGGCCCGGTGCTTATGCACGTGGTAACGCGCAAGGGCCAAGGCTACATGCCCGCTGTGCGCAACCCTGAAAAGTTCCACGGCATTGCGCCGTATAACATCGCAACGGGCGAGGTTATCAAATCGGACAAACCTTCTGCGCCGAAATACACGAACGTGTTCGGGCAAGCGCTGGTGAAAGAGGCCGAGAAAAACCCGGACATCGTGGCCATTACCGCCGCTATGAAGGGCGGTACGGGCCTAAACGAGTTTGCCGAGAAGTTCCCGAAGCGCTTCGTGGACACGGGCATTTGCGAGGAACATGCGGTGGGCTTTGCCGGTGGCATGGCGGCAAACGGTAAGAAGCCCGTGGTGGCGCTATACTCCACGTTTATGCAGCGCGCCATCGACCAGATGATCATCAATGTGGCGCTGCCGAAGCTTGACGTGGTGTTCGCCATCGACCGTGCGGGCATCGTGGGCGCCGACGGCCCCACGCATCACGGCGTGTTCGACTTGGTGTACGCCCGCATGGTGCCGAACATGCGCGTGCTGGCCCCTTCCGACGAGGCGGAACTGGTGCACGCGCTGCATACGGCACTTGAACTTGGCGGGCCGTTTGCCATCCGCTATCCGCGCGGCGAGGCCGAAGGTGCGCCGCTGCCTGAGGCGCCCGAGGTGCTGCCGGAAGGCAGGGCACGCGTGGTGCGCGAGGGCAAAGACGTTGCCATTTTGGCGTTTGGCCGCATGGTGGGGCAGGCGCGCAAAGCCGCAGATGTGCTTGCTGAACAGGGTGTTTCCGTGCGCGTGGTGGACATGCGCTGGGTGAAGCCGCTTGACGTGGACGCAATTCGCGATGCGGCGGACACGAAGCTTGTGGTAACCGTGGAAGAGGGCGTTATCGCCGGCGGCGTTGGCGAAGGCGTGCTGGGTGAGATGGCCCGCATGGGCTTGCACACGCCCGCTTTGAACCTTGGCATTGCCGATGCGTTCGTTACGCAGGGCGGGGTAAGCCAGCTGCTTCGCGACCAAGGTTTAGACGCCGAAGGCATTGCGGCTAGCGTGAAAGCTCGCTACGCAACGCTGTAACAAACAAACTAAGGCAACGAAAAACAATGGCTCGGCATCGCCGGGCCATTGTGCTTTACGCTTCCTTCTCCATCACGTAATCGTCCATAACAAAACCTTTGCCAATGTCGGTTTCCACAGACTCGATGGTCACAAACCCGCGGCCTAGGTAGCAGCGAACGCCTAAGTCGTTGTGCTTGTTCACCGTAAGGTACATGGAATGCAGGTCGCGCTCTCGGCACAAGCTTGCATAGAACTCGATGATCTGCGAGGCGTAATGCTTGCCGCGCTCTTCTGCTAGCAGGTAAATCTTCGAAATAAAGTAGCGGCTGGTTTCCGGCTCTTCGTGCCCACCGGTGTAGCCCACCGTTTTGCCCGCTTCGTCAACCACAAACCAGTATTCATAGGCGTTTTCAGCCATATCACGCTTGATGGCTTTCAGGCTTTGGAACTGCTCCACCATGTAATCGGTTTGCGCGGCGCCAATAAGCGCAGGCCAGTATTCATGCCAAATCTCGTCGGCCAGCTTCGCAAGCTTTTCTTGGTCCTCGGCCGTTTTTACGGCAACGAAGCGCACATCCATGAGCAAATTCCTTTCGACCAAACCGTCTTGTTTCCACATTGTAACACCCACGTCTCGCGCGCGTTACAAAGCGTTTCCCAGAGCGTTAACAATGGCACATCACGCAAAAGGCCAGGTCATTAGGTGGCACCATAACAAGCGTCAAACAACAGGTGCTCACGTGTTGGGTATCGGGAAATTAAGGAGGTAGCAAGATGTACGACACTGGTTCAACGGCGTTCATGCTGGTATGTGCCATGCTGGTCCTGCTGATGACGCCGGGCTTGGCGTTTTTCTACGGTGGCCTATCGCGTCGTAAAAATGTGGTGAACACAATGGTGATGGTGTTTTCCGCCATCGGCATCGTGGCCATCACATGGACGCTGGTCGGTTGGTCGCTGGCTTACGGCGGGGACGGTTCCAACCCCATTATCGGCGGGCTTGATCAGCTCGGGTTCTTAAACGGAACGGCTGACATGCTTGCCGAGGCAGATGCGGTGCCCGAGGATACGGCATATCCCAC
>DJEE01000019.1 GCA_002431805.1 Eggerthellaceae bacterium UBA5906
TGCGATACGTTTGGATTTTAACCGGAACCACGCAAGTACGGCACCGGTATGCATTTACATTTCCCCAGGTCACAGCTTCGCGCGAAAACGCGCTACTCCGCAGGAAGCCGTTAAAATCCAAACGTATCGCGTTTTGGCGTCCCAGCGCTCGCGGCGCGGGCGTGACGCCCGATTCCCGTCGCGCATCCCGCCCCTTCTACGCAGCCCAACTCCCCCCCGGTAACGCAAAAAGCGGGACAGACGCTTTGGCGTCTGCCCCGCTTGCAAGCCCGCATGTGCAGGCCGAAAAGCTACCGCAACCGCAAGCCTTTACGCGATGTCGCCAGCGGCGTGGCGTGCGGCGTAGCGGCCGAACGTCACCTGGCGGCCCAGGCAGTTGCCCACCAGGTACACCGGGTAGTTGCCCGCATAGTAGCTGCCCGAGCAGGTGCCCACGGCGTACAGGCCCTTGATGGGCTTGCGATCTTTGTCGATGACCTGGCAATGCTTGTTGATGCGCACGCCGTCGATGGTGGTCAGCAGCGCGCCGCCGTACCATGCACCGTAGAACGGAGCCTGGCGGATAGCGGACAGGCGGTAGGCTTCCTTGCCGAACTGCGTGTCGGCGCCGGCGTCGTACATGGCGTTGTAGTTCTCCACGGTCTTCAGGAACTGCGTCTTGGCATCGCCCTCGAAGCCCAGCTTGTCGGCCAGCTCCTCAAGCGTGTCGGCCTTCATCATGAGGCCGCCGTCAAGCTGCTTCTGGTACGCCTCATCAACGGTCTTGCCCTTCAGCGTGCGCTTCCACGTGGTGGCCGAGCAGCCCTGCGTCTTGAAAATCTGCACGTCGGCCGGGGCGTTCACGTCGAACACCTGGCACCACACGCCGCCGGGATGCGACGCGCTGGCAAACGGGATGGCGTCGTAGTTCGAAGACTCGTTGGCAATGCGCTCGCCGTTGCGGTCCACCTTCAAGAACGGCTGAGAACCCAGGTTGAACTGGCCGTTCGTGGCCCAGTTGCCCGACTCGTCCATACCGGCGTCCTGGCCGGGCTTGACGATGCCGCGGTCGAACACCATGGTGGAGCCCACGCCGTCCATGTCCGCGCCGGCCCACAGGGCGGCCTTGATGCCCGCGCCGGTGTTGTTCGTGTTGTAGTTCAGCGAAGTGATGCAGCGCACGGCCTCGGGGTCGCGAGCAGAAAGCATCTCGGCGTTGGCCGCATAGCCGCCGCACGCCAGGATAACGCCCTTCTTCGCATTGATCTGCTTGTAGCCGTTGTCAACCTTAAAGATTGCGCCCGTCACGGCACCGTCGCCATCCTGCACCAGTTTCACCAGGTCATGGCTGTACAGAACATCGCCGCCGTCGTCTTGGATAACCTTCGTCATGGCCTTGACGTGCTCGGTCTGGCCGCGATCGTTCACAAAACCGGGGTTGGACACGTGATGGCACTCGGGCGGGATGAAGTAGCTGGTGCCACCGGCGTTGTCGTTCTCGGTGTCAACCTCAACCACGGACTCCTGGCCAAAATGCTTCGTGTACGTGTCGGCAATCCACTCGATGGTAGAACCGGAGTTCTCAATCCAGGTGCGCAGCACGGACTGGTCGTTTTTGAACGACGCGTAGCGCGCGTGCTCGTTGATCCAGCGGTTCTCGTCAAAGTCGAGGTTCTGCTCCTTCTGCCAACGGGAGTGGATGGCGCCCATGTCGTAGTGAGTTGCAGCGGCCTCGGCGCCCTTGTCAACGATCACGAAGTTCGCGCCCAGCTCGGCCAGCGTGGCACCGGCCATGATGCCGGACATACCCGCGCCAACAACCAGCACGTCGGTGTCAACGGTTTCCTTGATGTCGCCGGAAGCAATCTCGGGCGCAGTGCCCAGCCAATCCACGCCGGCAGCGGACGCAGAAGCGTTGCCGTTCTTAATGGCGGCCACGTCAGCAGCACGCTCGGCGGCGTTCTTCGGCGCGGCGCAACCGGTAAGGCCCAGCGCGGCCAGGGCGCCCATGCCGGCGGCACCGGTTAAGAAGCTGCGGCGGCTCAGCCCATGAGTCTGTTCGTTCATCTTTCCCTCCAAAAGGTTTTGCGTACGGTTTTGCTCGATTGGGTTCGAATCGGATCGGGCGCTCAGCAATACGCTGGTAAGCATGCTACGCGGCGGCAAGGGCGGCGGTCACCACCCCGCTTGGGTCATCCTTGCGCGAAAATGCGACTGGCGGCGAACGTAACACCAGGTCAAAAGCGTAAATTGCTCACGCGCCACCCCATTGGGGTGAAACTAATGCACAACAGCAGGCGAACAAGGGGCGAGGGGCAATCGACGGGACGCGCACGCTATAATAGGCAGAACCGGGGCCGGGGAGGGGTTTCATGCGCAGCACAACCGAACACAATATCCTGTCGATTTTCACGCCGAACATGCTTGCATGCGCATTCGCGTTCGCCGCCATGAAGGTTGCAGGTGCGCTCACCAACGGTTACCTGTACGCCCTTGTTGCCTCCTCGGAGGGCTGGATCCGGGAAGCGTCCACGCTGGTGATAACCGCTACGTTTATCGCGATCACGCTGGTAGCCTATCGCAGGCCGCAAGTGGTGAACGCCCGCAGCGCCGTGACGCTTGCCTGCACGTTCTCACTGGCCGCCGTGGTGCTGGTGGCCGGTGGGCTTGCCGTCAACAGCATGACGCTTATATCCTTGGGCATTTTCGCCCGCTCCGCTGGCCGCGCCCTTACCATATGTTTGTTAGCGCTGTGCCTGGTGCAGCTTGAGTCGAACAAGCAAGTTGGCTTTGCCATTGCGCTGGGTTTGTTCGTTTTCAGCGTGCTCGACCTGTTCAGAGCCGCGCTCGGCACAACCTTGAACGCTATGATCGTCATCGGCGTCATCCAAATAGCCGTTGCCCTGTGGACGGCGAAACCGGCCAGCCGCGTGCTCGATGTCACCAGCGCCGGCGACTCGGTGGACGACCTGAAACTGGCCGACCCCACGGCGTTTCTGCCCATGTTCCACGGCGTATTCGTGTGCATCCTGCTGTTCTCGGCGTCCTCGGGCTTCGCGCTTACGTTCAATGAGGTGGCCGGTGCGCCGCCTACGCTGCTGCTGAACACGCCGCTTTTGGTGGTGCTGCTGCTGTTCTTGCTTTTCACCTGGGGAAACAAGCGCGAAGATACGCTGTTTTCGCTATCGGTGCTCATTGTCATGGCAGGCTTTTTAACCACACCGCTGTCGTTTAACGGCACGTTCGCGAACACATCGGGCACGCTGCTGCGCTTCGGGCAGCAGTGCTTTGAAGTGCTGGCGTGGACGGTCATCATGGCAGTGGGCAGGCGCAACGTGTACGGCTGCCTGGTTTCGGTGGGCGTCATGCAAACCATGAGCAGCATCGGCACGCTTATCGGCGCCGTGTCGGGCCACGTCACCAACACGTTCGTGCAAACCGATTTCTTCATGGCAACAGGGTTCGCCCTAACCATGGTGTTCGTGTTCTTCACGTTTTTGTGGTGCGGATTCCGCACGTTCAGCTTCAGCGATGCCATCGCGTCGGTTACCGCCGTTGGCCGCCCCAGCGCCAGCAATCCCGTGCTCCCGGCGATCACGTTTGAGCAGCTCAGCGAAGAGGATGCGAAAGACGACATAGGGGCCGCCGAGGGGAGCGACGCCGCGCAGAACGCTGCCAGGGGTATCGCATCTGATGGCGAAGATGCGGCAGCGGGTCGGAACGCCACCAGCGGGTCCACCGCAGCCCCAAGCGATGCGGCAACGGCTATGCGCACCGAGCACACGCCATCGGCAAGCGCATCCCCCGCGCCGATGGCATCGGCGCCTGACATCGCAGCGAGCACATCGGTGCTGGTCGCATCCGCAAACCCCGTGTCGCCGACGCTCGCTGCGGCCGGCGCAGACGCCGCATTCGCGTCGGCAGGCGCGTCCGCCGCCGCAAGCGAATCCACCACGCCCGCCGCATCCGCAGCAACCCCCGCTGCCGAAGCCGCCGCGCCTGCCGCCGATGCGCTCGAAGAAAGCTGCGCGCGTCTCAGCAAACA
>DJEE01000177.1:0-2218 GCA_002431805.1 Eggerthellaceae bacterium UBA5906
TCAAGGTTCCCGACCTGGGCTTTCGCCCGGTCTCGCCTCGCGTTCCCGCTTGGCGCAAGATTGAATATTACCTTGCGCTCCCGGCCGTGTCAAGAACTTTTTTCGAAAAGTTTTTTTCTCGGCCGGCCCGCGGGAGGCGGGTCGCGCCGCCGGCTTCGGTTGCGACCTCCGCGGCGACGAGTTCGGTATTATACGCTCCTCCCAGACGCTTCGGCCGAGAATCGCTTCCGCACACACGATGACAACAACTCTAACGCATTAGAGTGTGCTATTCATTCTTGCTTGAAATAGAAAAAAGCGGCAACCACCAGCGTGTTTGCCGCTTTCGCTTCATTCTTTGTCGAACTTCTCGCGCAAGGAATACCAACCGTGGTTGTGCTCTACTGCCAACGGAACCCCAAACAGCTTGCTCATGCGTTCGCCCGTAAGCAAATCTTCTTTTTTGCCATCGGCGTAGATTGCCGCGTCTTTAATAAGAAGCACTCGATCGATGGCGGGGATGATGTCTTCTGGATAATGCGTAACCAAAATGACCGAACGACCCTCGGCGGCAAGCTGGCGCATAACGCCACGAAGTTGATACATGCCCTCGGGATCGAGGCCCGTGCATGGTTCATCGAAAATAAGAGCCTGCGGGTCGTGAATGAGCTCGCGCGCGACAAGCACGCGGCGCACCTGCCCCGTGGACATGGTCATAATGTCGCGATCGGCCAAATGTCCAATGCCCAAGCGGTCGAGCTCTTCTTCGGCCTTTTTGAAGTCGGCATCGGTTGCATGAATATGGCGTGGAATGCCCAACGTGCCGAACAGGCCGCCGCACACAATGTCGCGGGCTGGCAGGTGGACGCGCACTTGGTCGTGCATCGTGTTGCTGACCACGCCGAAGCATGCCTTTATATCGGTAAGAGCTGGACGCGCTTGCCCGCGAAACACCACAGGCGGCTCGTCGCGATGCAGCGGCAGCACTTCGCGCGTAAGCAATTGGATGAACGTCGACTTGCCTGCGCCGTTGGGTCCAAGCAGCGCAATATTCTCGCCTTCGGCAAGCTCGAAATCGTCCACATGCAGGATGATTTTCTCTTTGCGACGCACCGTCGCATCGTGGATTTTGAACAGGGGGGTGTTTTCAGAAGCCACCAGTTACTCCACAACCTCGGCGATGACCTCGACCTCGACAAGAGCGCCCTTGGGCAGCTTGTCGACAGCGACGCACGAACGGGCCGGAAGCGTTTCACCGAACGATTCGGCATAGATGGCGTTGAACGCAGCGAAATCGTTGATGTCGTCCAGGAAGCAGGTGGTTTTCACCACATGGTCGAAATCGGTGCCGGCAGCCTCGAGCAGCGCGCCGACGTTCTTCATGACCTGACGGCTTTGGGCTTCGATGGTATCGCCCGCCATCTCGCCCGTTTCGGGAACGAGGGCAATCTGACCCGACGCGAACAGCAGGCCGTTCACGATGTTGCCCTGCGCATAAGGGCCTACAGCGGCGGGAGCGTTGGTGGTTGCGATAGTCTTCATTGAAGCCTCCTTATACAAACGTGCAATGCGCCAACTCTACTACATATATATGTAGGTGTTACGCATCGCAAGACGCACGTTTCGCAAGCCAATGTGAGTATCGCGCATGGTTTCGAGTTTGAATTCTTCCAATATAGTGACAAATGGGTATACTGCTTTATTACGCTAAAGCAGTATGACTAGCAAGGAAGTAACCGACATGACCGAAATGCTCACGCTCGACGCATTTGAGGAAGCATCCGCCAAGGTGCAGGAGGTCACGCAGAAGACGGGGCTCATCGAGAGCACCCACTTCAGCGCCCTGACCGGCAACAAGGTGTTCTTCAAGCCCGAGAACATGCAGCGCACGGGCGCGTACAAGGTGCGCGGCGCGTACTATAAAATCTCGACGCTGACCGATGAAGAGCGCGAGCGCGGCCTGATTACCGCTTCGGCAGGCAACCATGCCCAGGGCGTCGCCTTTGCGGCAAGCCGCTACGGCGCGAAGGCCACCATCGTCATGCCCACCACCACCCCTCTGATCAAAGTTGAGCGCACGCAGCATTACGGCGGCACCGCCGTTTTGCACGGCGACGTGTACGATGAATCGTGCGAATACGCCATGCAACTGGCCGAGGAGAAGGGTTACACCTTCATCCATCCGTTCAACGATCCCGCGGTTGCCACGGGCCAGGGCACTATCGCCATGGAAATCGTG
>DJEE01000177.1:2266-2510 GCA_002431805.1 Eggerthellaceae bacterium UBA5906
GAGCTGCCGCTGGTCGACTACATTTTGGTCCCCATCGGAGGCGGCGGACTGGCCACGGGCGTTTCCACGCTGGCCAAACTGCTGAACCCGCATATCAAGGTGATTGGCGTTGAGCCCGCGGGCGCTGCCTGCATGAAGGCATCCATCGAAGCCGGCCACGTAGTAAAGCTGCCGCATGCGAACACCATTGCCGACGGCACCGCCGTTCTGGAGCCGGGTGACAAGATTTTCCCGTATATCCAGA
>DJEE01000134.1:0-1240 GCA_002431805.1 Eggerthellaceae bacterium UBA5906
ACGCCAGCCATACCGCGCCGATGGCGGGAGCATCGAGTGAGAACACCGCCACGCTGTCAAACGACCCCGTGGCCAGGAAAAACGCCACAGCGATGAACAGGCTCATGGGTTCTTCGGCCATGATCTGCAGCGCCTCGCGAGCAGCACCTACCTCGGAATACGGGCTGCGCGTGCAGTAGGCTGCCAAGATGAAGAACAAGCTTGACAGCGTAAGCACGAACACAGACAGCAGCAGGTTGCCGCCGCCGAAGAAGATGCCACCAGCCACAATGGCGAAAAACAGCGCGCAGGTGATATAGGTGCCCTCAACGCTGTTAACCGCAGCGCGGTCCTTTTCCAACAGCTTGCGCACGTCGTAATACGGCTGCAAGATAGGCGGCCCGACGCGTCCCTGCATGCGAGCGGAGATTTTGCGGTCAAGGCCGGCAAGCAAACACCCTACAACCGGGGCTAGCACGGCGAAGGCGATGGTGCCCACGATGATGGGAATCAGATGCATGAGACCACTTCCTTCCTACAAGATTGCGCACGAGCACATAAGTGCGGCCACAAGGGCGACAACGATGATAAGCGTGCAGGCAACGGTTCCCACGGGGGTGATTTTCGCCTCGCCGAACACGTCTTCCATGTACCAGTTGCGCGCCGTGGCCATAGACTCGCCCGAAAGCGAGTTGACGAACGTGCGGTTGGCGTTATTCGAGCTGACGCCCGACAAGTACACGGGAACTTGCTTTACCTGCTTTGAACCCAAGCCCGCGAACAGCACCACGAACACCACGATGGACAACAGCGCGGCAACCCACAGGTTCGCGTCGCTTACAGCCTGGCTGTACGTGCCGTACACGCTGGCAACATACGGGTCAACCACGAACCAGCTGATAACAGGCAGCCCGGCGCAGCACAGCAGGCACAGCACCGCCATCACCATGAGTGCAATCCACTCGCTGCGGTGCACGGTGGTTTCCACGTTGAGCGGGTGAGCGGCAATGCCGGAAAGCTTGCCAAGCCATTTCGCCCAGAACAAAAACGTGGCAGCCGAGCCGAAGCCCAAGATGATGATGAGCGCCACGTTGCCCGTATCGGCAAACGTCACAAGCGTGCCCCACTTGGCGATAAGCATGCCAAACGGCGCCACGAACATAACCATGATGCCCGCCATCATAAAGCGTGCCAGGCGCGGCATGCGCTCGAACAACAGGTCCATGTCCTCGATGTTGCGGCTGCCGATGTGGTGCTCGGC
>DJEE01000134.1:1257-3277 GCA_002431805.1 Eggerthellaceae bacterium UBA5906
GTGCCGACGCAAAGGAACAGCAGGCTTTTTGCCACCGCATGGAACAGCACCAAAAACGTTGCGGCCCAAATGGCCTCGGGCGTGCCAACGCCGGCGCAGGCCACGATCAGGCCAAGGTTGGCGATGGTGGAATACGCCAGCACGCGTTTAGCGTTGGACTGCGAGATGGCCATGAAGCTGCACAACATAAACGTAAGACCGCCCACCAAGATGGTCATGACCGCAGGCACGGGGCACACCACGAATATGGGAGCAAGCTTGATGAGTAAAAACACGCCAGCTTTCACCATGGTGGAAGAGTGCAGAAGCGCGCTGGTGGGCGTAGGCGCAACCATCGCGCCCAACAGCCAGGTGTGGAACGGGATTTGCGCAGCTTTGGTAATGCCGGCAAACGCAAGCGCGCACGCCGGAAACGCCGCAAGCGCCGGAACCATGGTGCCAGCCTGCAAAAACTCCAGCAACGACAGCGTGTGGAAGTTGACGACGATGGCGTACAGGCCCACCAAAAAGCCGATGCCGCCGGCTAAGTTCATAACGATCTGGCGAAACGCGTTGTTGATGGCCTCTTCGGTACGCGTGTAGCCGATAAGCAAAAACGAGCACACCGTGGTAACTTCCCAACCGGTGAACATCCACAGAAGGTTGTTGGAAAACACGATGACGTACATGGCCGACAAGAACAAGAACATGAGCGCGAAAAACGTGGGACGACGGTCTTTGGCGCCGGCGGGCTCATGCGCCTGGAAGTCTTCCATGTAGCCAAGCGCGTACACACAGATGCCGCTGCCGACCACACCGATGATAAACGCCATGAGCAGCGAAAGGCTGTCGATGTACAGGCCAAAGGGCACTTCCACGCCATGTGCGAACACGAACTCGAACACAAGCGAACCTGCCACCTGCACTACGGCAAGCACGATGGCAAGCACGTTTTTATACGTAACGCCGAAATACAAGATTACGGCGGCAATGATCACGCCCACTACGGTGCACACCGTATCTACGATGCCCGAAGAGAATTCGATCTGCAGCCACGGCGTGCCTAAGTTGGCCATGACAAGCCAAATCGAGCCAACGCCGATAACGACGGCCGCTGAGCACACGATGACGCGTCGCGCCATTTCGTTGCGCGCAACAAGCAACACGCCTGCAATGAGCAACGGAAACAGGATAAGAAACCCGATCAGTGCCACGCTGCCTCCCCCTTTCGCAATACTTGGAACCGTCTTCTCACAACGGGGTGCCGTGAAGAAAACGCGCCCGAACCGTCGGGCACAGTTGGACACTTTAGCATTGCGCACCCGGTATTGGCCGACAGGTGCGAGGCCGGGCGAAATTGACCGGTAAATGGGGGTAGTTTAGAAACAGAAAGCCCACAACCCGCTGTAGCGAGTGCTGTTCACCACTTCAACGATGCCAGGCCTCGCGCGGTGGGAGAAAAACACGTCCTGCTTGGCTACTTCACCAGGCGCACAAGCGTAACGGCTAGTTTGTCCATATCAATGGGCTTGGCCAAATGCTCGTTCATGCCCGCCTCTTTCGAAGCCTTCACGTCTTCCGCAAACGCATTTGCCGTCATAGCAACGATGACGATGGTGTCCGCGTCGCGCTTGCCCGAAAGGCGAATGGCGCGCGAGGCCTCGTAGCCGTTCATTCGCGGCATCATGATGTCCATGAGCACGGCATCGAACGTGCCCGCGGGCTTGCTCACGAACGTGTCGAGCGCCTCTTTGCCGTCGCAAGCGCAGGTAACGCGCGCGCCGCGCTCCTCAAGCAGCGTTTCGGCAATCTCGCGATTCAATTCGTTATCTTCCGCCAGCAACAGCCGCATGCCCGCAATCGAGCACTGCGCCGGGTCGGGTTCTTTACGTTCATGAGCTGCGGGGTTTCGGTCGATGGTAAACGGCAGCACCACCTCAAACGTGCTGCCCTGCCCCAGCTCGCTTTGCACGGAAATGGAGCCGCCCATCTTCTCCACCAACGCGTGCACGATAGCCATGCCCATGCCGGTGCCTTGGTA
>DJEE01000157.1:0-19852 GCA_002431805.1 Eggerthellaceae bacterium UBA5906
CCGCCACGTAATCTACAGCCCTCGCAACCGCGGGGGCTTTTCTTTTCCAGCGGGTTTAGGGGGATTCGAACCGTGCTACCGCTGCCAAGGCCAGCGATGCAGCTTCTTCGCCTTCATGGGCTTCATGCGGTAAGACGGGTTGTGTTTCAAAAACACCGCACGGCATATGCGCGTTATCGCCAGCGCCACAAAAGCCGTCACCATAAACGACAGCGTCAAATCAAGCACATCGTTGTTGTGCTCGGAAAGCGCATACAGGCTAGCAACCCCGAAGAATGCGGTTAACGCCCCATTTAGCGCGGTGAACGCTTTGATGAGGATTTCCTTTGCCCGAGCGGGGGAGTAGCGCCATGCGGCCACCACGTACACCACGCCCGCCACAAAGGCAAGCAGCACCAGCAGCGGGATAATTCTTGTGAGACGTGCAACCATGCTAGAACGTCACCTTCGGAGCCGCCTGTGCATTATTATCCGCGGCAAAGCTCGGACGCTCTTTGAAGCCCATAGCACCCGCAAACAACACCGCTGGGAACGTTTGGATGGCGGTGTTGTACTTCATCACCATGTCGTTGAAGCTCTGGCGCATGTAGCTGATTTTATCTTCGGTTTCCGAAAGTTGTGCTTGCAGCTGCTGAAAGTTCGCGTTCGCTTTCAGTTCGGGATACGACTCCGCCACCGCGAACAGGTTCTTGAGCGCGCTATTTAAGCGTCCGTTCGCGCCCATGCGGCCCTCAGGCGTTGTTGCACCGGCCACCGCAGCACGGGCGTGCGCTACTTCCTCAAGCGTTTCGCTTTCATGCTGAGCATACCCTTTGACCGTTTCAACCAAATTGGGGATCAAGTCCAAACGGCGCTGCAACTGCACGTCAACCTGAGCCCATGCGTTGTCCACCATGTTGCGCAGCTTCACAAGGTTGTTGTACAGCGCAATAACAGCCACAACCAGCACCGCGATTATCGCGATAATAACGCCCATCACTATCATGGTTTCCCCTTTCAGAGGTTGCCGCCATTGTATCATCCGCTCGCACATGCACCGCAGCGTGCTCGCACATGCAATGCATAATGCAGGCACGTAGGAGCCCGCATTTCCAGCATTATTGCGCTAGCGATTGGTAGTGGTTGTTGCCTTGAACGGGCCGAACGTTGTGGTGCGCGCCCACCAGCCTTGCGCTTGAGCGCCGGCACTGATATTCGCTGCCGACGCGAACGAATCGCACACCGCGAACACTGCCGCGCCGCTGCCGGCCATCAACACGCCCGTTACCCCGGGCTGTTCCTGAAGCCATGTGCGAACTTGGCGAATACCCTCGTTCAGGGTTTCGCTTGCTGTAGCCATGTTGTTCAGCAACGGTACGCTCATAGCGTATTCCGCCGATTCCGCCTTTTCCGCATCAGCGGGGGAGATGGGCTGAGGGTTCTCGTCAAGCAGCTTATACGATGCTGCAGTGGATACGCCACCTTCGGGCTTCACCAGCACCAGAAAGTCGTTGTTGATTTTCAGCGAGCGTACAAAGTGTTCGCCAATTCCGTCGTAAAACGCGCATCCACCTTTCAGAAAGAACGAAACGTCTGCGCCAATCTGAGCGGCAACCTCCTGAATACGCGGGTCTAGCACGCTTTCGCCCCAAAGGATGGTCGCTCCAAGCAGCGCAGCCGCCGCATCGGACGAACCACCGCCAAGACCGGCTTGCGCGGGAATGTGCTTCTCCAAATGCACGCGAACGGCTTCCTCTTCGCCCAGCGTTTTGCCAAACGCCTCGGCCAGCTTCAGGATGGCCTTCACCACAATGTTGTCCTGTGGCGCAACGTCAAGCGGATCCAACCCCTCAAAACTGCGCGTGGTCAGCACCACGGGCTCTCCGGTTCCAGGGATGGTTTTCATGCGCAGTACATCATGCAACATAAGGGCATGCATGATGGTGGAAACTTCGTGATACCCGTCTTCGCGCCTGCCTTTCACGTTTAGGTACAGATTCACCTTCGCAGGCGCAACCAGCTTCAACGACCCCATACCCATGAATTCTCGCGATTCAACGTCTTGCGCTACGCGCGCAACATCAAGCATGTCCACCGAACCCGACAATGTTTCACGTGAAACATTTTGTTTTTCATCCTGCTGCATCGTTAACGCTCCGTTCTATTTTTCCTACGAGCTTTGAAGAAATCCTTGAGTATGTTGGCGCACTCTTCCCGTAAAACACCCGGAGTGACGCTGAAGTTGTGGTTTAAGCGCTTGTCTTCGTGCACGGAGTACAGCGTGCCTAACGCCCCAGCCTTGTCGTCGGGCGCTCCGTATACGCACCTATCGATGCGCGCTTGGTGCATAAGCCCCGCGCACATGATGCACGGTTCAAGCGTTACGTACACCGTGCAGCCCGTCAAACGCCACACGCCAAGCTCTTTTGCCGCCTGCTTCATGGCAACAAACTCCGCGTGGCCAGCTGGGTCTTGCTGCGTTTCGCGAACATTGCAGGCACGCGCAATCACACGAGGCTCGGCAAGCGGACGCCTGGTTCCTTTGTCGATAGGCTGGTACACCACAACTGCGCCAATGGGCACTTCGCCCATGCTGGCAGCCCTGTGCGCTTCCTCAAGCGCCATATGCATGTATTCTTCGTCATTCATACGTTGCATTATATGGTATCCTACCAACATTACGGAGGAATGGCCGAGTGGTTGAAGGCGGCAGTCTTGAAAACTGTTGAGCCGCAAGGTTCCGTGGGTTCGAATCCTACTTCCTCCGCCAGAATTTCAACGTCCGGACTTCCGGGCGTTTTTCATTTCAGGCAACGTTCGGGCGATTCGAACCGATGAGGTGGAATTCCGGCGATTCATTGTGAACGCGGGGACGGAGGTGGTGTTCACGATGAACCCTGCTCATCCCAAAGCGCAAACGTGAACACCCCTCCGTCCCCGCGTTCACGTTTGTCCTATCTCTCTCGCAAAGAGCTTTTTGAACCGAGTCCATAATCATACATAACCGTTTCGATTTTATGTAGTCCTACCACCAAACGTCTACTTACTCGTTCTAAAACCATGCAAAAGCGCCCGGAATAGTTCCGGGCGCTTTCCATAGCGTTTCTACTGCAGAAGGCTTAACGTTCTTCCATGGGCGTATAAGCGCGCTTCTTGCTGTAGATAGATTTATAAGCCGGACGGATAATGCGCTTGCCCGACACGATTTCCTCAAAACGATGAGCCGCCCAACCAGACATGCGAGCGCATGCAAACAGCGGAGTGAACAAATCCTCGGGAATACCCAGCATCGAATACACGAAGCCGGAATACATATCCACGTTAGCGCACATATCCTTGCGCGTGCCCTTTTCGTTCAGGATGACCTCAGGCGCCAGGCGCTCAATCTTTTCCAGCAAGCGGAACTCAGCCTCGAATTTGGTGCCTACGGCCAGCTTCTCCGCAAAGCGCTTGCAGATAACCGCACGCGGGTCAGACAGCGTGTACACCGCATGGCCCATGCCATACACCAAGCCGCTGTGATCGTACGCTTCCTTGTTCACGATTTTTGCCAGGTACGCGGCAACCTCGTCGTCGTTGTCCCAATTAGCAACGTTTTCCTTGATTTCCTTCTGCATAGCAAGCACCTGATGGTTCGCACCGCCATGCTTGCGACCCTTCAGCGAGCCGATGGCTGCGGCATACGTAGAGTAAGGGTCGGTATCGGCCGAGGTGAGCACATGCGTGGTGAACGTGGAGTTGTTGCCACCGCCGTGCTCGGCATGCAAGCACAGCATGATGTCGAGCATGCGCGCTTCCTCTGGCGTGAACTGGCGGTCAGGACGCAGCATCGAGAGAATGGTTTCAGCTGTGGACTGCCCCGGGATAAAACGATGCATGATCATGGAGTCGTTGTTGTAGCGCGAACGAATGGCGTAATACGTCAGCACCATGATGCGCGGCAGGCGGGAAATCAGCGAAATCGCTGTGCTGATCTCGTGCTGCGGCGAGCGGTCTTCTGCGTGCGGATCGTAGGCGTACAGCAGCAGGATAGTGCGCGCCAGCACATTCATGATGTCAGGCGGCGTGTCGCGCATGATCATAGAGGCGGTGAATCCGTCAGGCAGTTCGCGCTGTGCGTCGATGGCGGCAATATAATCGTCAAGCTGCTGTTGCGTAGGCAGCTCGCCCATAAGCAGCAGATACGACACTTCTTCGTAATTGAAGCGGCGGTCTTTAGCGTCCACGCCCAAAAGGTCGTACAGGTCATAGCCGCGCAGGCGCAGCTCACCGGTATCGGCAACCTTCTCGCCATCGGACATCACATAGCCGTGAACATTCGAAATGCCCGTCAAACCGGCCAGCACGCCCGTTCCGTCGGCGTTGCGCAGACCGCGTTTCACATCGTATTTCTTGTATTTGGTGGCATCGATGGTGTTGATTTCCCTGAAGTTCTCATATAGGTCGATCTTTTGATCGTTGGCCATAGTGATGTCCTTCCCGCTGCGCGCGGCAGCACCTCTCGCTTAAAACCAGTAGTGCCCGCACGAATGCGGGCACTACTTTGTTGCTAAGACGATATGTTATTTCGCAGCTCCGATGCGGCAGATGGTGGTACCGCAGTCGGGGCACTTGCCCTTCGTGATGGGCTTGCCGTTTTTGGTGACACCCTCAACGGGGTCCTTCATAATCTTCTTCGCCTTGCATTTAACGCAGTATGCCTCGATAGCCATGTTAAACCTCTCTAGTTGAAATCGCCGCGCCGCTTCGCCGCAAATCGGCGAACGCGCCGCAGCGCCGCTCGCGCGGAAATGCATTATATGCTAAAGCACACTCCAGACCATTACCGACCTGTTTCGCGTCTTACATATTCTTCAACAACTCCATAAGGAATTCCACGTTTTCAGCAAGCTTTCGGTCGTCGATGTTTTCAATCGTGTCGTCAAGCTGGCCGTACAGCGCCGGTTTGCCGCCTTCCATGCCCACAAGGTGCATTGCCTGCTGGCCGTGCTTTGCGGCATATGAAGCGGCACTTTCTTCCAACATAAGCGTGCCCGTTGCAACCTTCGTGCCGCTGGTCTGGGAAGCCTTGCGGATGTAGCGCTTCATGCGAGACGACGCCTTCGCGGGCTTTAAGTACCCCTCGCGCTCCAGCATGGTAAGCTCGCCTGCGCCCAACGCGTCAACGTCAATGATGAACGCACCGCGCAGCTCGGATTCGTGAGCTTCCAAAAACGCCTTCATACCGGCATTTTGGGCAAGCTCGGAGCCAAGAGCCACAAACCACACCTCGGTGTTGATGTCGGGGTTGCGGAACTGGTACACCTCGGACAGCTCTTCATCAACATCAACCGGCGTGGGAACAGCAGCAGCCGCGGCTTCGTCAGCCAGCTCCTCGGAGCTTAGGTTGGCATTTTCCATGCGGCGGGCAGAGAACGCGCCACCGTGCCACTTGCGGAAGTGATGGCCGTTGGCTTGTTGGCCGTCATCTTCTACGTCGTTCACGTCAAATGCGTCGTTGTACGGCTCGTAGGTGGATTGCTGGCTTTCAGGCTGCACGTCGATGGGCTGCGGAACGAACGCCTGCGTTGCCCCCAGCTGATCGTCAGTGGAAAGCGGCGGCATCATCTGCGTGGAACCCTCGTATGCAACCTGCTGGTCTTCCACGTAATCGCCCTGGTACTCGCCGTCTTCGTAGTGGTCTTCCTGGAAGCTTTCCCAGCCACCGCGCGCCTTGCCTACGGCGCGAGCCTCAAACTCCTCGTCAACGTCAAGCCACTCCTGCGGCGTGTCCTCTTCGTCGTCCTTGCTGTGATGGAACTTGTCCAGGAAGCGGCGGAAACGCGATTTCGGCATCTCCACATACCCAGGGCCGGCAAACGCGCCCGTTTCGGTGAAGTTCTCCTCATACGCGGAATCGTCTACATCGTCCACGTACATGTCTTCCTCGTCCATGGAACGTGCGAGTTCTGCGCTTACCGGGGCAAACGAACCCGTGGCACCAGCCGTGCCAAATGCGGCGCTTGCCGCGTTCACACCCGGTTGCGCCTGGGCGGCATCGGCCGCTTTGATGGAGCCGGAAAGAGAGGGCAGCGAAGCCAACAGCGGCGCCTTGTTGGAGGACTGCTGATCGGATTCGGCCTCTTCCTGAGCGTGCGCCGCCGCCACGTCCGAAGAGCCGATGGATGGAAGCAGGTTCAGCAGGCTGCGCGCGGCCTGCTTGCCCGCGGATTCAACGTCGGCAAGTGGAGCGCGCTGCTTCGTTGTGGCGGCCACCGGAGCTGCGCTTGGAGCGGCAACGCCAATGTCGGGCAGCGTGATAGGTGCGTGGGTCTGTGCGGCGGGCACCTCGGGAATGCTTAGGGGCGTTGCCTGAATCTCGCCCGGAGCAGCTTCAGGGGCCGCAGCAACTACAGAACCAGTGGAAGCGTCAACGCGGCCGTTGGCGCTGATTGCGGCCTCAGTAACGTCAAGGCGGCTACTGGAGCGCGGCGCATCAGACTGGCGCTGCTGCGCCTCGGCCTGAACCTTACGGGGGTCTAAGAACGACGGCATGGGAATGTCGCTCATAGGCGGAACGTCGTCAACATGCAGCTGCGTCACGTCAATCGGAGGCGTTGCCACCGTTGCAAACGGGTCGCTTGCAACAACAGGCGCCGGCTTTGCAACCGCAGCGGGCACGGGAGCAGCAGGGGCAACCTCAGGAGCAGGCGAGACCGGAGCAGCAACCGCGTTTTCCACAGGTTTGTCAGCATCTAAAGCGCCGAAAGGCTGTGCAGCCGGGACATTCGTAGCAGACGGAACATCGGCCACAACAGGTGCGGTTTGCACAAGCTGACCAGCTTCTTGCTGCACCGGGCGGGCAGGTGCGGGCTGTTGCGGAGCTTCAACAGTAACTACAGGCTCAGCAGCTTGAGCCGGCGTAGTTTCAATCGGCTGCACGGGCTTAATGGTTGCCCACTGCGGTGCGCGCACCTCGTGGATAACATCGCGATCGGCGTCGATGGCGCGCTCAAGCTCGTGCTCAACAATGTTGTTCGCCTGCGCGAAATGGCCGGCGCTTTCCGCAACCGCAGCATCAAGAGCGCTTGCATAGCGAGAACGCTGCACTGGCTTTTCGGCCGTGCGCGGTTTTTTCGCCTTTTCCTGCGCCTTGATGAACCAATCGGGAACGCTGTTGGCCTGGCGAGCAGGGCCTTCAGCGGCAACAGGCTCAGCAGACTGCTCTTGCGCCGCAGGAGCAGCTTCAACGGCCTGCTCGGGAATCTGAACGCCAGCAGACTCTTCAGTAAGCTGTTCTTGCACTTGTGCCTCGGCTTGTGCTTGTTCAACTGCGGCCTGCGCGGCTTCGCGTTCGGCTTGCGCTTGCGCCTCGACACGAGTACGCTCGGCATCGCGGCGGGCGCTTTCAATGGCGCGAGCCTCCATGCGCTGCATGCGAGCCTCTTCTTCGGCTTCCTCACGGTCGCAACGCTCGATTTTCTCCAGGTTGCGCTCAACATCTTCTGCCGACAAACCACTTACCGGCTTACCGGACAGCGCTGCGATAGCAGCCTTTGCGGCCACAAGGCTTTCCTCTTCCGCCATGCCGGAATGAGCGTGGCCAGAATACACGAACTCGGCGTTATCGGGCACCAAACCCGCATCATAGGCCGCTTCCTCGCCATGCATGATCGCATCTTCACGCTCGGCGATTTCTGCCTCGCTTACACGGCCGTTACCAATGCGACGGGCAACTTCAAGCAGCGCCGCAACGCCCGAAGCGTTGTTGTTCGCGCCCTCGTTATATGCCGCGGTTTTATGCAGGATACCGAACACCAGCGGAACAGCAGCAAGCACAGCAGCAATTACCACAAGCACGGTGAAAATGGTGGGCAGCATGCCTTCTGCCTGAGAAAGGGCCACGCCCTTGATAAGCAACAGCACCGGCAAAGCCACAAGCGCGCCAAACGACACCTTGTTGATAACGGGCATAAGCGATGCAAGGGGAGAGGAAAGCTCCGCGCGCACCTTTCCTGTGTCGTAGCGCGCAACCAAAATGACCTTGCGGCGACGCGCCGGCGATTCACCCTCTGGCACGCCGGGCTCGTATTTCGCCACAACGTTTTGGCTTACGCCTTTGCCAAGCAGCTTCGAAAGAACGGGCTTGTCGAAAATCTCGCACGCAAACAGCGCGGCAGCTGCAATGCAGCCGATAACGCCCACAATGCTGAGCACCGGCACAATCAAAGAAAGCAGCGCGAACACCACCGCTGCGCCGCTGCAGATCATAGGGGTCAAATCCGGGTCTCCAACGCCGTTGAAATCCTCAATGGCGGCAGGAAGCCCCGAATCCTTTTGGAATTGCTCGGTAATATACAGCGCAGCCTGTTGCTCTTCTTCGGTGCCCGCAGGGCGTGCGCCGATTTCTTGCGACAGATACGCGATATGCTCTTTAATCTCCGGCATTATGTTGCCTTTCATTCCTCAACTTCAGCAAGGCATATACGGGTTGAAGTATACGCTATTTGCCTTGTGCCCCCAAATAATCACGGATAACTGCATCACTGGTGCCGGCCTCGGCGCGCTTGCTGGCATACATCTTTATGGTGTCTGCCCATTGCTTGCTGTACGCATCGTGAAACAGCTGCGCTGCGTCGGAAGGAAGCTTAGCCGCCAGCGCGGCAGCTTCAGACTCGGCCTTGTTATACGAATCGTTTTGAGCAACAGCTTCCTCTTTGTTGCGATCTGCCAACGCGTCATCCGTAGCCACCGCGTACCCCGCTGCCTCTAAGCGTTTGTCGATATACGACACGAACGAAGAAAGGTCAACGTCGAAATGCGCGGCCTGAAGCGCCTTGATTTCTCCTTCGGCTTCCTCGAACAGGTTTTTCGCCTCCAGCGTCTTTTCCTTTGACGCTGCCGCATCGTCGTTTTCCACAAGCTTTGAAGCCTCGTGCGTTTTATCATCGGCTTCCAAAACCTTTAACCAGGCAGCTTCGCACGCCTGCGCAGCCTCGGCGGCATCTCCCGATGCCTTTACAAGCTGCATGCCGTTTTGCAGCATCGCCTGGCGCGCCGCTACCGAAGCAACCGCCTGGTTCGCAACGTCTTTCACCACCGGGTCTTTCAGCAGCTCGGATGCGTTTCTAGCTTGTTCGTCGGCATCAGAAAGCAGCTTTGCAGCCTGCTGCGCCGCACCCGACACGGTATCTGCCTTCTGCCTATTTTCATCGGAGAAGGGGTCATCCACAACTTCATCCAACTGCAAGATGGTCTCATCTGCTTGGGAAATCAATTGCAGGGACTGCATAAGCTCCGACTCATAGCCTTGCTGCTCGGTGGTTTCGGTGTGCCACACCCACACGCCCACCGCAACGATGCAAAGCGATACCACCACCACCGTTGCTCCTGCCACAATGCGGCCACGGCGGCGACGCGCTTTTCGACGAGCTATCTCTTCCTCAATAGACAAGCGCTTTGCCGACGGTGGCTGCTTCGGCGGTGCTGCAGTACGGTTTGCTTCCACACTGCCGCGCACGTTCTTGCGCCTGCTCTTGCTCGGTAAAAGATGATGCGAGCGCTTCTTTCGCGGCGGCTCTTTCACAACCTCATGCGAGCGTTCACTCTTTTGCGTTGTTGATGTTTCACGTGAAACATCAACAACATCGTCATCCGTTCGCTTCCTGCGCGGCAGGAAATCCGCCGCTGAAAACCGACGGCGATCGTTGTCCATTGCGTACTTTGCGGCGTCTAGAACGCTAAAAGATATTTCATTCGAGGTTCCTTCGGTGCGCGCCTTGATATGGGCGGCGCGCGCGAGCTTGTCGTCCTTGCGTTTCATATGCATACAGCCCAAGCTAGCGCGTGCGGGCGGCCTTCAGCTCGGCAACAATCTCGCTCGCCTTCATCACCTTGATGTTTTTGCTGGGCAATGAGTTCAAGAACGTTTTGCCGTATCCTTTCGACACCAAACGATGGTCGGCTAAAATCAGCGCTCCCGTATCGTCTGCGCGGCGAATCAAACGCCCCGCTGCTTGCTTAACCTCAAGCACGGCTGCCGGCAAAACATAGTGGCGCCAAGCCTGATCGTCGCGCTCGGCGCGTTCGCACGAAAGCGGGTCGGTTGGTTTTGCAAACGGAAGCTTGGTGATGACCACCGCTTTCAAGGTAGCACCCGGCGCATCGAAGCCCTCCCAGAAACTCTTCAGGGCAAACAGCGAAAGATGCTCGTCGGCCAAGAAATCGTCGCGCAGGCCCTTTACCGACACACCCCATTTCTGACACACCAAGCGCAAATCTTCCGCCTTCAACCGCGGCTGCACAAAATCGAAGCATTGCTCCATTTCGCGGCGGTTCGTGAACAACGTGAGCATCGAACCTTCCTGAGCAATATGGGCATCAACCAGTAGCCGCTCAAGCGATGCCATGTAGCCGCCATCATTGGGTTCAGGAATGTCCGATACCACGTACACCGTCATGTTTTTGTCGAAATCGTAGCTTGAATCCAGCTGGCACGTGCGCACAGGGGAGAACTCGGATTGCCCAAGTCCCATAGCGTTCGCAAAACCGTCGAACTTGCCGTTCACGGAAAGCGTTGCCGAAGCGAACACCACCGAATGCGTTGAAGCGTACAAGGTGTCATTCAACTTGCCGCCCACGTTTACTGGCAACGCCTCAAGCTTATCGGTTGCCTTATCGCGCTTGCGGCACAGCGTTGCGGAGTAGGCAAAGCCTTCTCCGGGGTTCTCCAGAATCACGTCCACGGCGCTTACCTGTTCTTTCAGGTCCATAGCCATAGCCGCAATCTCGCGCTGCACCGCCGCCGCGTCCTCAACGTCTTCCAGATATGCAACAAGGTTCTGGCATGCGGCAACAAGCTTCTCCGCAGTTTCACGTAGCGCCGTGCCCTTTTCCGCAACGTCGGCAAACGTTGCGGACTTGCGAATGTCGTCGTTTATCCACAGTTCAACAACTTCATAACCCCTGCCGCGGCAATTGGTGTCAAAGAATAGCAGTCCTTTCAAACTTGCGCAGAACGCCTCAGCAGCCTGTCGATACGCCTCGCCAGCCGTTTTTCCTTTTTGCGTGAGCGCGAAAAACAGCGTCTCGCTTTCCTCTTTCGCATCCTTCAACACCACACGACGCTCAGCATGAGCAAACACGTTGCGCCTTGCATCATCAGCCGCAACGCGGCGCGCATCGCGCAAAATACTCTCAGCATTAAGCTCAACGGAAAACGCCCGGCGTGCCTCGGTTTCGGCGCCATGGGCCTCGTCGATTGCCCAATAACGGATAGGAGGCAGCAAACCGCCGTCGGCAGCCATGTCGCAGAACAACAAGCTATGATTCGTCACCAGAATATCTGCCGCCTCGGCACGCTTGCGCGCGCCGTGCACAAAGCACAGGTTCCCGAAGAACGGGCACTTGCGGCGCAAGCATTCCTGACTTGTGGTGGTGATGACTTTACGGGGAAGCAGACGATAATCCAGCTTCAGGCCGTCGATGTCGTCGTATTCGGTTTGCTCCACAAACGACAGCAGCGCAGCCATAGCAGGAGCCTGGGAAAGCTCTTTGCCCTGTACCTCTTTCATCTGTGCCCCATCTTCCACAACGCTGCGAATTTTACGCAGGCAGGGATAATGCGAGAAGCCCTTCAGGGGCGCACATGTCAGCGGCTTACCTTCAGGATTTTGCTTCTGCAAGGCGCTTGCCAGCGAAGGGATTTCCTTATACACCAGCTGATCGAGCAACGCGTTCGTTTTCGTTGCTACGCCAACCGTCACGTTGTTGCGCTGCGCGGTTTTCGCAAGAGGCACCAAATACGCCATCGACTTGCCAACGCCCGTCCCGGCTTCAACTACCAGATTTTCCGAAGCATCAAACGCGTCGCGAACAGCCATGCTCATAGCAAGCTGCTCTTTACGAGGCTCGTACGCCTTATACAAGGTGCCAACCAAACCTTCAGCGGTAAATGCTTGCTCAATCTCTTCTTTGGTGGGGTAGAGCAATGTGCGGCCCGGGTCAGAAGCAATAGCGTCGGCATCAATTTTCGGGCGGCTTTCAACCTTGCGCAAGCGGTCGCGGCGCAAGGATTGCAGCGAGAACAAATCAAGCGGGCTGGTTGCCCATGCAAGCTGTCCGTCTGATGTTTCACGTGAAACATCAGACGTTGCAGAAGCGTTGTTCCTGGAATTTTCATTGTCATTTTTCGAGAAATCAACGTTTGCATGATTGGCAAAGGATTCAAACACAACCTGCGTTTGCCATTGGTCAGGAGTTGTCAACGAGGCGATTTTTGCCACCAGCGGCTTTGGCATCGTATCAACCGCTGCCAGCAGGATGCGAAACACCGCACAGGTTGCCGCAACGTCATCGTCGGCACGATGCGTCGAAACAGGCGCGCCGAACGTGCGGACCAAGTCAATCAAACGATGCGATTTCAAACGCGGTAAGGCAATGCGTGCAAGATCGAGCGAGTCAAGCCACACGTTTTGCAGCAGGGGGTAACCGCTTGGATGGCGCGTAGTGAACGTCCTATCAAAGGCAGCATTATGTGCAACCAGCTTCGAGGTGCCCACAAACTCAACCAGCTGAGCTAGCGCTTCGGAAGGCGTGGGGGCATCAGCCACATCTTTATCGTGAATGTTGGTTAGGTGCGCAACCTCTTCGGGGATAGGCTTGCCGGGATTCACGAACGTCACGAACCAGTCGACAATCTCACCCTTTTCCATGCGCGCCGCGGCAATTTGCGTCAGCTCATCATGGTTGAAAGAAAAACCCGTTGTCTCCGTATCAATAACCACAATATCGCGATCAAGCTCGCCAAAATCGCACCGGCGCGCTCTATCGGCAAGCGATGCATAGCGATCGATGATCGCCTGGGGGGTGCCATCGCTTATATATGCAAGCAGGTTGCCTTGTATGGCCTGTTCCTTGTTTTCCATCCGAAAGGTCCTGTCCGTTCTTCTTAACCTTTGCAACCTTATTATTGTATGCCACCTGAAGGCTGTTTCATGCTGCCTTTCACGTTCTCCGTTTGTGTTACGCTTTTCTTTGCAATACGCACTTAAAGGAGAACCTATGTCACTTGACTGCTATTTCGGAACCTATGCCCGGTTCGACACCGTTTCCAAAAAGGACGCCGCCATTCTTATTGGCTCTGATTGCATTGTCGGCGACATGTTCAACATTGAATTCAAGCCGTACAACGGTTCAACGCGAGCATGGGTGGTAAATCAGTTCGGGGGACAACTTGGCTATCTCGACGAGAAAACCTCGTACCGTCTTAACGTGTTGGCCGCACGCGAATGGAAGCTGCACGCCGTGCTTTCCGTTGTTGCTTTCAGCGACGAACCTCAGCCGGGGTGCTACTGGGGGGAGGTGGCGCTATTCTGCTACGACTCCTCGCACGAAAAAGATTTCGACACGTTTATGGACGGGTGTGCAAAGCTTATTGGAAAAGGCATCCGCCCAAAAATCGATCTGGAAACACAAGCGCTTACTTCCATTTTTGAGTCGCACGGATCGTGGCAACCTACGCAACGCGTACCGTTCCCCACGCAAGATAAAAGCACTGCCATCCTTAAAAAATCGCGCGGCACGCTTGATTTCCTTGTCCAGAAAAGCAGGGAAGGCAACAAGGGCTGCTATGTTCTCAGCTGGATTTTCCTGCTTGGATTGGTTGCCCTTGTTCTGTTTGGACTTAAAGGTTGCGACGTTTTCTAGACAAACAGCTCATCCGCTCGTAGCGTTACATAATATTTTGCAACCTAAGATTCAAGCGATTTCTCTGCCAAGCGCAACAAAGCAAAGGCCTTGCTTACATCACGCAAGCAAGGCTTTCTGCTATCGGCGAACCGTTTTTGCTTTACAACTTCGATTCCTCAAGCGCACATTCAATAAGCTTCGTGCACAGCTGAGGGAACGACATTCCGGCAGCGCGGGCAGCATCAGGAAGCAACGATGTTGCCGTCATTCCGGGAATAGTGTTCGTCTCTAAAACCCAGCAAGTGCCGTCGTCTTCCAAGAGGAAATCGGAACGCGACGTTCCACTGCAAGACAGCGCCTTGTGCGCGTTCACCGCCTCTTGTTTCATACGGGAAGCAATGTCCTCAGGCAAGTTCGCCGGGCAAATGTGCTGAGAACCACCCACGGCATACTTCGATTCGAAATCGTAGAAATCGCTCTTCGGCACAATCTCGATAATGGGAAGCGCTTCAGGCTCCTTGTTGCCCACCACGGCAATCGTGAACTCGCGGCCTTTGATATAACGCTCGATAAGCACTTCATCGTCGATTTCAAAAGCCTTGTTCAGGGCATCTTCGATTTCACGGGCGCCCTCGACAATGAACACGCCAATGGCGCTGCCTTCGGTACCGGNNATAGAAATCGCTCTTCGGAACGATTTCGATCACCGGCATGGCCTTGGGGTCACGGTTACCCAAAACGGCAACGGTGAATTCACGTCCCTTGATGTAGCGCTCGATAAGCACCTCATCGTCGATAGCAAGGGCCTTCTGCAGGGCATCTTCGATAGCATCCGCGCCTTCAACGATGAATACGCCGATTGCGCTGCCTTCGGTACCGGGCTTCACAACAACCTTCTCACCGATAGTTGCAACAACCAAAGCAAGGTCAACGTCTTGTCCCTTCACAACCGTCATGGAAGGGGGAGTGGGGATGCCTTCCTTTTCGTAGAACACCTTGGCCTTTGCCTTATCCATCGCCAACGCACTCGACCACACGCCAGAGCACGTGTACGGCAAGTCTATAAGGTCCAAAAAACCTTGCATCGTGCCATCTTCGCCATATTTACCGTGCAAACAAAGGAACGCCACATCGAACGGCTCGTCAATAAGGCGTTTTAAATCCTCTTTGCTAGCCGGATCAATCATTTCAACAGGGAAGCCGGCAGTCTTCAGCGCTTCAGCAGCACCCTTGCCGGAAGCTAGGGAAATTTCACGCTCGTTGCTTTTGCCGCCGCACACCAAAGCAACGCGGCACGCACGAGGATCAATGTTTGAAGACATGCATTCCTTCTTTCGTCACAAGAACCATTTGCTGCAGTATAGCAAACGAACATGAACGGTTTGATACAACCAACGCATCAGCGAATGTTTCACGTGAAACAGGTATAATGACCGGCATGAATACTCCAATCAAAGCATATGCGCCTCAGCAGTTCGATACCCTTATCAAAGAGCTTGGGCAGCCGTCCTTCCGTTCGAAGCAGCTTTTCGAGTGGTTGTACGGAAAAGGTGCACAAAGCTACGACGAAATGACTAACCTACCGGCAAAGTTTCGCCAACAGCTTGCCGAAGAGCATCCACTATATAACGCAGAGGTGCTTGAACACGCCGTCTCCGCCGACGGCACCCACAAGCTTATCTTGCGGTACCACGACGGGGTGTGCGTCGAAACCGTGGGCATTCCCTCGCGCAGCGGCGACCGCTTAACCGTGTGCTTTTCGACGCAAGCCGGTTGCCCCATGGCGTGCTCGTTTTGCGCAACAGGGAAAGAAGGACTCGCAAGAAACCTTACGCCTGGCGAGATCGTCGACCAGGTGCTTACCGTGCAACGGCTGATGAACCGACGGGTAAGCAACGTTGTGGGAATGGGTCAAGGCGAGCCGTTCTTGAACTACGACAATGTTTTGGCGGCGCTGCGCATCATGAACCACAGCAAAGGGCTCGGCATTGGAGCGCGCCATATCTGCGTATCCACATGCGGCATTATCCCTGGAATTGAAAGGTTCTCCCAAGAGCCCGAGCAGTTCACGCTTGCGGTATCGCTGCATGCTGCCAAGCAAAGCACGCGACTTGAGCTTATGCCGAAAACAAGCAAGTTTCCACTAGCAGAGCTTAAGGAAAGCCTTGCGCGCTACATTGCCGCAACCAACAGGCGCGTAACGTTCGAATACATCATGATTAAAAACGTGAACGACACCGATGCGGACTTACAGGAACTGCTCGGCTTCTGCAAAGGGCTTCTGTGTCATATTAACCTTATCCCCATCAACGCCATTCCCGAATCACCGTACAAGCCAAGCAGTCACAGCACTATTCAGCATTGGATCGAAACAACCGGCAAGCACGGCATTGAAACAACGCTACGCGACTCACGAGGTTCCGACATCGCAGGCGCATGCGGCCAGCTAAAGAACACGTTTGCCAACAAACAGCACTAGCAGCACAAGGCCGAACCAATAAAAAAGGGAGCCATCATACTGGCTCCCTTTTTACGGCTATTAACAGTGCCTAGGCAAGGTTCGAAGCAAGAATGCCCTTGAACAAACGCTCAAGGTCCTCTTCGTCCTTGAACTCAATCTCAATCTTGTTCTTACCGTTCACAGACTTCACCTTTACGGGCGTATCAAGCACGTCTTTCAACGTGCGAGCAACTTTCTTGTACTCCTTCGGCACCGGTACCTTCGGCTTTGCATTCTCGTTTTTCTTACCGGAGAACAAGCGAGCAAGTGCTTCGGCCTCACGCACGCTAAGCTTCTCTTCAATAAGTTTGCGCGTCAGACGCTCACGCCCCTCTTTTGTGGGAATAGACAAAATAGCACGGGCATGACCAGCGGTGATCTTCTCTTCAAACAGCAGCTGCTGCGCCTCTTCGGGAAGTTCAAGCAAACGCAGCGCGTTGGCAACCGTGGAACGCCCCTTAGACATTGCCTGAGCAACCTCTGCCTGCGTCATGTTCAGGCGCTCCATCATACGACGATATCCGTACGCCTCTTCGATAGGGTTCAAGTCGGAACGCTGAATGTTCTCGATAAGTGCTAGCTCCAGCGCTTTGTCGTCGCTTGCGTCCTTGATGCGAATGGGCACTTTTTTCAGCCCTGCAAGCTTTGAAGCCTGCCAACGACGTTCGCCGGCGATAATCTGATATGTTCCCTCACCGGCCGGGCGAACCAAAATAGGCTGCAGCAAACCGTCTTTCTGGATGGAAGCAGACAGCTCTTCAAGTTCCTCACGCTTGAAGTTAGTACGCGGCTGATCGGGGTTGGGAGACACCGCATCGATGTCAACTTCGCCGGTTTCACGGTCTGCGTCAGCTGCGGTCTCCGAAGGTGCCACTTGAGCCACCGGCGCAGCAAGCGCCGGGCGGGCCTCGCGCTGAGCAACCCCTTTAATAGTGACCTCTACGCCATTGTCGACGATAGACTCAGGCTCTTGGTCCTCAAACGACACAGCAGGCGCCGCCTCGTACGTCTGACGCGGCTCAGGAGACTTCTGTGCCGGAACGCTTTCACGGATAACCTCGCGCTCAGGCTCGTTCACACGCACGCGCGGCGCTTCCTCTTGCGGGATAGCCTCCTCATACGCGCCACCGAGCAGAGAATTCAAACCGCGGCCTAAACCGCCTCGTCCGTTTCTAGCCACGTGCAATCACTTCCTTAGCAAGACTCATGTACGACTGTGCGCCTTTGCCGCTTGGGTCGTACAAGGTAATCGGCTGACCGAAACTTGGCGCCTCGGACAATTTAACCGTTCGCGGAATCTGCGTTTCAAACACCAGATGACCGAAATACGCGCGTACCTCTTCAACAACCTGGCGCGAAAGCGTGGTGCGACCGTCGTACATGGTCATAAGCACGCCATAGATATCCAACGTAGGATTCAGGCGAGTTTTGACACGTTTCATTGAATCAAGAAGTTTTGTCACACCTTCCAGTGCATAGAACTCGCACTGGATAGGGATGAGCAGCTTATCGGCAGCAACCAATGCGTTGACCGTGAGCAAGCCAAGTGAAGGAGGGCAGTCGATAAACACGTAATCGTACTTACCGCGCAAAGCGCCCACAGCATCCTTCAGGCGGTTCTCGCGCGCCATCTCGGACACTAGCTCAACCTCGGCGCCGGCAAGGTTGATGGTTGCCGGCACAAGGTCAAGGCCCTCGCACACATCGGGGATGATAACCTCTTCAATCGGCACATCGTTGAGCAACACATCGTAGATGCAATTCTCAACCTGGCTTTTCTCAATGCCAAGGCCGCTTGAGGAATTGCCCTGCGGGTCAAGGTCAACCAGCAAAACCTGTTTACCGAGCTCACCGAGCGCAGCGGATAGGTTGATGGCCGTGGTAGATTTACCCACGCCACCTTTCTGGTTAATGATAGCCATGATTTTCGTTTGCCCAACCACATGGGTCACGGGCTTTTTCTGGCTGTACGAACGAATAGGGGTAGGCTCAATCACCGGGCGCTCCACAATGGGCTCCTCATCGTCATCTTGAGGCTGCTCCTCGTGCGGCGGACGCTCTACCACCTCGATATGTTCGATGGCAATCTCATCCTCAACGGTATCTTCTTGTACACGTTGTTCCTGCTGAACCGGCTCAGCTTGCTGCTTCTTGTCTCTCCTGAGGCCGTCAAAAAATCCCACAGGAACCCCCTTTCATGGTTTCATTCCTAGTATACCGTGTTTCGAAAAGGTCACGTATAACTGGTTTCGGCAATAGGTGCTTTTGGGTGATTCCAACGAAATCATCAAAAGTAAGAAATGCCGCCTTTGCTTTCAAAGGCGGCAACACGTTACAGGGGCTTTCTTTGGGCAAGGCCCGTACGACGAGGAAGCTTGATCTTCGGCTTTCCAACTTTCTCGTAGCTTAAAATGCGTCGGCAGTTTTCCCCAAGCTCAAAGGTTTTGTCATCAACCAGTTCCATTCCCACCTGCTTTGCAACCACACGCGCATGGTCGAGCTCTTCTTGTTCAACACGCGCCTTATAGCAAATCAGTCGACCACCTTTTTTCAGAAGAGGGGAGGACAGCTCAAGCAGAACGGAAATCTTCGAAAGCGCACGCGCACTCACCGCAGCAAACTGACCTGCCTGCTCACGCCCAAGGTCCTCAATACGTCCCGCATACGTTGAAACGTTTTTCAAACCAAGTTCGCGTACAAAACCGTCAAGGATTTGAACTTTCTTGCCAACGGAATCAACAAGCAACGTATCGCGGCCCGATTCAATAGCAAGGGGAATGCCAGGATACCCTGCTCCCGTGCCGATGTCGGCATACCGCCCTGCAGGGCACGTGTTAAGAGCTTCAAGCCCCAGCAAAGAATCCTGCACATGCAATAGCATGCCATCCTCCCAAGACGAAATCCTTGTGATGTTAGTTGTCTTGTTCGCCTCGATAACCAGTTCAAGATGGCGCTTAAGCAAATCCTCGTGCATGAATGCGTTTCCTTCTGCTGTGTATGGTTTCACGTGAAACATACTTTACCCACTAATCCAGTCATTGAAAACGACTCCGCGTTGAACTCTCTGAAAAACAAAAAGGCCGCACCTTGCGGCACGGCCCGGAAAAGCAAAAACGTTTTACAGCGGAAGCACAACCACATGACGGGCAGAGCCTTCGCCCTCGGAAGCGGTTTCCACGCGGTCGTCATCGCGCAGGGCGATGTGAACGATGCGGCGCTCGTACGGAGTCATGGGGCGAAGCTTCACGCTGCGATGCTGCTTGGCGGCCTTCGCGGCGGCATTGCGCGCAATGGACTCAAGCTTCTCACGCTGACGGTTCTTATACCCTTCAACGTCAACAATAACAGGGTAGCGGAAGCCCATAGTGCGCACAGTAATGGCGCTCACCAGGAATTGCAGGGCGTCAAGCGTTTTGCCGTGACGGCCGATAAGCACCGCCAGGTCGTCGCCCGTGATGTCAAGGATAAGCTCTCCTTCGTCTCCTTCATACTCGTCGATGGTAACCTCGCCAACATCGAAGTGCTTCAAGATGTCCTGAATCGTGGCGATGGCGGTATCGGCGATGCGATCAAGGTCTTCTTCGGTGATACCGTTTTCTTCGGCCTGGGCGTCAAGAGCCTCTTCTGCGGCCTGTTCCATGTTCTCTTCTGCCATTGCAGCTCCTTAGAACTAAAAACTACAATGCGCGGTGTTTCACGTGAAAC
>DJEE01000157.1:19900-40123 GCA_002431805.1 Eggerthellaceae bacterium UBA5906
GTTTCACGTGAAACACCGCGCATCATTACGCAACATTATTTACGCATGTTTTTTCGAAGTGTCCTTTTTCTTAGGACGGGGCTTCTTAACTTTGCGCGTAACGTCAACCTCAATGGGTTTGACCTCGATGGTCTCTTCTTTCTCGGCATCGCGCTTTTTCATGATGCGCATGGAAATCTGCTGCTGCGCTACGCCGATGATGGACGACACGCCCCAGAACAGCAGAACACCTGCAGGGGAACCCCAGCTGATCCACAACATGAACAAGCTCATGACGCCGGCCATGATAAGCGTTTGGTTGCGCTGCGGGTTATCTTTCTGACCCATCTGCATCAGAATCATGGGCAGGAAAGTGGCACCCGCGAAGATGACCATCAGGATAAGGTACGGAACGAACGTGCCGAAGCCTTCAGCGAACGCACCAGCAGGCGTCATAACCAGGCTAGGTACCAGGTTGTAGAACTGGAAGCCTTCGTCGGTGCCAATATAGGAAGGCATCTCACGCAGCACCTGGAACAGAGCAACGAAGATAGGCATCTGCAGCAGCATGGGCAAGCAACCGGCCAGCGGGTTGAACTTCGCATCAGCGTACAGCTTCTGCATTTCTTCCTGCATACGCGTGGGATCGTTGGCGTACTTCGTTTGGATTTCCTGCATCAGAGGCTGCACTTTCTGCATCTGATACGAGGACTTCGTTTGCTTGTGCATAAGCGGGGAAATAAGCAAACGGAAGATGATGGTCACAACGATAATGGCCAAGCCCCAGTCTTGGCAGAAGCTGAAGAAGAATTGGATAATGTCAAATATCCAGTTCTTGAATACTTCCCACATACTATGGATTTCCTTCCTTTAGCCGACAAAAGCCGCCGACTGCGCCCTGTTCCGCTTTACGGAACGGGATCGTAGCCGTGCGGCCCTCCAGGTCGACACCGTAGAATACGTTTTACCGTCAGCCTTAAGCCTTTCGCGAAGCCGTAACGCTGAAACGCAATGAGCCCGTATTCCGAGCACGTTGGAACAAAGCGGCAGCAAGAGGGGAACATAGGAGAGATAGCAGCCCTATAGAAGGTGATAAGAAACATAGCCACCTTGCAAGGTATGCTTTCAGATCCTTTATTCATCCCAACCAGTTCCTACCGCATTCCCGCGCGTTTCAGTGCCTCGTCGCACGCTGTGAGCACTTTACTATACTTAGCGCGGCAAATACCTGACTTCGCTAGAAATACTACATCGTAGCCAGGACAGGACCCGCCAAGCTCATGACACACGGCGCGCATGCGGCGCTTTGCACTGTTGCGCCACACCGCATTGCCCGACTTTTTACCTGCAATAAAAGCAACACGACCGCTGGGGCCGTGCTGCTTTGCTGGTAACACTATGAGCGTAAGGTACGGTGTACGCAGGCGCTTTCCGCTTGAGAACAGATCGGAGATGTCCGCTTTAGACTTAATCGTCTCCAATCTAGAGCTCTTTACACGCAAAGACGCTTACGGCCCTTAGCACGACGACGGGCCAGAACTTTGCGGCCGCCCTTGGTTGCCATGCGAGCACGGAAGCCGTGGGTTTTGGCACGCTTACGCTTGTTAGGTTGATAAGTGCGCTTCATATCGTTTCCCTTTCATGGTTTAGAGCAACTTGTTGAGTATAACCGGCCAGAAGATTCTGTCAAAGGGTTTTTACCTAATTATGGAAGCGCATGCACAAGATGACCATATCATGAAAGCCCACCTGCGGAAATGGCATGATTTCAACCAGCAAAACGCGGACACTTTGGCGACACGTTCTCAAGGTCTTGGGCATAAAGCTTATCCACACGCTACATGTAGGAGAATCCACCAACCAGAGTCATGCCGGTGGAAAACGAAAGGCTGAAAAGTTGGCAGGGGAAGCGAATGAGGCAGGGGCGTGCAAAGCAAGAAGACGGAAGCGTTCGCAATACTCGCAAGCCCCGAAATAACGTTGAATTTGTTTTCATCAATCGGACACTATCCACCACGCGAAGCAGCGCATTGTGGAAAATGTTGAAAACCCCGTATTCATTCAAGAACTTCAGTGGAAAAGGCATTTGATAACGTTTTGTCAAGTGTGCGTAATCGCCCAACAGCACACCGCTGACCAGGCATATCTTAATGGCCTGCCTCTTAAGCAAGCTTCTGAACTGGTGTTTTGCAGTATTTGGAAATCGAAAATTTTCTCAACAACTAAAATCAGCGTTTCATCAGGAGTTTCGAAGACCTTGAAAAACGCCGCCATATAAGCAATGCGGCAGGGCAAAATCTCCTTCCAAAACAAGGGTACTTTCAACAATGCGGAATAGTTTTCCGCATTCCATTTTCATAACTATTCACGTTTTCATTCCGGTTTTCCACAATTACTGAATGAAAAGTGGAAAACGTTGAAAGAACGAGGTGAAACATAGTTGATAACTTTCAATAGCCAGATAATTTTCCACAATTCATTCTGGAATTTCCCCAGATGAATGGAAACTGAATACAAAAGAAGGTACACTTTTCAAAGAATTTTCCCGAAAATGTGTAAAACTATGGAAAACGGCATGAGTGGAAAGCAGCAAAAACGCAGATGAGCCAGCAAGAACAGCATTCAACAGAGAATGAAAACAGCACGGATGAGCCATTCGACTACACGCATGTGAATTCCGTCGCACGCATCGCGCTGTACGACGATTTACTCAGCGCACCGCACGTGACAGAGATACAGCCCGCCCCTACCGGCGAGTTCATCGAAAACCTTGCCACAAACGTGTACCAACAATCGAAGACGGCCGGCGGCACCATTCCGTATACCGTCATTCGCGAAGTGTCGGAAAATTTCATCCACGCACGGTTTCAGGAGGCAACCGTCTCCATCCTAGACAACGGCTGCACCATCCGCTTTGCTGACCAGGGCCCCGGCATCGCATGCAAGGACCGCGCGCAGCTGCCTGGCTTCACATCCGCCATAGAGCCCATGAAAAGCTACATTCGTGGCGTTGGCTCGGGCCTCCCCATCGTGAAGGAGTACCTTGACTTCACGCACGGAACTATCTCAATCGAGGATAACCTGGGATGCGGTTCAGTGGTGACCATCAGCGCAAACGGCAGCAAGCCCGAGCTTCCCAAAGAGCTAGAGCCGCACCAAGACAACGAAACTCATGAAGAGCTGGCCTGCGAAAACGCCGCACCGCGCTATCAGATTGCCGCCGAGGGTGTGCAGGAATCTCCTTACCAGTCAACTGCGGCATACACGCAAGCACCCGAACCGTACTCAGCCGGCTACCCCGCACAACAGCCGCAAGCGGCGCCCGTGTACCAGCAAGCCACAGCCATGGCATATGGCGCCCCTCAGCAATACCCCGTGCAGCAGGGATACGCACCTCAGGGGCAGGCGAGCCTTGCGGGCGGGTATCAGCAGCAGCCCATGGGGTACGCCTATCCTCAGCAGCAGGTGCCGACCGCGCAGCAAGTGCAGCAGCCGCCTGCGCAGCCCCCGTTCAACGCCATGCCCATCATCGCGGCACTCACCCAACGCGAAAAAGACTTCCTTTCCATCTTCCTGAACGAAGGCGTGCTCGGCGTCACCGAAGTGGTCAACCTAACCGGTGCACCGCAGTCGAGCGTGTACAACTCATTAAGAAAGCTCGAACAGGAAGGGCTGCTGAAAACCACCACGGGCAAAAAGCGCATGCTCACGAACTTGGGAGTGCAAGTAGCGCAGCTGCTGTAACCCAAACCCATTATTGGCCACATCGGCACGCGCGGTAGCGTACATGATGCGTACAACCAACACGGCGCCGGTATCGAATCAGGGGTATTTGAATGAACACGGAAGAAATCAACCAATTATGGGCGGAGGTTTGCAACCGCGTTAAAAGCTACGAGGGCATCATGGCATCGCAGATCGACGCGTTTTTCTCCATGCTGCACCCCCAGGCGGCAAGCGATGGCTTCATCATGCTTACCGCGAACACGGAGTTCATCAAAACATGGATAGAGCGCAACTATATCGACTTCATCAAGCGCGCTCTTGAAGAGATTCGCGGGGTTCCGTTCACCGTGATCATCGAGGTCGACGCCTCCCAAGCTGCCGCACCTGCCGCGCCCGCGGCGGCGCCGGCCGTCGCAACGCAACCGGCACCAGCCGCTGCACCCGTGCAACCAGCACCGGCAATCAACACGGTGCAACCGACCGCACAGCCCAAGCCGCACACGCCCGCGCAACCGCAAGCCTCGCAGCCTGCGGTAACGACGCAGCAACAGCCCGCAGCGCCCGCGCAGCCGCCCATGCACGCAGAGCCGCAAAGCAATGAAGCGCCCGCAATCACTCAAGAAAACACCGGCGAGCAAGCCGCAAGCCAAGAAGCAAGCCAGCCTGCAGCGCAAGCTGAAGAGCAAACGCCCATCTCAACGCTTACGTTCGAGAACTTCGTCATCGGCGACTCGAACCGCCTTGCGTACTCCATGGCGCTTGCCGTAGCGGAAACGCCCGGAAAAACGCACCTCAACCCGCTGTTCATCTACGGAAAATCAGGCTTGGGCAAAACGCACCTGCTGCGCTCCATACAAAACTACATCAACCGAACCATGCCGAATCTGCAGGTGGTGTACAAGGATTCCGCCGAGCTGCTGGAAGACTACATGGACGCATCCGCTGCGCACGACACGGAAAAGTCAAGCTATAAGAACTTCAAGACGTATTACGAAGACGCCGACGTGCTGCTCATCGACGACGTGCAGTACTTGCAAGGCAAGAAGCAAACGCTCGACATCATGTTCCAGATATTCAACAAGCTCACCGCGCAGGGCAAGCAGGTGGTGCTGTCGGCCGACCGCGCGCCGAAGAACATCGACATCGACGAGCGCTACAAAACGCGTTTCAATTCGGGCGGAACGTTCGACATCCAGCCGCCCGAAATCGAGACGAAACTAGGCATCGTGAAAAGCTTCATCCGCGAGTACCAGGAACAGGAGGGCTCGGAGCTGTTCGAAATGCCCGCAGACATCCAAATGTTCATAGCGGAAAGCTCAAGCTCGAACATCCGTGAGCTGAAAAGCGCCGTCACGAAAGTCATCTTTCAGATGACCTACGGCAACCAGCCGAACATCACGCTATCGGACGTGCGCGTCCTGCTTGAAAACCACTTCTCGGGCGGCCCAAGCAAGCGCTTGAACGTAGAGGATATTCAAAAGGCCGCGGAAGGATTCTTCAAGGTGTCGCACGCCGACATCGTGGGAAAGAAGCGCGCACGCAACATCACGCACGCTCGCCAGGTTGCCATCTACCTGTGCCGTCAGCTGCTCGACATCCCTTACCAAGACATCGGCGAGAAGTTCAACCGCGACCACTCCACCGCCATGTACTCGGTTACCAACATCGAGGCGAAGATCAAGGAGAACCGCATGCTGCGCGAAGAGATAGAGGCGCTGCAGAAGATCATCCGAGAGCAATAACCGCGCCGCCAGCCATGCGGTTTCATAGTGTTTCACGTGAAACACTATGTTTGAACTGCAGTTTTAGAAGAAATGGAAAACATGCTAACAAACATGTTGAAAACTGGGGAAAACCAACGGAAAGCAGGGGAGAGATAACGAAGTCAATAATTGCGGTGGATGGAAGGTACACATCCTCCACTGATGAACTCGAATAATTTTTCAGCACTGATATGGGCTTTTGTGAGTTCTCAACATTTCCACCGCGCTTATTATTACAACTATTCAAAAACCTATTATTAAAAGAAAAAGAAACGAATTGATAAAAGAAAGCTTGCAAGCAAACCACCTGTTGCAAGCTCCACCCGCTAAGAGAAAGAACAGGCCCGTGAAATTCAGCATCAATCAAGCCGAGCTGCAAGACGCACTTGCCGTTGTGCTCAAAGGCATCGCCACTCGCTCAACGCTTCCCATTCTCTCTGGCATCTACTTGGATGCTCAAGATGACCACGTAACCCTGCAGGCAACCGACCTTGAGCTGTCCATCCAGTACACGGTACCCGCCTTGGTGGAAGAAAATGGTCGTTCGGTGTTCCCGGGCAAGCTGTTCTCCGACATCGTGAAAAACCTTGCCAACGCAGCGGTGCATGTGGAAACGCTCGACGATGCGGCGGTTATCACGTGCGATGCTTCGTCGTTCTCTATCAAAACGCTTGACGCAGAAGACTTCCCGGGCTTTCCGCACGTTGACACGCAGCAGGCCATATCCATCCCGTTCTCCCAATTCTCCTCGATGGTCAAACGCGTGGCGCGCGTGGTGTCGAAAGACGAAAGCCGCGCCATCCTCACCGGCGTGCTTATCACGCTTGAGGGTTCCACGCTGAAAATGGTAGCGACGGACTCCTACCGTCTGGCCATCACCGACGCCGAGCTTGACGAGCCGGCCGCTGAAGGGTTCCAAGCCGTGATTGCCGGTTCGTTTTTGCAGGAGCTGGCGTCGCTGAACCGCACCGACGACCCGCTTACCATCGCATTGGCGGAAAACCAGATTGTGGTCACCTACCACGACACGGTGTTCATCAACCGTCGCATCGAGGGCAACTTCCCGAACTATCGCCAGCTGCTGCCCGATTCGTACGTCACGCGCGTAAAGCTGAACGTGGCGCACCTGGTTTCCGGCGTGAAGCGCACGTCTATCTTGGGTCAGCAAAGCTCGCCGGTGAAGTTCGCCATCGATGTTGATAGTCAAACGGTGCAACTTTCCGCCGCCGCTCAGGACGTGGGCAGCGCGCAGGAGACGCTGCCGTGCCAAGGCGAGGGCGAAAACGTTGAGATTGCGTTCAACTACGCCTATGTGCTCGACGGTTTGGGCGCGGTGGGCACCGACGATGTGTACCTGGAGGTTCAGACGGGCATGAAGCCGGGCATCTTTAAGGCCGCAGCGGGTGAAAACTTCCTGTACCTGGTCATGCCCGTGCGCATTGCCTAAGGGCTGGCTATTTTAGGCATGGACCTTCGCATCACCGACATCGCCTTCAGCAACTTTCGCAGCTACGAATCGTTTTCCCTTGGCGGCATCGGGCCGCTTACCGTGTTGGTGGGGCCGAACGCCATAGGGAAGACGAACGTGGTGGAAGGCGTGCAGCTGCTTACCGCGCAAACGTCGTTTCGGCATCCTACGGGCGTGCAGCTTATCCGCGAGGGAGCGCAGCTGGCGCGCCTTCGCGCTGAGGCGACCGACGGCAACCGCCAGTTGACGTTCGGGCTTGCGGTGGAGCCGGGCAAGCGCCGCTTCACGCTTAACGGCAAGCCGAAGCGCGCTGCCGACTTGAAGGGCATCATGCCGTCGGTGGCGTTCGCCCCCGACGACCTTGAGCTGGCGAAGGGCTCGACCACCCTGCGCCGCAACGCGCTTGACGCCATGGGCTCTCAGCTTTCGAAAAACCACTACCTCATTCGCAAAGATTGGGATAAGGTGCTGCGGCACAAGAACACGCTGCTGAAAGAGGAAGCTGCCCCGCTTTTGATTGAAAGCGTGAACGACCTAATGGTCACGTGCGGAGCTCAGCTTACGTGCTACCGCGCGGCGCTATTCGAGAAGCTGGCAGCGTCGATGGCAGCGTACTACGCCGATATCACCGATGGGCGCGAGCGGCTGACGGCGCGTTTCGCGCCGTCGTGGTATCCCGAAGGGCAGTGGGTTGAACCGGAAAGCGCCCTTGCGCGCGATACGGCTCGGGAGGAGTTCGCCGCCGCCCTTGCGGCACGCGGCGCCGAAGAGCGGGCGCGGCACCGTTGTTTGGTCGGCCCACATGCCGACCGCATCGAGTTTTTCGTGCAGGGGCGCCCTATCGGCGTGTTCGGCAGCCAAGGCCAGCAACGTTCGGTGGTGTTGGCGTTCAAGCTTGCCGAGGTGTCGCTTATCCAAAGCGTCCTGGGGCAAAAGCCTATTTTGCTGCTTGACGACGTGATGAGCGAGCTTGACGAGCAGCGTCGGCGTGCGTTGGTAAAGTTCGTGTCGGGCGATATCCAAACGTTCATCACTACGGCCAATTTGGCTTACTTTGACGAAGATGTTCTGTCGGCGGCGCGCGTGGTGCGCCTTCCTATGGAGTAAAGGGGGAGTGCGGTGGCTCGCTTGGGCGATGGGCTGCAACAGCTGTTGAAAAACCTTGGGCAGGCCGGTGTGCAGGCTGCCCGCTCCCAACGCGTGGCGGAAGTTCACGTGAGGTGGCGCCGCGCGGTGGAAGCGGTATATCGCTCCGGTGCCCCGCTGGTGCTTGACCACATAAATGCTGTGTACATCATGCGTCCCGACCAGGCAAACGACCCTATGGCCGCTCGCGTTCCGCGGGGCCGCACGCTGCTGGTGGTGTACAGCGACGATGCCATGATCCGCTCGGATCTAGACGCGCGCCAGGAAATGCTGAAGATTCGCTTGAACGAGCAAGGCGAACACGTTGAGGCTTTTTCCATTAAGCCGGCTCGCTTCGACATGAAAGCCCGCCATCCGTTTCGCGAAGAGGCCGAGCAGGCAGCTGCAGGCGAGCAGGCGCCGCCGCCTGAGCCTCTTATTAGCCACGAGTCGGCGGCCCGCTTACGCGAGCAAGCGCAAACCGTGCAAAACAGGCGTTTGCGTGAGTCTATTCTGAAAGCCTTGGACGCAAGCGAAAAGCCACCGTCTTCAAAAAACGGCAAAAGTGCCCTCTGAAACGAAAACAAGGCTTCAAAACGCTTCTGGTGGCCTGTAAAGGCTATGGAGGAGCAAGCTACCAAGACGCAGTGTGGTAAAATTACTAGGTTCTGGAATTATCTGGAATCAAGCAACTTTCACACGAAGGAGCGTGTCAGTGGCAGCAAAACCTGATCATTACGACGGCTCGGACATCCAAGTTCTTGAAGGGCTTGAGCCTGTCCGCAAGCGTCCTGGCATGTACATCGGCTCTACGGGCCCGCGCGGCTTGCATCACCTGGTTTACGAGGTGGTCGACAACGCGGTTGACGAGGCCTTAGCCGGTTACTGCAGCCATATCGAGGTGACCATTCACCCCGACAACTCCGTGACCGTTTCCGATGACGGCCGCGGCATCCCGGTTGATTTGCATCCGAAAGAGAAAATCCCCACGGTTGAGGTTGTTCTGACCGTGTTGCACGCAGGCGGCAAGTTCGGTGGCGAGGGTTACAAGGTGTCCGGCGGCCTGCACGGCGTCGGCGTGTCCGTTGTCAACGCGCTGTCTACGCGCGTGCAGGTAAACGTGCGCCGCGACGGCAAGGAATACCAGATTGCGTTCGACCACGGTAAAACGTGCGAAAAGCTGCACGAGGTGGGCGCTTCCGAGCACACGGGCACTACGGTAACGTTCTGGCCCGATGCCGAGATTTTCACCGAAACCACCATCTACGACTACAGCACCTTAGCCGCACGCTTCCGCGAAATGGCGTTTTTGAACAAGGGCTTGAAGATCACGCTCACCGATGAGCGCTCCAATCCGAACAGCGTGGTGTCCGACGCCGCGCCCGAGCCGCACACCGACGTGTTCCAGTACGAAGGTGGCCTTATCGACTTCGTGAAGTTCCTCAACGAGGGCCGCGAAACGCTGAACACCCCCATTTACTTCGAGGCGGAAAACGCCGACGGCACCGTGGAAGTTGCCATGCAGTGGTCCACGTCGTTCTCGGCGAACTCGGTCATGGCGTTTGCGAACAACATCAACACGCACGAAGGCGGCACGCATCTTGACGGCTTCAAGCAGGCCGTTACGCGCACCATCAACGAATATGCGCGCAGCAAGGGCATCCTGAAAGATAAGGACAGCAACCTGTCGGGCGACGACACGCGCGAGGGCTTAGCGGCCGTGATCTCCGTGAAGTTGCACGACCCGCAGTTCGAGGGCCAGACGAAAACAAAGCTGGGCAACTCCGAGATTCGCCCGCTGGTGCAAAACGCCGTCACGCAGGGCTTAGCCGAATATCTGGAGGAAAACCCCGCACCGGCCAAGCGCATCATCGGCAAGGCAACGCAGGCCCTGAAGGCTCGCGAGGCCGCCCGCAAAGCGCGCGAGATGACGCGCCGCAAGGGCGTGCTCGATTCGTTTGCGCTGCCGGGAAAGCTTGCCGACTGCTCGTCCAAAAAGCCTGAAGAGTCCGAAATCTTCATTGTAGAGGGCGATTCCGCAGGTGGTAGCGCCAAGCAGGCGCGCGACCGCAAAACGCAGGCCATTTTGCCGTTGCGCGGCAAAATCCTCAACGTCGAGCGCGCCGGGTTGCATCGCGCGCTTTCCAGCGACACTATTAGCTCGCTTATCACGGCCATCGGCACGAATATCGGCGACGATTTCGATGCCGATCAGGCACGCTACCATCGCATCATCATCATGACCGATGCCGATGTCGACGGCGCGCACATCCGCATTCTGCTGCTGACGTTCTTCTACCGTTACATGCCCGAGCTTATCAACCGCGGCTACGTGTACATCGCCTGCCCGCCTATTTTCGGCGTGAAGAAGAAAAACACGCGCTCCACGAAAATCGAGCGCTACATCTACGACGAGAACAGCCTCGGCCGCGAGCTTGAAGCCATGGGCGGTTCTGAAAAGTTCGACGTGCAGCGCTACAAGGGCCTTGGTGAGATGGACCCCGACCAGCTGTGGGAAACCACTATGGAGCCGGCCACGCGCACGCTTCTGCAGGTGAGCATCGACGACGCCGCCGAGGCCGAGCGCACCGTCAGCGAGCTGATGGGCGACCAGGTTGAGCCGCGCAAGGAGTTCATCCAAAAGCACGCCCGCGACGTCCGCTTCCTCGATATCTAATTTTGCCTGACGGCAAAATTATTCACTTGACGTTGCGGTCGGCCGCAACACGCCGCCTTCAGCTTCAGCTGCACGGGCATGGCCCAAAGGCCAATGCCCGCTTGCTTCAGCCGAATTCGGCGCACTGCGGCCACCCTCACTGACTTTAATTGACCTGCGATTAGTCTGGAAGGAGACTTATGGCAGATAACACTGATAACCGCGATGGGCAGGGTGGCGAGGAGCTTCCTGACGACCTGAAACGTTTGGTTGACGCTGCAGACCAAGATGCAGCCGAAACCGACGACGTTGAGGTCGAAAGCTCCGAACCTGGCCACACGGTAACGTCGGGCCCGGTGTCTGAGGAAGACAAGGCCCGCTCGCTTATCGATATGTCCACCATCGCAAACCCGCACGGCTCCATCGTCGAGGACGCTAACGGCGGCGAGGGCACCACGGTGCGCGCTGCATATTTAGGCAAGGAAATGGCCGCGTCGTTCCTGGAGTACTCCATGAGCGTTATCGTGAGCCGTGCCTTGCCCGACGTGCGCGACGGTCTGAAGCCGGTGCACCGCCGCATCCTGTACGCCATGAACGAGTCCGGCTACACGCCGAACCGCCCACACATGAAGTCCGCCCGTACCGTCGGCGACGTTATCGGCAAGTACCACCCGCATGGTGACTCCGCCGTGTACGACACTATGGTGCGTTTGGCTCAGCCGTTCAGCATGCGCGTGCCGCTTATCGACGGCCACGGCAACTTCGGCTCCATCGACGGCGACTCGGCTGCAGCAATGCGTTATACCGAGGCGCGCCTGGGTAAGGCTGCTATGGAACTGCTGCGTGACCTGGACAAAGAAACCGTCGATTTCCAGCCTAACTACGATGAAAGCCTGGAAGAGCCCACGGTTTTGCCCGCGCGTTTTCCGAACCTGCTGGTAAACGGCTCGAATGGCATTGCCGTAGGCATGGCAACGAACATTCCGCCGCACAACTTAGGCGAGACCATCGACGCAACGTGCTTGATGCTGGACAACCCGGAAGTCACCACGGCAGAGCTTATGACCGCCCTGCCCGGCCCCGATTTCCCCACCGGCGGCATCATCATGGGCAAAAAGGGCATCCTGGACGCCTACGAAACCGGCCGCGGCAGCCTGACCGTACGCGCAAAGTGCAAGATCGAAGAAGGCAAGAACGGCAAAAGCTCCATCGTGGTCACGGAAATTCCGTACCAGGTAAACCGTCAACGCCTGCTTGAGAAGCTTGGCGAGCTGGTGCGCGAGAAGAAGCTGCCCGAAATCTCCAACATCCACGACGGCGCCGACCGCCACGGCATCGACATCATCATCGAGCTGAAAAAAGACGCCATCCCGCAGGTGGTGCTGAACAAGCTGTACAAGCACACGCAGCTGCAGGTTGGCTTCGGCGTGATTATGCTGGCGCTGGTCGATGGCGTGCCGCGCGTGCTTTCCTTGAAGGAAACGCTGCACTACTACATCGCCCACCAGGAAGACGTTATCGTGCGCCGTACGCGCTACGAGCTGGCGAAAGCCGAAGAGCGCGCACACGTCTTGGAAGGTTTGATGATTGCCCTCGACAACATCGACGAGGTCATCACCATCATCCGCTCTTCGCAAACCGACAAAGAGGCTGCCGCGCGCTTGACCGAGCGCTTCGGTCTGACCGACAAGCAAACCACGGCCATTTTGGAAATGCGCCTGCGCCGCTTGACCGGCTTGGAGCGCGAGAAAATCCAAGGCGAGTTGGAAGAGCTGCGCGAGAAGATCGCGTACTACAACCGCGTGCTGTCCGACCCGCAGCTGGTGCACGACATCATCAAAGAAGAGCTGCTTGAGATCAAGAAGAAGTTCGGCACGCCGCGTAAAACGCAGCTGTCCGAGGCCGCTAAGGACCTTGATGTTGAGGACCTCATCGCCGAGGAAGGCATGGTGGTCACGGTCACGAAGGCCGGCTACGTCAAGCGCCTGCCTGTTGCAACCTATCGCCAGCAAAAGCGCGGCGGCAAGGGCATGCAGGGAGTGAATCTGAAGGACAACGACTACGTTGAGCACCTGTTCGTTGCCTCCACGCACTCTTACATGCTGTTCTTCTCCACCAAGGGCAAGGTGTACCGCTTGAAGGTCTACGAGTTGCCCGAGGCAAGCCGCCACGCGCGCGGCACGGCGATTGTGAACCTGCTGCCGCTTGAGAAGGGCGAGACCATCAGCGCCGTTATCGCCACGAAGGACTTCCCGGCAGACGAGTACCTGATGTTCGCAACCGAGCACGGTATGGTGAAAAAGACCTCCATGGAGCAGTACGACCGCACGCGTCGCGACGGCCTTATTGCCATCAACCTCAAAGACGGCGACCAGCTTATCAGCGTGCGCCGAGTTGCGCAGGGTCAGAACGTCATCATGGTTTCCTCGGCTGGTAAGGCCATCATGTGGCCTGAAGACGAGGTGCGCGCTATGGGTCGCGGCACGCAGGGCGTGCGCGGCATGACGGTGCCTGCTGACGCGAAGGTGCTGGGCATGGAGATTGCTCGCCCTGAAACCGATTTGTTTGTGATCACCGAAAAAGGCTACGGCAAGCGCACGCCCGTCGCGGATTATCCTTCGCACCATCGCGGAGGCCAGGGTGTGTTCACTATCACCATGACGGAGAAGAAGGGCTTGCTGGCCGCCATGAAGATCGTAGGCGCTGACGACGAGATCATGATTATGTCCGAGGAGGGCGTGGTCGTGCGCACGCCGGTTGCCGGCATTTCCGAGCTTGGTCGTTCCACGCAAGGTGTTCGGGTCATGAACGTTGCCGAGGACGATCGCGTAACGGCGGTGGCAATCTCAAGCCACGGCAAGAAGAAGCGCGAGGACGGGGACGGTAGCACCGAGGATCTTGACGAGTCTCAGATTGACGAGATGGAAGAGTAAGCGCGAACAATATAGCTAGCAACAAGAAGCCGCCCTACGGGGCGGCTTCTTTGTGTTTGTACGGGTTTGAAAGACGCGGAACTCAAGTGTCCCTGCAAGTTCTTTGGTGCGTTTTCCCTCACGGTGGGAAGGGGCAAACCCTGGATGTTTCACGTGAAACATCCAGGGTGGCTTATACGTTGAAATCGTCGGGGTCGACGTTTTCCAAGAACGAATGGAACTCAGCCAATTCCTTCTGCGCGAACTCTTTGTTCAAACCCTTTCGGACGATGTAAGGATACGAGGCGCGCTCCAAAACAGCTTCTTCAATATAGATGGGAGCTTCTTGCCGCAAGGCAAGGGCGATGGAGTCGCTCGGGCGCGCGTCAAGTTCGATGAGCCTATCGTGTTGGCGCAGGGTAAGGCGAGAGAAGAACATAGCGCCTTTCATGTTGTTGATAAGCACGTGGTCTACGCGCGCGTCTAGGTTTGTGATGGCGTCGAGGAACAGGTCGTGCGTCATGGGACGCGTCATCTTCGTGTGCTCAAGCGCTAAGCTCAGTTGAGTTGCCTCGGCTGTGCCCACCCAAATGGGAACGATGCGGAACTTTCCTTCGGCAACGCTGTCTTCAAGGGGGCGGAGTACCATAACAGAGGGACCGGGCGCGCTTGTGACGATGAGCGTCTCAACGGTAATGGGAACCACGCAGCACTCCTTCTTTACGTTTATATAAGCGAATTACTTATATAAAAATAGAGGACGCAATTTGAAACCTTCTGCGGTGATTATAGCTATTTTCACGCTGTTGACCTGCGATTTTCCTGCCTAGGTGCAGCCTAGAAAAAAATTTGCCAAAAATTGAAAATTGTTCTTGACCATCCTGGAAAGACCTGGTTATAATAGACGAGCACTTTTCGAAAGGGCCCGTAGCTCAGTTGGTTAGAGCGCACGCCTGATAAGCGTGAGGTCGCTGGTTCAAATCCATTCGGGCCCACCAGTATTTGCGATAAACGCTCCACCGTGAGCCGAGTTTGCCGGTGGAGCGTTTATTAATGTTAAGTGCCATTTGGGGGTTTAGCTCAGCTGGGAGAGCGCGGGCTTTGCAAGCCTGAGGTCAGGGGTTCGATCCCCCTAACCTCCACCATGAATTTATGAATCGCAGGCACTGAGCCTGCGATTTTTTTATACCATGGCAACGTCAGCTGACGGACAATTGCATGTGAGGTGTTATGAATCGACTGGAAGCGCTGCGTACGCTTGGTCTTGATGAGGGCGCGACGGACGAAGACATCAAAACCGCTTACCGCGAAACCGCGCAGATTTTGCATCCCGATCGCTTTGCTACGAACAAAAAGCTTCAGGAGCGTGCCACCGAACAGTTCAAAAACCTTCAGGAAGCCTACGACTACCTTACGTCCAAGAAAGGCCGCAGGGGCAGCTCAAGCGTCTCTGGCGGGCAACCACGGGCACGTGCGTCTTACGACAGCACCGATGCGCGCCTGGCCGGCATAGCGGCCGCTCGCACACAGCTGGTGCGCCAGCGCGACGCAGTGCTCGATGAGCGCCGCAACGGCATAGCTATGGCCGTTGTGGGTGGGCTTGTGGCGCTGTTTTGCGGACGAAGGCCTTTCGGGTTGTTCGGTGTGGTTGCTGCCATAGCGTCCACCGCGGCCATCTGGGGCATTGTTCAGGTGGTATCATCACAACGTTCTATCGCTACGCTTACCGAGCATATTGACGAACTGAATAAGGAAGAGCGCACCATCGCGCAGGAAATGGAAGAGGAGTAACACAACCGTATGAAGCAAGAAGGTCTACGCAACGTTGCCATCATCGCTCACGTCGATCATGGCAAGACCACGCTGGTCGACCGTCTTCTGTGGTCTTCCCACGTGTTCCGCGAGAACCAGGAAGTGCAGGAGCGCGTGCTCGACTCGAATGATCAGGAGCGCGAGCGCGGCATCACCATTTTGTCCAAGAACATCTCCATCCACTACAAGGGTGTGAAAATCAACGTCATCGACACGCCGGGCCATGCCGACTTCGGCGGCGAGGTGGAGCGCGTGCTGAACATGGCCGACGGCGCCCTACTTATCGTCGATGCATACGAGGGTCCGAAGCCCCAGACCCGTTTCGTGCTGTCCCACGCGCTTGAGCGTGGCCTGCGCATCGTGGTTGTCGTGAACAAGATCGACCGCCCCAACGCCGACCCCGAGGGTGCGGTTGACAAGGTGTTCGACCTGATGGTTGAGCTGGGCGCATCTGATGAGCAGCTTGACTTCCCTGTGGTGTACGCATCGGCTGTGAATGGCTACGCCCGCATGGAGCCCGATGACGGCAACATGGATATGATCCCGCTGCTCGACACCATCATCAATGAGATTCCGTGCCCCGACGTTGACGTGGACGGCCCGGTTGCGCTGCAGGTGTGCACCGTCGACCACTCCAGCTACGAGGGCCGCATCGGTGTGGGCCGTTTGCACAGCGGCACCCTGCATGAAAAAGAGCAGGTGCTGGTGGTGCAGCCCGACGGCAACCAGTACAACGCCACCATCCGCAAGGTGTACGCGTTCGAGAACTTAGGCAAGCAGGAAGTCCCCGAAGCCCACGCGGGTGACATCGTGGCCGTCATCGGCGTTGAGGCCGCTGACATCGGCGATGTGATCACCGACCCGGAGCATCCGGTGGAAATGGAGCCCATCGCGGTTGAAGAGCCCACCATGGCCGTTGTGTTCGAGGCTTCCACCAGCCCGCTTGTGGGCCGCGAAGGCGACATCGTTGGCGCCCGCCAGCTCAAAGAGCGTCTGATGCGCGAAAAGGAAAGCAACATCTCCATGCGCATCGACGAAACCGAGGACAAGTCCGGCGTGCGCGTTGCGGGCCGTGGCGTGCTGCATCTGTCCGTGCTTATGGAAACTATGCGCCGCGAGGGCTTCGAGTTCCAGGTTGGTCGTCCGCAGGTTGTGTACAAAACCGACGAGCATGGCAACAAGCTTGAGCCTATCGAGGAAGCTACGGTTGACGTGCCCAACGATTACTCCGGCAAGGCTATCGAGGTTATGGGCACTGCTGGCGGCATTATGGAGGACATGGCTTCCGACGAGAACATGACGCACTTGACGTTCAGCATCCCGTCGCGCGGCACCATGGGCCTGAAAACCCGCATCCTGAACGCTACGCACGGCGAGGCGGTACTGTTCCACCACTTCCGCGAGTACGGCCCGTATTCCGGCGAGATGGACGGCCGCAAGAATGGTTGCATGATCGCCATGGCAACCGACAAGGCCGTTGCCTACGCGCTTGACACGCTGCAGCAACGCGGCCGTCTGTTCGTCAAGCCCGGCGACGAGTGTTATGAGGGCATGATCGTGGGCGAGTCGGCCAAGGAAGGCGACATGGTGGTGAACGTGTCGAAGACGAAGAACCTGGGCAACCAGCGTTCCTCCACCGCCGACAAGGCCATCCAGCTGACGCCGCCGATCACCTTCACGCTTGAAGAGGCGCTCGAGTACATCGAGGACGACGAGCTGGTCGAGGTCACCCCCGAGTCCATCCGCCTGCGCAAACGCATCCTCAGCACCATCGAGCGGAAGAAAGCGAATAAGAAATAGTCCAGTGGACTATTTCTTCCCTAACTATGCGCCCGAGCGGGCGCGTTCCCGATCGCGCAAAGCGCAAGGCGGGAACAAAAACGCCTCAAAGCTTGGCAAGTTCGCCCGCCAGGCCTATGCGCTCGAGCAGCCTATCCGCCAGGCCAAACCTGCAGCAACAAGAAAAGCGGTCCTTTGGGGCCGCTTTTTTCGTCAAAATACGCCAAATGACGTATGTGAGCCGGGGGTACTGTGAAACCTGCGTGGGCATATTGTGCTACTGCCAGATAGGAATTGCCCGCTGTGGGAAAATGCCCAGAAAGCATTCCAAATTAAACCGCTCATCAATGGGCGGTTTTGAGTATTTCTCTAGGAAGGGTTCTATGAAGGCATCTCGCATTATCTCAACGGTTTGCGCGATGGGCTTGTCGGCTGCGTGCCTTATGGGCGTTGCCGGTTGCTCAAGCAACAACCAATCTTCCGGTTCGGGTGCGGTGGCCGCAACCATCAACGGCACCAACATTTACGAAGACACGGTAACGGACTACATCCAAAGCGTTCGCGAGCAGCAGGGCCTGACCGACGATGATTCTTGGGGCAATTACCTGGCGCAGATGGGAACCGATCCTGCTGGCGTTCGCGAGCAGATCATCAACACCTACGTCACGCGCGAGCTCATCAACTCCGGTGCCGAGGAAAAGGGCATCACGGTGGACAGCTCCGAGGTTGACAGCTACGTTGACAAGATGAAGTCCAACTACGACAGCGATGACAAGTGGCAGTCCGCCCTTGAGCAGGCAGGCATGACCGAGGATGAGTATCGTTCCGAGATTGAGCTGCAGCTGAAGGCCAAGGCGCTGTACAACACGTTCACGTCCGATGAAGAACCTTCCAACGACGATATGGTGCAGTATGCGCAGATGTACGCTAGCGCATATGACGGCGCCAAGCGTTCCAGCCACATCCTGTTCAACTCCGACGACGAGGCAACGGCTCAAGACGTGCTGAACAAGATCAACTCCGGTGAGCTTGATTTCGCCGAGGCCGCCAAGCAGTATTCTCAGGACAGCGGCTCGAAGGACAACGGCGGCGACGTGGGTTGGGATAAGACCAACTCCTTCGTTCAGGAATACACCGATGCCCTGAACGGCCTTGACAAGGGTCAGGTAAGCGGCTTGGTGACCAGCACTTATGGTATCCACATCATCAAGTGTACCGACGTGTACAACGCCCCGAAGGAAACGGCCGGCGACGGCAGCCAAACGGTGAAGGTGACCAGCATCGACCAAATTCCGAGCGAGTGGCAGGAAACCATCAAGGAATCGCTGCAGTCCCAAGGCCAGACCACGAACTACCAAAACTGGCTGAAGGAGAAGAAAGAATCTTCCGACTTGCAGATCAATGACATGCCCTCCGACCTGCCTTACGACGTTGATATGTCGAAGTATCAGACGGACTCTTCCGACAGCTCCCCGGATTCCAGCTCCGATAGCACTGATTCCGCCGCAACGTCCGATAGTTCTGCCGACAACACCGCCAGCGCTGAGGAAACGAAGTCTTCCGCAAACTAGCTTTGCCAAAGGCGCAAAACCGTTCATAAGAAGGGAACCCACCTGATGCGGGTTCCCTTCTTCGTTTAAGCAAGGATGTAACTATGTGTGAACAAAACCAGCCTCGTCAGCCCCTGTTTGAGCTTGATGACGCCGAAGTTGTGCGTAAAAGCCGCACGATCTTGCATGTTGACTCGTTTAGCTTGGCGCAAGGTGAAAACATTGCGCTTCTAGGGCCGAACGGTGCGGGCAAATCTACGTTCGTGAAGCTGATTACGCGCGAAGTGATGCCGTTGTATCGTGAAAAGCCGCCGGTGAAGTTCAACGGCAACCCGCGCGCAACGCTTGACGAGGTTAAAAAGACGCTTGGCGTGGTGTCATCGACCATGCAAGACCAAATTACTGTGCATTTGCCCGCGGTGGACATTGTGGAAGGCGGCCTGTTCGGCACGCTTGGCTTGCCGCGGCACGTGCACCCCGATGAGCATACGCATGCTAAGGCGCTTGAGGCCATGGAGATGCTTGGGGTGGCGAAGCTTGCCAATCAGGACATCATGACCATGTCAAGCGGTCAGGCACGCCGTGTGTTATTTGCTCGTGCGCTGGTGCATGAACCGAGCACGTTGCTGCTTGACGAACCTTGCACGGGCCTTGACCCCGAGGGCATGTACTATGTGCGTTCGAGCATGCGCGACCTGGCGCGTGCAGGCAAAGGAATCGTGCTTATCACGCACTACCCGGAAGATATTATTCCCGAAATCAAGCGCTTGGTGCTGATAAAGGAAGGCAAGCTGTTTGCAGACGGCGCTAAAGAAGACATGCTTACTGACGAGATGATGAGCTCGCTGTTTGATGTGCCGCTGCAGGTTGCGAAAAATGGCAAAAACAATGAGTATTTTTCTCTTGTGAGTTCGTACTAAATGAGGTAAACTACTAAACCGCTGCATGGGCACACGAGAAACAACGTGGACGCTATGCGGAACTTTAAGCAAGCGGAGAGATGACCGAGCTGGCCGAAGGTGCACGATTGGAAATCGTGTATACGCCACAAGCGTATCTGGGGTTCGAATCCCCATCTCTCCGCCAGATTATCCCGGCGGAACCTTTACGGTAACGCCTTTTTTATAGGTCGGTATTTGAAAAACCAGCCGGCCTCACCCCATGCGGAGGGGTGGCAGAGTGGTTGAATGCGGCGGTCTCGAAAACCGTTTCACCGGTATTCCCGGTGACGAGGGTTCGAATCCCTCCTCCTCCGCCAGGAATTCTAAGGTCCTTGCCACGGCAGGGACCTTTTCTTTTTGGTTTGCCTCGCAGGGGATTCGAACCGATGAGGTGGAATCCCGTTAAGAAAACGTGCCAGTGGCACGTTTTTAGGGATTCGCCCGACCGAGCTTGCGAGGGAGGGGTAGGCGTTCGCGCAGCGAACGCATGAATCCCTCCTCCTCCGCCAGGA
>DJEE01000157.1:40195-53197 GCA_002431805.1 Eggerthellaceae bacterium UBA5906
CACGGCAGGGACCTTTTCTTTTTTGGTTTGCCTCGCAGGGGATTCGAACCGATGAGGTGGAACCTTGCAGGTTTGATTCGCTAGTATAGTAATTCGTGAATAATCTAAACTAGAACGTAACCTGGGAAAATAGTAATCCAAGAAGTGTTTATGGATAAATATGTTTCACGTGAAACATTGCAGTTTGGCGGAACTATACTCGCGGTACCCTCCAAGTTGAAAGGAAACACCTATGAACGAAGCAGCAAAATCACTTGCGCAGCTGAAAAAAGCAAACAAACTCGTGCGCCTGGCGTTCCGTAAAAACGGCCCCAAAAGCTACAAACGTGGCCAGGGTGCGCTGCTGAATGCATTGCTGGAAAACGATGGCGCAACGCAGCGTGAGCTTACGAAGACGCTTGGCATGAACCGCAGCAGCTTGAAAGATGTGGTAAAGAAAGCCCAGCGCAACGAATACGTAACCATCGAGCATGTTGACGAGCCGCGCACCTACGCGGTGAAGCTTACCAGCCTTGGCCGCGATCTTGCGGAGAAGCGTCTTGCTGCAAACGACCGCACTGCTGAGGACATCCTTTCTTGCTTGAGCACAGAAGAAGTGCAGCAGCTGGATGCCATCACCAAGAAGCTGATTGTCTCCATGAAAGAAAAAGGCATCAGCGGCAAGAAGAAGGGCTATAAGGTTCGCCGCAAGCATCGTCGCCGTTAAGCCTAAGCAGGTTTTTCGGCGGTTCCTTCTAAAAAGGCACGCAAGTAAAAGAAAGCCACGTTACACTGAATGCACGATGCGGTGCATGCGGGGACGTGGCTTTCCGCATGTGTGACGAAACGAAAGGATGCAGCAATGGCCGATCGCGTTGTTGAGAGCTCTGACAGCCAAGTTCCCGAGATTCCCGAGGTGCTGGAAAAGGTCCTGCTGTTCTCGCTGGACGAGGCGAAGGAAAAGCTGGCGCAAAGCCATGAGGTGGTGCCGTTTACCTCGCTGGTGGTCAAAGATAACCTGTTCATTGAAAATCATCCCGGGGAAACGGTTGATGCTTGCTTTAACGCCGCTCGCCACACGGTGCAGCACGCACAGGGTGCGCAGGCTTATTCGCTATGCTACGACGGCTACGTTGAGGTTGACGACGGCACCAAAGACGCGCTTATCGCGGAAGGCGGCGTTCCGGGCGCAGACAACGGTTACGCCGTGGGCTATTTGTACGAGCAGGATGAAAACGGGGAAGTAACCTTTGAAGAAGAGCCGGCCTATATCGGGCCCGCCCCGAACTTCATGATTGCTCTGAAGGCTCCAGGTGAGTACAGCGAAGAGGAAATCGACGAGAAGTACATCGCCGAGGAAGAAGTCGCCGACGAGGAATTCGAAGAAGAGGCGCCAGAACAGCAGTAAACTTCGGGTCGTGCAAGAATTCGGCAAGGTTTGAAGACGAAACCTGCAAGACCTTTGTAAGAAACAGATGAATAGCGTGACGCATATGCGTTTGCTCCTAGAGCGGTTCGCTGCAAGATTTGAGCGAACCGCTCTTGCTGTATCGGCAATATGTGTGCAAGGTCAGCTTGTCATACTAGGGGAGCGGCTATCGGTGGCGCGGATGCCATTGTGGGCGAACGGTCAAGGTGTGATGAAACGGTGCAGATGAAAGAAAGCGGTTTGAATTGCTGGAATGCGTAGCAGGCTTTTGTTAATATAGTCAGGCTAATTCCTGCCCCGGTGTGTGCCTTCACCAGCCCGGGGCCGTAAAGTCCAAAGGAGGTGAGCTGATGAAGGCTTACGAACTGCTGTATTTTGTCGCTCCGTCTACCGACGAGGAAACCCGCGTAAACACAATCAACCGTATCCAGGGCGTGATCACCGCTGCCCAGGGTACTGTCGATAACGTTGATGAGTGGGGCAAGCGTAAACTCGCTTACGAGATCAATGGTCTGACCGATGGTGTTTACACCCTCATCGATTTCCACGCTGATCCCGCCGAGGTTGCAGAACTCGATCGCGTGCTGCGCATCTCTGATGTCGTTGTTCGCCACATGATCGTGAAGCGCACCGACCGCGATTAGGATTTGACGTAGGGGCCTTCTCGTCATAGGCCCCAGCATGAGAAGAGGTAGATTCACATGAGCATCAACCGAGTTATGATCAGCGGAAATCTTACGCGCGACGCAGAACTTCGCTCCACGCAATCCGGCATGGCAATTCTTGGTTTTGGCGTTGCGGTCAACGACCGCCGCAAAAACCCGCAAACCGGCGATTGGGAGGATTACCCGAATTTCGTCGATTGCACCATGTTCGGCACGCGCGGCGAGAAGCTGCAGCCTTACCTGACGAAGGGCACGAAAGTGGCTATCGAAGGCAAGCTGCGTTACAGCTCTTGGGAACGCGATGGCCAGCGTCGCAGCAAGCTTGAAGTGATCGTTGACGAGTTGGAGTTCATGTCCAGCCGCAACAGCGCAAACCAGGGCTATGACAACGGCATGTCCGCTGGCTACGCTCCGCAGCCTCAACCTGTGATGGCTGCCCCGGTTGCTGCTCCGGTTATGGATGCCTCTGCTTCGGTTTACGACGAAGATATCCCGTTTTAAGCGAAAGAGGTTTAGGAAATGTCCGATTACGCGAAGCAGCCTCGTCGCAAGTACTGCCAGTTCTGCAAAGAGGACGCGGAGTACATCGACTACAAAGATACTCAGATGCTGCGCAAATATGTTACCGACCGCGGGAAGATCAAGCCGCGCCGTGTGACGGGTGCTTGCACCCAGCACCAGCGTGACATCGCGAACGCCGTGAAGCGCGCTCGCGAGATGGCTCTGATGCCCTACGCGGTTCCCGCCATCAGCGGCCGCGGCGACCGCCGCAATCGCTAGGCGCAAGGAGGAACCATGAAAGTCATCCTGCTCCAAGAGCTTAAGGGCAAGGGCGGCGAAGGCGACGTCGTAGACGTGGCCCCCGGTTTTGCCAACAACTACCTGATGCCGCAGGGCATCGCCATCCTGGCTACGAAGGGCAACCTGAAGCAGCTTGAGATGCGCAAGAACAACATCGCCAAGCGTGAGGCTACCCGCATCGCTGATGCTGAGAAGCTGCAAGGCGTGCTTGATGGCGCTACCGTAAAGGTTGACGCACGAGTCGGCGAAGAGGGCCAGCTGTTTGGCTCCGTTACCGCTGCTCAGATCGTCGAGGCCATCAAGGCTGCCCTGGGTGTGGACGTTGATCGTCGTCGTGTTGAAACTGGCAAGGCCATCAAGACCGCTGGTCAGCACGAGGTTGCCATCTCCATCTACCGTGACATCAAGGCCACGGTTACCCTGCTGGTGGGCGTCGACGAGGTTGCTGCTGAGGAAGAGACCGAAGAGGTCGCTGCCGAAGAAGCTGCTACCGAAGAGGCTGCTGAATAACCCAGCATCTGCTGCATAGCAGAACCAATCCCCCGTATTCCTTTCGGAAGCGGGGGATTTTTTGTTTGCTTGCAAAGCTGGCGAGACAATGTTTTCGCAAGGCGTTTGCCCGCCAACCTTCGCGAACATCGTTTCGATTTTGCATTCCTATCGCAAGCGCGCGTGTCGGGGATATTGATGGGACTTGGCTTGGCGCGCGCCGCGCTACCATGCTGCGGTATCATAGCCTGTACGAAAGAAAGGATATGCCCCTATGCCCGTTGACGTTCCTTACAACCCTGATTTTGCCCCAGAAGTTCCTGATGCGTCGCCTAACCGCAAGATGGAGCCGCAAAACATCGAAGCTGAAAAATCGGTGCTGGCAGCATGTATGCTGACGCAGGAGGCAATTGAAGACGTAGCGGCAAAGCTTGTCCCTGAAAACTTCTACCGTGCGTCTCATCAGCGTATTTTTGCTTCGATGCTGGATTTGTATGTACGTCACATTCCCATCGATCACATTTCGCTTGCGGATAACCTTAACGCGCAAGGCCAGCTTGAGGCGGTTGGCGGCAGGGCATACTTAGTTGAGCTTGCTGACAACACGTTTGCGCTCACGAACTGGCAAAACCACGTTGAAATCGTCAAGCGTACGTCCATTCTGCGTGAGCTTATCCGTGCATCAGGGGAAATCAAGGCCCTTGCCTACGACGCCCCCGATGATTTGGGCGTAGTGGTTGAGCAGGCGGAGAAAACGCTGTTCCGCGTTACGGAAAAGCGTGTGTCATCTGCGTTTACGGGCATTGACACGTTGCTGGTCGACGCATTCGAAGAGCTGCAGGAGATGGCGGCGCAGGAGAACAAGATCTCAGGCGTGGCGTCTGGCTTCAAAGACGTTGACGACCTGTTTCACGGGTTCCGCGGCGGCGACTTGGTGATTCTTGCCGCGCGCCCTGGCGTTGGCAAAACGGCTTTCGCTTTGAATTTAGCCACCAGTGCGGCCAAGCTTGGCGCAACCGTGGCGTTCCTATCTTTGGAAATGAGCGCCTCCCAGCTGGTGCAACGTGTTTTGGCGTCCGAGGCGCGCGTAAGCTTATCGAAGCTGCGCGCCGGGCAGGTGCAGGATGCGGACTGGGCTGCCATCATCGAGGCGTCCAGCAACCTCTCCAAGCTGAAAATCGAATTTGACGACACGCCGGCTCTTTCCATTTTGGAACTGCGCGCAAAAGCCCGCCGTGAACTGCGCGATGCGGAAAAGGGCCTCATCATCGTTGACTACTTGCAGCTGATGCAGCCGCCGCAGGCGCGCCGCGACGGCAACCGCGCTGTTGAGGTTGCGGAAATCTCCCGTGGCCTGAAGGTGCTTGCCAAGGAAATGGATATGCCCGTTATCGCCTTGTCACAGCTGTCCCGTGCCGTTGAGATGCGCGGCAAAAAGCGCCCGATGCTTTCCGACCTGCGTGAATCCGGCGCTATCGAGCAAGATGCCGACATCGTTATGTTCATTGACCGAAGCATGGACGAGATGGAAGCCGAAAGCGACGACCGCCCCGATTTGGGCACCGCGGAGCTGATTGTGGCGAAGCACCGCAACGGTCCTACGCGCGACATCACATTGGCGTTCAACGCCGAGTACACGCGATTCATGGACTTCGTTGACGATTCTCGCGTACCCGGGTATATGTAAAGTAAGTTTTAAATCGAACGGAGCTGTATTTGCCGCATGACAGATAGCCTGACATTCCTTCACGCAGCCGACCTTCACCTCGGGGCGCCCTTCCGCGGCTTAGCGCAGGTGTCGCAAGCCTGGGCCGCGCGCTTAATGCAGGCTATCAGCGAGTCGTTCGATCGCATGATAGACGCAGCGTGTGCGCGCAACGTCGACTTCGTGGTTATCGCGGGCGATGTGTTCGACGCCTCACGTGCTTCCTATGGCGAATACCTGCGGTTTTTTGAAGGCATGCGCACGCTTGAGGCGGCGGGCATCCCGGTGTACATGATTACCGGCAACCACGATCCGTACACATCGTGGCAGCAAAGCATGTTCTCGCTCCCGGAAAACGTGCACATGCTTTCAGCTGACAAGCCGGGGTTCGAGCTGTTCGAGAAAGAAGGCCAGCCTGCCTGTATTATTGCCGGGCGCGGCTATTACAACCAAACATGGCCCATGGACGAATGCATCGCTGAAGGCCTTTCCCGCGATGCAGCTGTTTCGGTGTTGCTTCCAACGCACCCAAACGTCGCCGATGCGCCGTTTTGCGTTGGCGTGTTGCATACGGGCTTGAACCTAGATCCGGTTAAAGCGCCGGTGAACCCATCGGTGCTTATGAACGCTGGCATGGATTATTGGGCTTGTGGACATATTCACATGCGCTACTTGTACCCGAGCAAGGAAAACCCGCGTATCGCGTTTTCGGGCTGCATTCAAGGGCGTGACATCAAGGAAACCGGCACACGCGGCGTGCAAGCGGTAACGCTCAGTAAAAAGGCTGCTCCTAAGCTTGAGTACATACCCACGGCAAGCGTGGTGTGGCAGCGCCTTGACGTGGGCGTGGAGGATTGTGCCACGCTTCCCGAGATTAACGACAAGATCATGCGTGAGCTGTTCCGCGCAAATGGCAAAGCACACTGCGAAGAGATGATTTCGCGCATCACGCTGGTGGGTGCAACGCCGCTGCACGAGGTGCTCAGCCGCCCTGACGTGCTCGAGGACATGCGAAAACACGCGAACGACTCGTACTCATCGTTTTTCTGCGACACCATTACGGACGCAACGGTTGAGCCACGCGATAAAAACGCGCTGCGCAAAGAAGGGTTGTTCCCGGCGGTTCTTATGCAGGTGGCCGACGACCAGCTGGCAAACAAAGACGACGCGGTGGCATTTTTGCAGACTGAGTTTTTGGCGCGCAACCTGCAGATGCCGTCTTCGATGTCGCGCCGTGTGGAAGACATGACGCGCCAGGCGGAAAACCTGGTACTTGACTTGCTGTCTCAAGGGGAAAGCCAATGAGCAACAAGTATTTGAAGCATATTAAGATAGATGCCTTCGGGGCGTTTTCAAATCGCCTGGTGGGGCCGTTTGCGCCGGGCTTGAATGTGGTGTTCGGGCCGAACGAGGCGGGCAAAACCACGCTTTCCCAGTTTGTTGGCGGGGTTTTGTTCGGCTGGGAAGAGGCGCGCGGCCTGCGCAACACCTACAAACCCGCAAACGCCGAACGCGCCGGCGCGCTGCTGTTTGCTGACTACGAAACCGGCGAGACGCTGCAGGTTTCGCGCGTGCGAAACGCCGACGGCTTGCAGGGCGATGTATCGGTTGCGGCCGACATTGACCGCGAGACGTACAAAACTATGTTCAGCCTTTCAAGCGACGAACTGCGAAGGTTAAAAAACACATCCGACGTTGCGGCGAAGCTGCTCACGGCCGGTTCGGGCACCGGGGCGTCGCCGGCGCATGCGCTGGCGGAGCTGCAGCAACGGCTAGCCACGTTCACGTCGCGTGCCCAGGCGGCGGAAAACTCGCTGGTGAATTTGGAGCGCGAGCAGGACGAGGTACGCCAGGCTATCGCGCAGGCCACAGAGCGGGTTGAAACGCTTAAACGCGAGAACAGGGAATTCGCCGAGTTGGCGCCGCAGCGCGAAGAGCTGATGGCAAAGATCAGCGAACTGAACGCGTCGCTCGAGGCGCTTGCTGCCAATCGCAAAACGCTGGAGAAGATTGAGTCGGAAACAGCGGATCTGCAGCAAAAGATTGCCGATTTGCGTGCGCAGGAAGACGATTTGCGGCGTGAACACCGCGTGTCGCAAAAGGAACACCCGCAAGAGCTTGCGGGCATTTCGGCAACCGAAGAGCGGCACCTGCGCGATCGCATAGAGGCGCTGGCAGTGGAAACCGCAAAGGTGGAACACGCCGTTGACCTGGCTCGGGACAACTATGCAACCTCAAAGGCATCGTACGAGGCGCTGCTTGAGGCCGATGACGAACAGGAGCTTGCCGCAAGCGCTCGACGCCAGCGCAACGTCCAGATAGGCCTTTCGGTTGCGCTGCCCGTTGCGTTCATGTCGGCCGGCATACCGCTGTTCATGCACGGCCGCGACATTACTAGCCTATCGTTTACGGCGCTGGGATTTTGCTTGGTGCTGGTGGCGGTTATCATGGCTGCGGCATCACTGGTGATGCTGTTCCGCCCGAACAAAAAGGCGGAAGCCGCCGATGCCCGCGTGCAGGATGCGCGCTGGGTCATGCTGCAGGATAAGAAAAAGCTTGAAGCGTGTCGCGCTGAGCAGGAAGACCATCGCGCACACGTGGAAAACGAGTTGGCATCTATGGGGCTTTCCGAAGCGAAAGACTCGCTGCGCCATGCGCGCACGCTGCTTGACGAGGCGCGTGATTTACGTTCGGAAAACGCATTGTACCTGCAGCGTCGGCAAGCGCTTGTGTCGCGCCGCACGGCGCTTGAAGAGTCGCTGAACTCAGCCACTTCCACGCGCGAAGCGTTGTATGCCGAGATGGGCTTTCGTCCCGAGCGCGGTACCCTTGAGGCCGTTGACGCGTTCATTGTTCGCAAAACGCGCCAGCGCGAGGGATTGATGGAAAACAGCGAGCACCTGAACAGGCGCTATGGTGAGCTGAGCCAAGTTTTGGCGCTTGGCAAGGGCGAGCGCACGTTCGACGAGCTGAAGCTGCGCTATCAGGAGCTGCAAACGCGTCTTGATGACAACTCCATCGAGTTCGCCAAGCTGCTGCTGGCCCGCCGCATGCTGGAAACGGCCATTGCGGCATGGGAGAGCAAAAGCCAGCCCGAGGTGTACGCCCGCGCCAGCGCGTTGCTGGCCGATATGACAGACGGCGCCTGGACAACCGTTTCCATGAGCGAAGAGGGGCGGCTGCAGGTGAAAAACGACGCGCTTGTCACGCGCGAGCCGGTGCATCTGTCGCTTGGCACGTGCCAGCAGCTGTATTTGGCGCTGCGCATTGCGTTGCTTATCACTGCCGACAACGTGGGGCGCTGCATTCCCATTATGGCCGACGATATTCTGGTGAACTTCGATTCGAAGCGCCGCCGCGCCGCCGCGCGGGCGTTGGCGGAATTGGCGCATCATCGCCAAGTCATTGTGCTCACGTGCCATGAAGAAATCGTCGAAACCATGCGCTTGGCCGATTCGTCGCTGAATGAAGTTGTTCTGTAATATACTGTGAGGGTTGCAGCACAGTAACTGAAAGGATGCGCACACATGCCGAACACCGTTCTGGTTGGCGCCCAGTGGGGCGACGAAGGTAAAGGCAAGATTACCGATCTTATCGCAAGCAAGTACGACTACGTCGTTCGCTATCAGGGCGGCAACAACGCCGGCCACACCGTTATCCACGGCGACAAGAAGCTGGCGCTTCACCTGATGCCCTCCGGCGTCATGTACGAAAACGCCATTCCGGTCATCGGCAACGGCGTTGTGGTTGACCCCGGCGTGCTGGTCAAGGAAATGGCCATGCTGGAGGCTGAGGGCATTTCCTGCAAGAACCTGAAGATCAGCTGCGATGCGCATGTGATCATGCCGTATCACAAAGATTTGGACGGCGCGGACGAGAAGAGCCTGGGCGACCACAAAATCGGTACCACCAAGCGCGGCATCGGCCCGTGCTATCAGGACAAGGTTGCTCGCAAGGGCATTCGCATTCAAGACCTTATGGACGAGAAGATTTTCCGTCTGAAGGTGGAAACGGCGCTCGTGCAGAAAAACGCCATCCTTGAAAAGATTTACGGCCTGCACACCTACACGGTGGAGGAGATTTGCGAGGAATATCTGCCGTACGCCCGTATCTTGAAGCAGTACATGGCTGAAACCAGCCAAATGCTCAACGATGCCGTGCGCGACGGCAAGTCCATCCTGTTCGAAGGCGCGCAGGGCACGCTGCTTGACATCGACCACGGTACGTATCCCTACGTCACGTCCTCTTCCTGCTGCGCCGGCGGCGCGGCCACGGGTTCGGGCGTGGGCCCGGTCAACATCGACCGCGTGCTGGGCATCCAAAAGGCCTACATCACGCGCGTGGGCGGCGGTCCTTTCCCCACCGAGCTGAAGTACGCCGAAGACGGTGGTGCCGGCATTGAGGCCGAAGAGGGCGAAACGCTGTGCCAAGTTGGCCACGAATACGGCGTGACCACCGGTCGCAAGCGCCGCTGCGGTTGGTTCGACGCCGTTATCGCGCGCTACGCTGCCGATGTGAACGGCCTGACGGACGTGGCCCTTACGAAGCTTGACGTGCTTTCGGCGTTCGACACCATCAAGGTGTGCGTGGCGTACGAGTGCGACGGCAAGCGCTACGATTATTTCCCCATGCAGCAAAGCGTGCTGTTCCACGCCAAGCCGGTGTACGAGGAACTGCCCGGCTGGAAGGGCGAGGACATTACCGCATGCCGTACGTTCGACGAACTGCCGGCAAACGCGAAGGCCTACGTTGAGTACTTGGAGCGCACTATTGGCGTGCCGATTTCCATTGTGGCCGTTGGTCCTGACCGCGACCAAACCATCATGCGCGGGTGGCAAGGCTAACGCGTTGCACCGAGGCGTGATACATATATAACAGCGAATTTTCGTGCGGGGCTGCCAAGCTGCAGGCCCGCACACGCGTTTTACCCCGAAAACACTCTATGGGAGGTTGGCATTCATGAACATCTTGGTTTTGGGCGGCGGCGGTCGCGAGCACGCTATCACGTGGGCGCTGGCACAATCGCCCCGCACTGATGAACTTTTCGTTGCACCGGGCAACGGCGGCACGGCCGACATTGCGCAAAACGTGGCAGGCTTGAGTGCCGAGGATGGCGAAGCGGTGCTGGCGTTTGTGAAAGAACACGCCATCGACCTGGTGGTTATCGGCCCCGAGGCGCCGCTGGTGGCAGGCGTTGCCGACGTGCTGCGTGCGGCGGGCGTGGCCGTGTTCGGTCCCGATGCGCAGGGCGCGCAGCTTGAGGGCAGCAAAACGTACAGCAAGGAATTCATGGACGCCAACGGCATCCCCACGGCGCGCTACAGCAGCTTCACCGAACTTGAGCCGGCGCTTGCGTATGTGCATGAGTTAGGTGCGCCCATCGTGGTGAAAGCCGATGGCCTGGCCGCAGGCAAGGGCGTAGTTGTGGCTGAAACCATCGAAGAGGCCGAAGAAGCCGTGCACAGCTGTTTTGACGGCGCGTTTGGCAGTGCGGGTTCTCGCGTGCTCATCGAAGAGTGCCTGACGGGTCCCGAGTGCTCGCTTCTGGCGTTTGTCTCCGGTGGCAAGGCTCATTGCATGGCCACCGCGCAGGACCACAAGCGCGTGTTCGACGGCGATTGCGGCCCGAACACGGGCGGCATGGGCGTGTACTCGCCGGTGCCCATCGTCACGGATGACGAGCTTGCCGTTATGACGCGCGTGATGGAAACGGCCGCCGCTGCTACGGCGAAGGCTCCGTTTGAGCACGATTACCGCGGCGTGCTGTATGGCGGCTTCATGCTTACGCCGAGCGGTCCGAAGGTGCTGGAGTTCAATGCGCGTTTCGGCGACCCGGAGACGCAGGTTGTGCTGCCGCGTTTGAAAACCGATCTGGTTGATGTGATGATGGCCGTGGCCGAGGGCCGCCCCGACGACATCAACCTGGAGTGGGACAACCAGTGGGCCGTGTGCGTGGTGCTGGCAAGCGCAGGCTACCCGGGCAAGTACGAGAAGGGCAAGGTTATCCTGGGCGTGGAAGACGCCGAGGATATGGACGGCGTGAAGGTGTTCCACGCCGGTACCGCTCGCAACGCCGATGGCGAGCTGATCACCGCGGGCGGCCGCGTTTTGAACGTGGTTGCGCTGGGCAAAACGTTCGATGAGGCCCGCCAGAAGGCATACGAGGCGTGCGACGTTATCAACTTCGAGGGCAAGCAGCTGCGTAGCGACATCGGCGCGAAGGCAGCGGCTGGCCGCGAGGCTTGGGCGTAGGGCTTTCAGGGCGCTGTGTTCGCCGTTTTGCGCGTTTGCATGCGCAGGCGTGCGGCGGAATATGAATGCCGCTTGAAAGCTTTCGGAAGGTTTATATGAGACTTAAACGGTAGGATATAATTCCTACCGTTTGTATATGACGAGAAAAGGAGCACGCGAAACATGCTGTCCGAGCGTTTGCTTACCACGGTGGTTCGCCAGTGCACGAACCAATACCTGAAATTAAAACCCACCGATGAGGTGATGATGCCGGCACCCGAGCCGGGGAAGCGCTACATGCTGTACATGCACGTGCCGTTTTGCGAGCGTTTGTGCCCGTATTGCAGCTTCAACCGCTTCCCGTTTAGCGAGGATCGCGCCCGCCCGTACTTCGAGAACATGCGCAAAGAGATGCGCATGCTGAAGGATTTGGGCTACGACTTCGATAGCGTGTACATTGGCGGCGGCACGCCCACCATCATGATCGACGAGCTGTGCGACACCATTGACCAGGCGCGCGAGCTGTTCAGCATCCAGGAAGTGTCAAGCGAAACGAACCCGAATCACCTGATTCCCAGCTACTTGGACAAGCTGCAAGGCCGCGTGCAGCGCCTTTCCGTGGGCGTGCAAAGCTTCGATGATGGCTTGCTCAAGCAGATGGACCGCTACGATAAGTACGGCAGCGGCGAGGAGATTATCGCGCGCATTCAGGACGCCAGCCCGTACTTCACGTCCATGAACGCCGACATGATCTTTAACTTCCCGGCGCAAACGGAGGACATCCTGATCAGCGACATCGAGCGCGTGATCGAGTCGGGGTGCACGCAAACCACGTTCTACCCGCTGATGGCGTCGCCATCGGTCGAGCGCAGCCTGGCACGCACTGTGGGCAAGGTTGATTATGCGCGCGAGCAGAAGTACTACGAGATTATCTGCGAGCTTTTGACGGGCGGCCCGCTGCATCTGTTCGAGCACGGCAGCGCATGGACGTTTAACAAGCGCAACACGTCTGCGGCCGGCGATGACGCCATGATTGACGAGTACGTGGTTGATTACGAAGAATACCCGGCCATCGGCAGCGGCGGCATCACGTATCTGGGCAACAACCTGTACGTGAACACGTTCAGCGTGAAGGACTACAACAAGTGCATCGAGGCCGGCCACATGTCCATTATGGGCAAGACCACCTTCAGCAAGCGCGATCGCATGCGCTACCGTTTCATGATGCAGCTGTTCGGCCTGCGTTTGGACAAACGCCAGTTCAAGAAGGACTTTGGTGTTTCCGTTGAGCTGGGGTTGCCGGCTGAAATGGCATTCATGAAGGCCGCCGGTGCGTTTGCCACCGACAACGCTAACGAGCTCACGCTTTCGCCGAAGGGCCGTTATTTGCTGGTGGTTATGATGCGCCAGTTCTTCATTGGCGTGAACAACCTGCGTGACCAAGCACGCGCCGTGCTTCCCGGTGAGGAGAAAGAGCTGCTGTTCGGCAGTGGCTGCGCCGAGTGCAAGTAGGTCGAAGCTGGGACAGTGCACCGGGTGCGCTGTCCCAGCTTGTTTTCACGCTTTTTCACAAGGATGAAAAAGTTGGCGAAACAGGGTTGACGGATTGCTTGAATTTCCGTAATATACTAACTCGCGTTCGACACGAACGACTTCTGGTCGGGTAGCTCAGTTGGTAGAGCAGGGGACTGAAAATCCCCGTG
>DJEE01000118.1:0-5623 GCA_002431805.1 Eggerthellaceae bacterium UBA5906
CAGAACCGCGCCTACACGCTGAGCCTGTGGTGCATGTTCTGCCAGGTGTGCCCGATGTTCGCCAACGACTCCATCTTCGCCGTGCAATCGGTGAACGACCCGAACGTGAACCTGGTCATCAGCGTGCTGGCGCTGGCTGCTAACGTGGCCGCCGTGGGCTACGTGGCCTATCGTGCCAAGAAGCTGGGCGTGAACCCGTACACGCACGAGGTGTTCGTGGGCACGAAGGACTACGAGCGCGCCATGGCTCGCCGCGAGGACGTGGCTGCATAGCGGTTTGCGCAGCAGTAAACGCAGCATTCGACAACTTGCCCGCTTATGAGTGCGACCCGATCGGGTCGCACTCATTTTGCGTTTAGCGTGTTCCAACTTGCAAGCAAATTGCTGGCTTTTCGGCAAGATTGCAAACTATTGGAATTGCTTGCGAACAGGTTCCGCATTGATTGGCGAACTTCTTTTTTCGATAGGCCTGTGAACTGGGAATATGGGGTCGATCTTTAATTCGCTCCGTGAAATGTATGAGTTGATGTTTGGTTTCTTTCCAATACTTTGTCGTTTTGACGAAAAACGTTCCAACATACAAGCAAATTGCCGAAAAACCGTCGTTTTAGCTGCAAGTTGGAACGTTTCTAGGAGACGCGCAGCTTTGTGCCTTCGCCCTGCACCCCGCTAGTGCGCAGCAGGTGGCCGTTGGCGGTAAGGATGACGGCTTCGATGCCGGGAGTTGCTTCGGCGAACGCGAGGGCGCCTTCGCTGCCCATGATAACCAGCGCGGTGGTGTAGCCGTCGCCGTCAAGCGAGGTGCGCGAGATAACGCTGGCGGAAAGCACATCGGTTGCCGCCGGCATGCCCGTGCGCGGGTCTAGGATGTGGTGCAGCACGCGCCCGTTGCGCACGAAGGCGCGCTCGTACACCCCGCTGGTCACTACCGACATATCGCGCACGGAAACGCCGGAAAACGATGCCGCCTGCAGCGTGCCGCCGGAGGGCACCGGTGCGCGCAGCCCCACGTTCCATGGGCTGTCATCGGGCTTGCTGCCCAAGCACGCCACGTTGCCGCCTAGGTTTACCACCCCGCTGGTGGCGCCGCTGTGCTTTAGCAGGTCGATGACCCTATCGGCAATGTAGCCCTTTGCGATGCCGCCCAGGTCAACGGTGGCGGCAGCATCGGCAAGCCGCGCGCGGCACCCGTCAACCTGCACGTTATGCCAACCCACATGCGCAAGCGCGTGCGAGACAGCTGCCGCATCGGGTACCACCCCGCGCTTGAAATCCCACAGGCGGCACACGCTGCCCATGGTAATGTCGAACAGCCCGCCGGTGCGCTCGCAGTAACCGCATGCGGCACGCAGCACGCCCGCCAGCTCTTCGCCCACGTCAACCCACGTCCCTGCTGCCGCATTGAGCGCAAACAGCCGGCTTTGCGGACTGAAACGGCTCAGCAGCAGTTCGTAACGTGCGCACAAGGCTTCTACCTGCGACAACGCAGCATCATCAACATCGGCCGAAACCATGCAAACGGTATCGAACGCACAAAACGATATGGAGTTAAGCTGCTGCATTCGGTGCCTTCCCTTGCCGATATGGTCGCCGCCCCTATGCCCCCACCAGGTCCATGAGCTCTTGTTTGCTGTGCACATCGAGTTTGGTATAGATGTGCTTGGTGTGGCTGCGCACGGTGTTTTCCGTCAGGTACAGCGTTTCTGCGATGTAACTTTTCGTGCGGCCTTTGCACAGCATCTGCATCACCTCAAGCTCGCGCGGGGTCAGACCGCGCCGCGCGGCTATGGATTTGCAGCGCTCGTCGATGCTGCGGTGGTCCTGCGGTGCGCTGGCTCGTTCGCCGGAAAGCTCGGCGAAAATCCACTTGGTGTCCTGGTCGCGCAATTCCAGGCAGAACGTGCCCACCAGCGCCAGCGCGAACATGAGCACGGTGGTTGTTGCGATGTCAACATCGGCGGCGGCAAGCGCACTTGCGACCACCGACCCCACTGCAAACGGCGCTGTGTAAAACGCCCAGCTTACGCCGAACACCAGCGCGGGGTTTGCTTGCGCGTGGCGCGCAATGTCGGCAACGGTAAGCCATGTGAACAGCACAAGCAGGTCCCAGGCGCTGCTTTCAACGCAGCGAATAAGTTTGACCTGCGGAAACAGCGCTTGACACAGCACGTCAAGCGCTAGCAGCACTAGCACGATGCGCCACAGCTGCGCGAAGTTGAACGACTTTTTCGCCCCGATGACCACGCCAAGCACCACGGCCGAAATGAGCACCTCGCACACGCGTCCGAGCAAAAACGCATCGGTTGGCGCAGAGCTTTGGTTGCCGAAGGACCTGCCCACCAAAAACGCGGTTACAAAGCTGAGCACTGCCACTGCGGCCGCCACCTTCCACAACCCGCGCAGGTTGTGCGACTCGAACCGCACCGCGGCGCGCGAGGGGCGCGGCACGTCAAGCAGCGCCATGCGGCACAGCAGCACCGACGCGATGGGAAGCGCCATGGTGATGGCGCACGCAAGCGCAAACGGGCTGAAATGCGCCAAGCACTTGAGCAGCGACCCGGCGATGTTGGCCACGAACAGGCAGCCCACCGCCGTGCGGGTGTTCAACCGCACGTAGAACTGCCCCCATTGCAGGTACAGCCAGCCTAGCACGCACGAGCACAACACCGTTGCGGGCGTTTGCGCGAACGCAAGAACCGGGGTAACGAACGATATGGTCAACGCAGCCGATGCCACCGCGCCTAAGCCCGCTGCGATGTAGCCTGCCGTTGCCGATTCGATGAACGCCGGCACCTTGCGGGCGATTGCGCCAAACACCACCATGGCCGCCGCAAGCACGATATAGGAAGCTTGCCACGAAAACGCGCCTTCGGGAGTGGCGCCGCCTGCCGCGTTGATTAGAAACGCCCACGCAAGCGTGCAGCAGATGCCGATTGCCGCAAACCGCGGCAGATCGGCGCCTTGCGCGCACCCGCGCGCATCGCCCGTGGCCGCACCACGTGCGGGTGCGCATGCCTTGCCATGAGCAGAGCTTGCTGCGCCATGTGCCCCGTTCGACATGTCTATTTTCCCACGTGCCATGGTTGCCCTTCGCTTTCCCTTTCCTGCCCGCAGGCATGATAGCACGCAGAAGGGGCGCAGGGGCGCACGCGTGTGCCAGCACCTCTTCACGCGAAAGCTTGCCAAGCTGTTTACCTGGGAAAATGTTGACCTCACCCGCTTCGGGTAGTGCAATTTCACCCGTTTTTGCGCATGTGTAACACCAAGAGCGGGTGAAGATGCCACCCCGTGTACGTCCTATTTTCGAAATCGCTGAATGCAAGGTGCGCAGATGCGCCGAAACGAGCGACCGACATTCGCAAACGTCGTAGCAATCTCGCTTTTGCACGTATCCACCTGCATGCAGCCAGCGTGCTTGCCTTTGCCAACAAACGCAAGCAAGCAGCCTTAAGCGATACCGCGTATCGCGACGAAAGAGGATCTTGGAAAGGGAGAAAGATGGAACTGACCGATGGTTTGAACCTGACGCAATCGCGCCGTAGCTTCATCAAGGCAGCTGGCGCCACCGTGCTAGCCGGCGTTGCCGCCGGGGCGTTGGGCGGATGTTCCGCAAAGGGCAAAACTGAGAACAAGAACAACTTCGCGCAGTCTATCGGCGAGATCGACTGGGACGAGGAAACCGACGTGCTCATCGTGGGCGGCGGCCTGGCCGGTCAAGCGGCGGCAGCAACCGTGGCCACCGAGGGCAACGGCGCAAAAGCGCTGCTGCTGGAAAAGGGCGCGCTGGTGCTTGGCGACGGCGACAGCCCGTTTTCCGCCGGCCGCGTGCTGTGGACCGACGACGAGCACGCCGAGGGCTTCCGCCAGTACCTCTACGAGCTGCGCGGCGAGATGGACAACACGCCCGACGCCGTGCTTGACGCGTTCGCCGAGGGCATCCACGAAAACCGCACGTGGCTGGAAAGCCTGCCGGGTTTTAAGGACGAGTACATCAAGGCTACCACGCACTTCCACCCCGGCACCGGCGACACGTGCTACCCCGAGTACGCCGAGCTGCCGCACGGCTACAACCTGGGCGTGCTGTTCTTCAAAGACGATACGTACGACCACGTCATCAAGTTCGTGAACTCGGTTATCACCGACGACCCGAACATCACGCACAAGCTGAACGCCCCGTTAACGGCGCTGATTCAAGACCCCGAGAGCAAAGCGGTGCTCGGCGGCGTGTATACCTACGAGGGACAAACCGTGTACGTAAAGGCGAACAAGGGCGTCATCATGTGCTGCGGCGGCTTCGAGAACAACAAGCAGATGCGCGCCGATTACCTGTCCGCTGCCACCGCGCGTTGCATCGCCGGGCGCATGAACACCGGCGACGGTCATTACATTTGCGCACGCATTGGTGCCGACATGTGGCACATGAACAGCTGCGCGGGCATGTGGACGAGCGTGTCGCCCATCGAAGGCGAGGACGTGACCATGCGCACGCCCAAGCAGTTCGGCATCACTGTGGCCGAAAACGGCCGCCGCTTCTTCATGGATTGGGACTCCGACCATGAACACGACTGGGAGGTTATCGACCAAAATCCGCTGAACATCAACGTTGGCAGCCGCCACGGGCATATGCAGTTCGGCGGCGAGTGGCCGCACCTGCCCATGCCGAAGACCACGTGGTACATCTTGGACGATGAGGGCTACAAGAAGATGATGGCCTACTCCACCGCTCCGAATTTCGATCCGTCGAGCGAGGGCTACGGCTTTACGGCCAACACCATCGAGGAGCTGGCCGACGCGGCGGGCATCAACAAGGCTGAGCTGGTGAAAACGGTTGCGCAGTGGAACGAATACTGTGAAGCGGGCTACGACCCGGCGTTCTATCGCCCGGCGAAAACGCTGACCCCCATCAAGGGAGCTCCGTTCCATGCGTGCCATTGCTCGGCCACCATGCTGAACACCGACGGCGGCCCGCGCCGCAACGAGCACGCGCAGATTCTGGACCTCAACGGCGACGTGATCCCCAACCTGTACAGTGCCGGCGAGTTCGGCAGCGTGTGGTGCGACATGTACAACGGCGGCGGCAACCTGGGCGAATGCTGTGCGTTCGGCCGCATTGCCGTGCGCAACGTGCTGGGCATCGCCAAATAGCCCAAGGGCACGAAGGAGGAAACGCGATGAGCGAAAACGATGAGAAGAAGGTTGACGCGCAAATGGCGGGCGCAGACACGCCGGCTGCAAAACGCGTAGACAAGCGCAAGCGCCTGGGTATTACGCTCGGTTGCGTTGTGGCGGTGCTCGTGATAGCCGGTGCGGGCTTTATGGTGTGGCACGAGCAGCCCAGCTTCTGCAACGCCATCTGCCACGATCCCATGGATCCATACCTGCCCACATTCGAAGCAACACCTGGTCAGCCGGCCACCGACAAGTGGGGCAACGAGGTTGAGGACGCCGGCAGCATGCTGGCCGCCGTGCATAACCAGGTGGGCAAAACCTGCATGGACTGCCATGTGCCGCAGCTTGACGAGCAGATGACCGAAGGCGCCGAATGGGTCACGGGCAACTACGACAGCCCGCTTGACGAGCGCACGGCCACACAGCTGGTAGAGGCGCGTGGGCTTGAGGATTC
>DJEE01000118.1:5663-10882 GCA_002431805.1 Eggerthellaceae bacterium UBA5906
AGTTTTGCATGAACACAAGCTGCCACCCCTACGGGCGTGACGAGCTGGAGAAGAAGACGGCGTGGATGGGCAAAATCAACCCGCACACCCCGCAACACGGCGAACAAAAATGCACCACGTGCCACAAAGCGCACCGTGCGAGCGTGAATTATTGCACGCAGTGCCACACCGACGCTGTTGTGCCTGATGGTTGGCTGAGCTACACCGATAGCAAGCTGCTAGAGGAAGCAGCGGGCGTAACCGAATAACGCGCAAGGTGCAACACCAGGCGCACCGCGCCAAGGGGAGGCTGAGGCTGAAACGCTTCGGCCTCCCCTTGCGTTTTTGCCCACCGTAAGCCGCTCGGAACGAAAAATCGCATACGTTTGGATTTTAATGTAGGGTCTCGAAGTAGCCTGAAATTTCGCTTGCCGCTGACCTGGCCTTTTGCTAACGCAAAATGCCCCGCTACTTAGGAGCAGGGCATTAAAATCCAAACGTATGCGATTTTTGCTGCGGCTTGGTGCGCCCGGCGGCGTGGTGGTGCAGTTTGCAGGGTTTCGCGAGCCGCTGCGCTGCTTATACGCCTGCTTGTTCGCGGTTGCGGCGCATGGTTTCGCGCTCTAGTTCGGCGCAGCTTGGCGGCGTCCACGACAGCGCGTCGGCACCGGCCTTGATGGCAGCCGCGGCGGTTTCCTCGGTGGGCCCGGCCGTGGCGATGATGGGCAGCTGCGGGTACGCGTCGCGCAGCTCTGCCACCACGGTTGCCGTGTTGCGACCTGCGGCAACGTTTACGATGCGCGCACCAGCGGTGATTTTGCGGTCGACGGTTTCGTCGTAGGCGCCCACCGTGGCAACCACGGGGATGTCCACGATCTGCGCCATGTCGCCAATAAGTTCGGGGGTGGCTGTCATGTTCGCCATGACGGCGCTTGCCCCCTGCGACTCAGCCTCCATGGCAAGGATGACCGAACGCGCCCCCGACGTGGTGGCGCCGGTAACGCCCACTAGCACGGGGCGGCCCGACACCTGTAAAAGCGCTTGCGTGATAGCGGGCTGGCAGGTAAACGGCGCAGCGGCAAGCACCGCGTCGGCGTTGCTGTTGCGGATGATGTACAAGTCGGTGGAGAACACGAGCGTGCGGATAGTGTGGCCGATCAGCTCGATGCCCGGGCAGGCCTTGGCGGCCTTCGGCGCGCGCACCTCTGCCTTGATGAGCTTGCCCTGCACCGATTTTCGCTCGTAGGCCAACTCAAAGCCGTCGTTTTCCGCTTCAGTGGCCTCGTTTTCATCAAGGGCCGAAAACTCGCTCATCGGTTGTTCTCCTTCTTATCGGCTGTGTGCGGCGCGGCGGTGTCAGGCGTTGCGGGCGGCTGTTGCCCGTCTTGCCCCTCATGCGCGTGGGCACCGAACATGTTGCGGTTCAGGCTGATGATCTCGTCGGCGATGCGCGTGAACGCCTCACCGGATTCGCCAAGGTGGGAGTGCAGGTATTCTATGCGCTCTTCGCGCTTGCGCTGCAGCCGCTCCACATCAGCATCGCCTATGCTTGCTTTCAGATTGGCGACGATGCGGTCGAAAAACGTCTCGAGCATGTCGAGCTCTTCGGCCGAAAACCCCGCCAGCAAATCAACGTCGTGCGCGTGCGGGTCGTGCGCAACGTTGTGGTTGGCGGCCCGCTGCGCAAGTCCGCGCAACTTCCCCAATGCAAAATATTGCAGCACGGTGGCCTGACGGTATTTTTCCATCAAGGCTTCCTTGCGCTGTTCAAGGGCGATCGCGTCGTCCATGGCATCTCCTATCACGTACGCCTTGTCGTGTGGATAAAAATGTAACGATTGACCTAAAGGTTTGCAAGCCGCAGCACAGGCTAACCCGCATTTGTCACATTCCTGCAACGCGGCCGCGAGCATCCTGACTGCTTCGCGCAGAGCAAACAGCGGATTTGCTCGCGCTGCGTAGAACGATGCGTCTTCTTCGGGCAAGGTTTTACTTTTTGATGCCAAAATTTGCGTTGGTGTGCGCAAAGTTCCTTCGACATACCGCGCTGATTACTCGTTATGCTATCAACGTTGCATTCTATGTAATATGCGCCGTTTGTGTTCGTCGTCGAAACAAGAATCCCAATGACAACAGATTGTATCGAACACACAAGCGAAAATTTTGGCAGCAACCCTCGGAAAACCCATTAGAACGGCGCAATCGAGAAAGCGCGCATACTGGTTTCGCCGGGCGCTAGCAGCATCATGCCGGGTTTGTGCTCGAACACGTCGTCGGCGTCGCGCTCGGTGGTGTGCCCCGTCCAGGGCTCAAGGGCAACAAACGGCGCATCGTGCGCAGCCGACCACACGCCGATGTAGTCAAATCCTGGGAAATCCACGCGCACGCCGTGGCCGCTTTTCGTGTCAAGAAGCGTAAGCGTGCGGTCGGGGACATCGGTGAACATAAGGGCATCGTGCGCGAATGTTTTGTGCGTAAGCGCAACCGTGTCGCAGTTCTGCGGGCATGTAAAAGCGTTATCCCAGCTCATTAGGCCGTCTTCGCCGATAACGGGAACAGTGCAGGTCCAGGGTTTGCTGAATTTCAGCACGTAGTCGTTGAAGGTTTCGCTTGCCGTGCTTTGCGATGTGGCGGGCAGCGGAACGTTGAAGGCCGGGTGACCGCCCACGCAAAACGGCAGCGGCACGTCGCCCGTGTTCGTGACGCGAAACGTTTGCGACAACGTAGCCGTGCCGGTGATGGCGTATGTCATGTTCAGCTTGAAATGGTACGGGTAGGCTGCGAAGGTTTCGGCATTGTCGCACAGTTCGAACGTTACCGCGCTGCCGTCTGCCGCGCGGTCGACCACGGCGTGAACGTAGTTGCGTGCAACACCGTGGCGCCCCATCGTACACGGCCCCGCAGCCGACTCCGCCTGCCCGTTGCGCAACGACCCCACTATGGGGAACAGCACCGGAGCACGCCGCGCCCAAAACACCGGGTCGCCTTGCCATAGATACTCGCGCCCCTCAAGCTGCAAGCTGCAAAGCTGTGCACCCATCGGGTCAACGACAGCGCATAGGTTGCCCGCGCGTAACGTTACCGGTTCGGACATAACGGCATCCTTCCTTTGGGGATTTGATGTTCTGCGTGCCACTTTACGCCACCCGCTTTGCCGCACAGGGTCGCTAGACAATGATTTCCGCCGATTTTCCCACATTCGGGAACATGCGACAGGGGTCGTGTGAGTTGCCGCGCGCCCGTGTGGCAACTCACCCGACCCCTGTCAAACGGCCGCGCACCCTTGCAGCATAGCCAATACCAGCAGCACCGCAAGAAACGCCACGTTGACCAGCGTGAAAACCGCTAAGTAGCGGCCCCGAATGCCGGGACGACCTACTGATACGGCCTTGAAGGTGATCAGGCTTGCCATGGACGCGATAAGCGTGCCCAAGCCGCCAAGGTTCGTGCCCACGATAAGCGCCGGCCATTGGTTAGTGAATCCCGAAAGCAGCACGGCGGCAGGCACGTTGCTGATAACCTGGCTTGCGGCAACCGACGCCAGCAGCGCGTTAGTGCTCACAGCTGCGGCAAGCACATCGTGCAAAAGCGGCAGGCGGCTTAAGTTGCCCACGAACACGAACAGCGCAACGAATGTGGCAAGCAAGCCGAAGTCCACGCGCTTTAACAGCCGCGCATCGGTAAAGGCCACGGTGACCAGCACCAACGCAAGCACCGCCCGAACGTCAGCAATGCCTATCACCGCAGCAAGACACGCCGCGAACAACGCAAGGTACAGTATAAAACGCAAGCGATGTTCACGCAGAGGCATCGAAGCAGGTGGGTTGGCCGACGAGGTAGCCAGCCCGCGTTCGCCGTTGCGCGCAAGAGGCTGTGGGCGAAACGCCGCCGCAACCACCGTCGCCAGCAATACGCCCGATGCCAGCGTGTACGGCCCCATGAGCTGCAGAAACTGTCCCATGCCCATGCCAGAAGCCGTGAACAGGTACAGGTTTTGCGGGTTTCCCACGGGTGTGAACATGCTACCCAGGTTTGCGGCGACGGTCATAAGCGCGGCAACTAGGCATAGGCGGTGCTCCATGTGCGCGGCTCGAAGCACGGCAAGCGCCAAGGGCACGAACGTGATAAGCGCCACGTCGTTGGTGACCAGCATGCTGGCGAAAAACGCCAAGCCAACCAACGCCGCAACGATGGCGCGTTGCGTGCGGGCGCGCGCCACCAACCATGCGCCCGCGGTGTCCAACACGCCCAGCTCGCGAAAGCCAGCAACCACAGCCATCAGGCAAAACAGCAACGCCAGCGTGTTCCAGTCAACGTAGCCAGCGTACAGCGCATCGGGCGGCACAGCCGCGCACGATACCAGGGCAGCCACCGCAGCCACCACCAGCACCGTTTCGTTCGCGAAGAACCGCCGCGCCCTTCGCCCTGCCCCATCGCGCATATGAACCTTCCCGTTTTGTCGCATTCTTGTCGTGTGAACCTTAGGATACCTTCTCTGGCCCGCCCTCGCGAAGCGCAGTCGCGGATTACGCTTTGCGCGCAAGAATGTTTTCGATGCCCCCTTGCCTAAAGCTTTGCGCGCAAGAACGCGAGAACCTAATGTGCGGCGAGGCCCAAAACGGCATCTGCATCGTGCGGTAGAAAGCCTGAAAGCGCTAGACACCCACTAGCTAACGCGAAAGAAGCCCGAACTGCTTGTTCGGGCTTCTTTCGCAAATCGACGTTTAACGATGCCGCTGCGCCTACGCCGTGGGGCCCTGCCATTTCGCAAAGGCCTTCGCTTCCGCGTCAAGCGCGCTGGTGGGCACGGTTATGACGCCGTTGCTTTCCGTGAACTCAATTTGCGTAGGGTTGCAGCCCGATGCGGCATCGCCCACGTCGTCCATGGTGAACTTGTTGCCGCAGTTCTGGCACACCAGCTTGCTGCCGTTTTGCGCGAAGTACGCCTTCGGCGAGGGATTGCACACCTGGCAGGTGTTCAGCGCAATGCGTGCCGAGCCGTCCGACGCGATGCCTGCGATAAGCTGCACCGTTGTACCGTTCGCATCGTAATTAACGAACGTGGGCGCCTCGGTCAGGTCCGCCACGTTCACGGTAATCGCCCCGTCCTGCGGCGTTGGCGTGACGAACGTGGCCGTGCCGGCGGAACTTGCCTGACCAGAGCTGCTCGACCCCGCCTGTGAGCCCCCGCTTTGCTGAGCTTGGCCCGCGCAACCCGCAAGTGCAAGCGTTCCCACAAG
>DJEE01000010.1:0-208 GCA_002431805.1 Eggerthellaceae bacterium UBA5906
CGCGAATTGCAAATCGACTCGATTGAGGTTGATTTGCCCGATGAGGAGGAATAACAATGCAAATTGATTTGAAGCAGCCTATTCTTGACAAGAACGACCAGCTGGCGGCAGACTTGCGTCGTCGCTTTGCCGAGAACCACGTGTACGTGCTTGACCTGCTGGCAAGCCCCGGCTCGGGCAAAACGTCCACCATCTTGGCAACCATCGA
>DJEE01000010.1:278-3035 GCA_002431805.1 Eggerthellaceae bacterium UBA5906
CGCGACGAGTTCAACATTGCCGTGATCGAAGGTGACATCGCTAGCAACGTGGATGCCGAGAAAATCAAGGCGCAGGGCATTGCTGCCGTGCAGATTAACACGGGCGGGGCGTGCCATTTGGAGTCCAACATGATCAGCCGTGCCATCGACGTGCTGGATCTTTCGCGTCTTGACCTGATCATCGTGGAAAACGTGGGTAACCTGGTGTGCCCCACCGACTTCGACCTGGGCGAAAACGCGAAGGTGATGATCCTGTCCGTGCCCGAAGGCGATGACAAGCCGCTGAAGTACCCGGGCGTGTTCCAGGTGTCGCGCGCCGTTATCCTGAACAAGGTGGACACCATGCCCGTGTTCAACTTCAATCGCGAGGCGTTTGATTCCAGCGTGCGCCAGCTTAACCCGCAGGCCCCTATTTTCCCCATTGCCGCCACAAAGGGCGAGGGCGTTGAGGAATGGGCAACCTGGTTGGCAAACGAGATTCGCGCCATTCAGTAACCGCGTCGTTACGTTTTCCCGTTCGTAAAAGTTGTTTCGTAATTTCCGCGTAAGAAATTGCGAAATGCCTGGTCATAGGGTTGTTTTCGAAAGATAGTTTGCTTGCATTGGCAGTGATGCGCTCGTATTATCTTTGCATGGAGGCTGAGAAAAATCCTATGCCGCCGCGAAGGCGACGGCGGTGTTCAAGCGAGCGATATTGTGTAACGAACAGCATGCATTTGTGCAGGTCGTTACAAAAAACGTTGCATTTTGCCGATGTGCCCGCATGAAGTCTTGACGGGCTGCGGGGTTCTTGCAAAAATCAGTTTTGTATGAACCTGAGGGCATGTATGTAGGGGGCGATACCTTCAGGTGTCGCCCCTTTTTATATGGGATTCGCGTGGCCCCCGGAGCACAAGGCGCTAGCCTTGCGAGCCTCGGACAACGCGACGCACCCGGGGGAGAGGTCTTCCTCTGCGGGTGCATAGACGAGAATGAGCGGGGAAACATATGAGCGCATTTCGATGTGTCGAATCGTCGCGTTCGCAGTCGCGTGCTGCGGCGTGCGTCAGCCTGTCTTTGGCGCTTTCTCTTACGATGTTGCCGGCTGCTTCGGCGCTTGCCGACGAGGCGGCTGCCAGCGCGCAGCAGCAGGCTACGCAAACTGCAACTGCCAACGATAACCTGGTAGTGCGCGGCATGGACACACTTGCCATCGGCGGCGACGCGTTTGACGTGGCAACGACGGTGGGCTTAGGCGGCAACACACTGTACGCCGACGTTTCGGTGGGCGGAACGGTGCGCCAGCACGACCTGCCGTACACCTACGATAACGCAACCGACCAGGCTGGCGTGGTGTCGCTGAACGCGAAGGCGGGGTATGTGGCCTCGCACAGCGGCAAGATTTCCCTGGACTTTTACACGACAGCTACGGCGGACCGCCAGCAGGCTGCGCCCGTGCTTTCTGCAACGGTGTATGCCGTCGCCATGAAGGTTGACGGTCAGGCGGTAGGCTCGGTGTCCGATGCCATGGTGGGCATCCGCACTGCGGTTGCGGGAGACGAGCTGCAGCCGTTTGAGGCCCCGCGCCTGATTGTGCGCGGCGACAACACGTATCGCCTGGTGGGGGGGTCTTCCGCAACGCCAACGCTTGAAGATGGCGTGCTGTATGTGAATTACGAAAAGGTTGACGCGGCTGGCGTTGAAGCCAGCGTCACGTACGTGGACGAAAACGGTGCTGTGCTTGTGCGCGATAGCTTGGGCACGCTGACGGCCGACCAATCACAAACCACGGCAGTGCGCGAAACCGTTGAAACGAACGGCCGCGTGTACGTGCCGGTTTCCAAAATGCCCACGGTAACCGTTTCCGCAGCTCAGCCGGAAATCACGGTGCACTGCCTGCCGCGGCGCGAGGTAAGCACCGCCACGCAAACGGTGAATATCTCCTATGTGTCCACCACGGGCGCGGCGCTTATGCGCGACAAGGTTGACGTGGGTGTGGGCGGCTACCGCTACGCTCCGCCTACCGTGTTCTCGCAGGCGCGCGATGGTTCCATCGATCGCTACGTGCTTGCCGGCGCGCGCGACAACCGCGGCAACACGTACACAGCTGAGCAGGCCGCCGAGCTCACGTTTGCCATGGACGGCGCACCCGAGTACACGTTGGAGTACCAGCCCGAAAACGCCCAGCTCACGTACACCGCGAACATTGCGCTGGTAAGCCCGGCGGAAAACGGCCGCGTGGGCGTTGAAGTGGTTGAAAGCAAAACCGCGCAGGTTGCCGAAGGCCAGCCCGCAAGCGTTGCGCTGCCTGAAACGTACGAGCAGGGTGGCCAAACCTACACGCGCTTTGGCAGCGACAGCACGCTTACGTACAGCTGGGAAGATTTTGCCGCAGGTCGCGTAACATCCGATACCGTGTACTACACGCGTTCGGACGTGGAAGCGCCTGCTGCCTACGACGTGAATGTACGCTACGTTGACGTGATTAGCGGAAAGCAGCTAGGCGGCGAAACGCTTACGTGCAACCCGAACGGCGAGGCGCTGCAGATTGCAGGCCCTGTGCAGGTTGAGTCCGACGGCACCACGTATGCGCGCCTGACTGGCCAAGATGCGGTCATTACGCACCGCTTTTACGCGCCTTATCGCACGTACACCATCTACTACGCCGAGCCGGGCGTTGTGCTCAGCGGCGACGTTACCGTGGTGCGCACGAACGTTATCGACGGCGGCGTGCGTTACTACACCATCGATTCTGGTACTGGCGCGGTGACCTCGGAT
>DJEE01000010.1:3128-4845 GCA_002431805.1 Eggerthellaceae bacterium UBA5906
CGGGGGCGGCTGACGGTGCCGCCGCAAACGCAGGTGCGCAGCAATCCGATGTTACCGCGCCTGATGGCAACAGCGCTTACGAAGAGCGAATCACCGATGAGGAAAACCCGTTGGCTCGTAGTGCTGGTGAAGGCGAAACCGAAAGCGTTTCTGCGTTGCCGGCCTGGTGGCCTGCGGCGTTGGCGGCCGTTGCCGCGGCCGCAGCGGCCTGCATCGCGTTTTTCGTACGCGGCCGCAAGCGCCGTGCGCAAAGCGAATCTAGCTCCGACGATGTCAAGGGGGCTTAAGGGGTATGAACAGGAACGAAAGCATGAACCGCGAAACCGCTGAACATATGAGCGTGAAAGTGCGTGCCCGCCGCATGCGCACCCGCGCACGCTCCCTGTCGCAAAAGGCGTTCTCCATCGTGATGTCCGCCATCTTGGTCGTGGGCCTATCGCCGATCACGAAAGTGTCGACCGCAACCGCTGGCGAACAAGATGTGAGCACGCAAGGCGCCAATGGCTTGGTGTCGGGCAAGTACGGAAGCTATACGTTTGATACAAGCGAAACAAAGGACGCGTTTGACACCGCAAAATGGTCGGCATTTCGCGATGCCGATAATGCGCTCGGGGACGCAGGCAGTTTCCATGTGGTGGCGTTTAATGAAGCAACATTCGAAGCTGACGTGTATGGCAATGTTTTAGCGAAGAAGCTTGTGAAGCAAAACGGCTTTGGCGTTTCCGATCATGCAACACTGAGCTATGTCCAGGACTTTCAGGCATCTGGTTCAAATTTGAACAAAAACATGGATGGCGTATTCGTATTCGGCGATTCCATGGCGTTTGGTTTGTGCGACAACGGCAACCATCTCCGGTACACAACGTCGAATGGAAATACGAGCCAAATTGATTGGCCGGGAAATATCGTCCAAGATGGAGATACGGCAGATGCTCCATTCATTGACTTAAATCGTATCAAAAACGAGACAAGCAATCTGTCTGCCACGCTGGCAAGCCATAAGGACGCTGGCGCAACGTACAACTTCAACGATATGAACAACAAGGTTATCACGTACGAAGAAGGCTATTCCGGTTGTGCTTATCTAAATATTCCGGCTTCCAAGTTGTTTGAAAATACGAACAAGCTTGAAATAAAGGGGCTTCCTGGTGGCGGAAAAGGAACGCTCGTCATAAATGTTGATTGCTCGAATCTGCAAAAGGATCAATGGCAACAATTCGATGGAGAACTTCCAAAAGATGTGTATGTGTACATCGACGGCAAAAAAACCAACCCTGCAGAGGAAGTTGACTCGGACAACAGAGACACGGGTTTTGTGCTGTGGAACTTCTACAATGCAGAAGGGAAAACGATTAGCGCCCACACCATGGACGCGAGTGTTTTGGCTCCGGGTGCGAGCCTCACGATTGGGGAGAGCAATCCCGCTGGTACGTTCATTGCCGATAACGTGACAATGAAAAATGGCGAAAGCCACTGGCGTCCCTTCCATGGCAAGTTCGACAACAACGATCAGCCCTCTACTACTTCCGTTTCTGTGAGCAAGCAGTGGCTGGATTCGAAGGGCAACGCTGAGGCGGCGGACGTGGTTGCCGCTCATGCTGGCGTGCAGGTGCAGTTGCTTGCCAACGGCGAGGCTTCGGGTGACCCGGTGACGCTGGACGCTTCCGGCAACTGGCAGTACACGTGGACCGACCTGCCGGCAAAGGACAGCGCGGGT
>DJEE01000090.1:0-19745 GCA_002431805.1 Eggerthellaceae bacterium UBA5906
AGCAGCAGCAGGTTGCCGCCCTGCTTGAGCGTGAGCGCAAGGTTCAAGCGATTGCGCTCGCCGCCGGACAGCACGCCGGCCGGTTTTTGCTGGTCAGAACCCTTGAAGCCGAAGCTGGCCACGTAAGCACGACTGGGCACCTCGGTTTCGCACACCATCATGTAGTCAAGGCCACCGGACACCACTTCCCACACGCTTTTGTTGGCGTCGATACCCTCGCGCCCCTGGTCAACGTAGGAAACCTTCACGGTTTCGCCCAGGGTAAGCGTGCCGGACGTGGGCTGCTCGATGCCCATAATCATCTTGAACAGGGTGGATTTGCCCACGCCGTTCGGGCCGATAACGCCCACGATGCCGTTGCGTGGCAGCTCGAAAGACAAGTCGTCGATAAGCACGCGGTCGCCGAACTGCTTGTGCAGGTGCTCCACCTTCAAAACCTCGGCGCCCAGGCGCGGGCCGGCCGGGATTTGGATTTCGGTGAAGTCAAGCTTCTTGGACTGCGCGGCTTCGGCGGCCATCTGATCGTAGCGCTCCAAGCGGGCGCGGCTTTTCGCCTGGCGCGCCTTCGGGGAGCTACGCACCCATTCCAGCTCGCTGGCCAGGCGCTTCGCCAACTTTTCGTCGCGCTGCTTCTGCGAAGCCATGCGCGCCGCCTTCGTTTCCAGGTACGTGGAGTAGTTGCCCTTGTACGGGTACAGGCTACCGCGGTCAACCTCGCAAATCCACTCGGCGACGTTGTCCAGGAAATAGCGGTCATGCGTGACTGCCAGCACCGCGCCGGGGTACTTGTGCAGGAACTGCTCGAGCCACAACACGGATTCCGCGTCCAAGTGGTTGGTGGGCTCGTCCAGAAGCAGCAGGTCAGGGGCCTCAAGCAGCAAACGACACAACGCCACGCGACGACGCTCACCGCCGGACAGCACGTTAACGGGCATGTCGGGGTCAGGGCACTGCAGCGCGTCCATGGCCTGGGACAGCTGGCTGTCCAGGTCCCAGCCGTTCGCCGCGTCGATGGCGTCTTGCAGCTTGCCCATTTCCTCCATGAGCGCGTCGAAGTCCGCATCGGGTTCGCCCATCAGCGTGCCTATTTCGTTGAAACGCGCGATGTTGGCCTTCACGTCGGCAAACGCCAGCTCGATGTTCTCGAGCACCGTTTTGTCCTCGTCAAGCGGCGGTTCCTGCTGCAGGATGCCCACGGTGTAGCCGGGGGTCAAGCGCGCGTCTCCGTTGCTGACCTCCTCGATACCGGCCATAATTTTCAGCAACGTGGACTTACCCATGCCGTTCGGGCCTACCACGCCGATTTTCGCGCCGGGGTAAAACGACAGCGTGACGTCGTCAAGGATGACTTTGTCGCCATGCGCCTTGCGCGCCTTGTACATTTGGTAGATGAACTCTGCCATGCGCTTTTGCCTTTCTTGTCGAGCAGGTGGACGCCTAGCAAATCCAACCGCTCCATGCTATACTGCGGATGCACACCAAGCCCGGGTCTGGTTAACCGTGGCGGGCAGGGTCGTGTAACGGTTAGTTAAGCCCGGTTGCCGCCGGGCTTTTTCTTTTGGTGTGCCCGCCTATTCTATCAAAGTCGCATCGTGCAAAAGTTCCTTACCCGCACCAATTTCAAGCGCAATGGAACAAGCACGAAAAACAAATCGCTACTTCCCCGGTTTTTGCAGGGCTGCGGCTGCTGCGGCGGCCCAGGTGCGCGGGACAAAACGGCTGCCGAACACAATTACCTTCGCAAGCACGCCCGGGCAGCACAGCAAACGGTTGCATGCCAATGCGCGCACAGCGGCTTTCGCCACACGCGGCGCGCTGATGGTCAGGTGCGCAAGCGCCGTGTTGCCCGCGTCGGCGTTGTCCCAAAACGGCGTGCGAACAGGGCCAGGACACAGCGCCGTCACATGCACGCCGCTCGGGCGCAATTCCATATGCAGCGCGCTGGAAAACGACTGCACGAACGCCTTCGACGCGTAATACGTGGACATGAGCGGTCCCGGCACGAAACCCGCCACACTAGCCACATTCAAAATGCCGCCATGCCCGCGTTCGACCATACCGGGCGCGAACGCGTGGCACAGTTCCATAAGCGCCATATTGTTCGTATGCAAAAGCGCCCGCTGACGCGCAAGGTCGCTTTGCGCAAACGGGGTATCGTAGCCGAAACCGGCGTTGTTTACAAGCGTCTCCACCTGCAGGTTTGCCGCGTGCACTTGAGCCACCAGCGTGTCAACCGCACCTGACTGCGCGAAATCAGCTGCGAATACGCGCACGCTGACGTCGAAGCGCTCGCTTAAGTCTTTCGCCAGTTCGTTGAGCTTTTCCTGGTTGCAGCCCACAATGGCCAGCGTGCCGCACTCGCGAGCCAGCTGCGCGCACAGCTCGCGCCCAATGCCGCCGGTTGCCCCCGTAACCAGGGCGCATAGCGTAGGTACACCCCGCTGCGGCAGCGAGCACGCCATACCAGTGGGGTCTACCGGCAATTCAGGGCGCACGTGCAAGTCGGGCGACTGGACGCGCACGCTCGCCGACTCCACAGCGCTTGCCGCGCCTGTAACGTTTTCTGGCAGCACCATGTTCGCCAACTCCTTTGCCGCGCACGCCCGCTGTGCGAGGCGCGCCTTTTGCGATTGCTCTTGCACGACAGCATAGCATCACGCAACGCCGGGCGGCAGTTCGTTGTTGTTCCGCATCGCAAGTGTTTCCGGAGCGCCAATTCCCCATTGGTTTCAGCGCTCTGGCAGCGCACCTCACGTTCGTGTGTTGTTGAAGCATCGGCAAAATAAGGCTCGCAAGCACGCCTCAACGCCGTACCATAGACAGAAACGAACTCGCCTACCGCAATCAGGAGCAACCATGAACCTGCAGAATATTCCCGCCATCTACCCCAACGACCAGCAACCGCAAAGCGCGCCGCAACCCGCTGCCAACCCCGCACCCGCTCAACAGCATGCCGCTCAGACAGCTGCGGCGGTGCAGCCTTCCGCACCTGCAAGCGCTTCCGCCTCGCAAGTTCCCGCACCTGCCGCGCACCGGCCCATGCGGCAAGCGGGCCGCCAGCTGCGCAGCACCACGCAGCTGCACTCCGTGGTAGAGGCGTGCCAAACGGTGCGCATCGCATGCGTTGACGAAGAAGGCCTGTTCATTGTACCCATGAGTTTCGGCTATGACTGGGCCGATCCCGAGGAAATCGACGCCGACGAGCCGCGGCTGGCGCTGTGGGTGCATTCGGCCGCCGCAGGCCGCAAGGCCGAAGCCTTCGACCGCGAACCGCGCGTTGCCATTGAGATGGATGTGCAAGACGGCCTGATCACGGGCACCTATGCTTGCGCTTATTCGTACGCATACCGTTCCATCATGGGCACGGGCACCATCCATCGCATCCAGGGGACCGATGCGAAGCGCTACGGCCTCACGCGCATCATGCAGCACCTGGCGCCCGAGGCTTCGGCCGGCTTCACCGACCAGGCGCTTGCGCGTACGAACATCTACTGCATCGACATCGACCACTTCACCGGCAAGCAGCGCGCGTAGCGACCTGCATTTTCTGGCACGAATCGGCTGCTTTCGGAAAGTTTGACGCGGTATTTTCGCCCCAATCGGCACGTTTTAGACCCGGCAGAAGCAAAAATCCCAGTTCAGAATTTGGCGACATCTGAAAAACCGCGCGCCATCCTGAACTGGGATTTCGGAAATAGCCAATTTGTGCCAAAAATCAGGCTTAGCTGCGCAGAATCATGTTCCAAAAAAGCGCACAAAGGGTCGCCAATCAATCCGATTGGCGACCCTCGTTCGTTCGCAAATATTGTACGCGCGAATGCGCTAGCGTGCCTCGCACCACGCAAGCAAGCCCTTGCAGCCTGCCGACACATCGCGGTACGTGTCCTCAAAATTGCCCGTGAACCACGGATCGGCAACTTCGGCAGCTTGCTTGTTAGCAGCTGCAATAGCCGCCGCATCGTGCGAACCCGCTACCGCGCGGCCATCTTCGCCAACAAGCCCCGCGCCTGGCGCAAACGCCATCAAACGCACGATTTTGTTCTCGGAATCGCAACCGAAAATGCGCTCGAGATGCCGCTCGTTTTCGGCATCCATGCATACGATCAAGTCCCAGTTGTCGTATTCTTCCACGCGCACCTTGCGCGCGCGGTGATGCAGCACCGGCACGCCAACCTGCTTCAGCTTGTCGACCGTGCCCTGATGCGGCGAATGGCCCACTTCCTCGTTGGTGGTGGCGGCGGAATCAATAACAAAACGCTCGGCGCACCCTGCACGCTCCACCAAATCCTGCATAACGAACTGAGCCATAGGCGACCTGCAGATATTGCCATGGCAGATAAAAAGGATGCGGTACATGGGGAAGCCTTTCGAAAAGCAAACTCATCAATGTTCACCTCTACTTTACCACGATGAATCAACTCCAAGTTGTAGCAAAGCGAACGCATCGGCAACGGGCAGAAGCGTTTTGGCCTTACGCGGCATAAGCACCAAGGATTTTGGCGAATAGCATCCCAGCACGATTCTTCACGCAGCACCCGCCGCTTGCGCGGAATGCAGAAACCGATGGCCCCGAATACGCCATGAACCCCGAAGCAAAAATACGAACGCAGCCGGCCATCAGAGGCGCCACAAGGCCGCAATACCATTAACGCAACGCGCCCTCGCGCCACGCTCGAGGTGTTTTGCCTGTTGAGCGACGAAAAGCGTCCGCAAAGCTGCTTTGGTGCTGGTACCCGCAGGCTTGCGCCACGTCAGCAATACTGAGGTTGCCGTCTTGCAACAAACGACATGCCAGCTCCATGCGCTTGCGCACAACGAAAGCACCCACGCTCTCACCCGTTTCCTGCTTGAAAGTGGCGCACAGACGTGCGCGGCTGACGCCCACCAGCTCCGCCAGTGCATCAACCGTGGGCGCATGTGCGGGGTCGGCCTCCACAAGACAGCGCACCTGAGCCACCGTGCGCACGCTGTCTGCGCACCCCCGCAGTCCGAAAGCACGCTCGACTTCATAGCTGTCACACGCCAGCAACGCCATCATGCCGTCAACTTTGCGCGCGAGCATGCGCTGTACGGAAGCCGAGCTGCTGCGCACCGCGCCCAACGAGCGCAGCGCTGCCCGCACGTACGGCTCGCTGCCGCCCATGCGCACGCCTCCGGGTTGCGCCATCAGCCCGTGCGCACGGCGGGCAACCGCTTCGCCATAGCAGGTGCGCAGGTTGCTGAAATACTGCGGGAGCAGGCACACCGCCACGGAATTGAACTGGTCGCCGCGGCGCAGGTGGCTGACGGTGCGGCTTCCCTGCTCGAACACGGCCACGTTCTCGTTGCGGCGCAGGTTTTGCGGCATGCTGGAAAACGGGCACAGCGGCACGCCGTCGCTGGAGATGGACGCCACGCACAGACTTTCCGGCGATTCCTCCTCAAGCACAAAGTCGCTGGTCAACTCCACGGAATGCGCAACCACTAGACACGACTCGCCTAGCTGCTGCGCCCATAAGCTGCCATCGCCATAGCAGTTCGCGCCCGCCGCCACCACGCCGCCAGATTGCGCGACCGGGCTCATACCCAGCTGCTCCACCTGCGGCTCGTAAAAGCGCCGCAGCAACGGTGCCACGGGCGTTGTGGATTCTCCCGCGCGCAGAACCGCAGGGGCAACACCAGCTGGAAAGGTTGCCGCAGTTGCCGCGCTCGCACCGTGCCGCAACCCTGCATCACCATTCGCGGCAATGTTCTCGCCAGCCATATTCCCTGCACCTCCTTTCGCCGCAGCTCCGCTCAGTCGCGCATGCCGTGCCCCCGCCTCAAGTCAAACTCCGAACACCCTGCCCCAGCACAGGAAGATCCGGGAAGACTTGCCTCGTGCAAACACCCGACAAACCTAACAAGCAGGACAAGCACCCCTGGCACCTTTGCCCCGCAGCCTCCGCTTTTAGGCATTCGTCTCAAGTTTGCCTGAACGAACCTTTTTCATTCGCTCCCATGATAAGTTCTACGCCGATAACTTAGAAGGAGGTTTTTATGGATTCTAAACGCGAAAAGGACGCGGTACCCGCCGCCCCTGCAGAACCCGACACCGGCGGTGCCAACCAAGACACACCAGCGGAGCCCCGCGCCGATGGCTCGCGCAACGCAAAGCAACCTGCAACCGTCAAGCAGCCTAAAGAGCGCAGCGGGCTCGCGCAAATCCTGGACTTTGCAGGCAAGCGCAAGGCGCTCACGTACCTGGGCTGTGCGCTGTCCGGCATATCGCAGCTGCTGAGCTTCGGCCCGTTTCTATGCATCTGGTTTGTAGCGCGCGACCTTATTGAGGTGGCACCGAACTGGCAGGCCGCCATCAACATCGCCGCGTACGGCTGGGCGGCCGTGGCGCTTGCGGCGGCGTCCATCGTCGTGTACTTCCTGGCGCTTATGTGCACGCATATGGCAGCGTTTCGCACAGCATCGAACATGCGCAAGCAAACCACCGAACACCTCATGCACCTGCCGCTCGGTTTCTTCGACACGCACGCAACCGGTGAGCTGCGCCGCATCATCGACGGCTGCGCCGCCCAAACCGAAACGCTGCTGGCCCACATGCTGCCCGACTGCGCAGGCTCGGTGGTCATGGTGGTGGGCATGCTGGCGATGCTGCTGGTGTTCGACTGGCGCCTGGGCCTGGCGTGCCTTGCCGCCGTGGTTGTCTCGTTCTTCTGCCTGAAGCAGATGATGAGCGGCGAGGGCATGAAGTTCATGAAGCAGTACATGGGCGCGCTCACGAAGATGAACAAGACGGGCACCGAATACGTGCGCGGCATCCCCGTGGTGAAGGTGTTCCAGCAAACGGTGTACAGCTTCAAGGCGTTCCACGACGCCATTACCGAATACGCGGCCATGGCGCAGAACTATGCGGTGAACTTCTGCCGCGCGCCGCAGGTGGCGCAGCTGACGGTGCTCAACGGACTGGTCATCTTCCTGGTGCCCGTGGCCATTCTGCTGGCGCCGGGCGAAGGCGACTTCGCGCGCTTTGCGACGAACTTTGCGTTCTATGCCATCTTCAGTGCCATCATCCCCACGGCCATGACGAAGCTTATGTTCATGAGCGAGGCCACGCAGATGGCTGGTGATGCCATGGGCGAAGTGGGCAAGCTGCTTGCCACGCCCGTACTGCCCGTATCCGCCGCGCCGAAGCGCGCCTGCGGCAACGACATCACGTTTGACCACGTCAGCTTCACGTACGAAGGCGCCGAGCAGCCCGCACTTGGCGGCGTGAGCTTCACCGTGCCCGCCGGCAAAACGGTGGCGCTGGTGGGCCCCAGCGGGTCGGGCAAGTCAACCGCCGCCAGCTTGGTACCGCGCTTTTGGGACGTTTGCGCAGGTAGCGTGCGCATTGGCGGCACCGACGTGCGCGACATGGATCCGGCCGACCTCATGGGGCAGGTGGCGTTCGTGTTCCAAACCAACCAGTTGTTCGCGCAAAGCCTGGCCGACAACGTGCGCGCCGCACGCCCTGATGCCACCGACGAGCAGGTGCTGGCCGCGCTTTCCGCCGCGCAATGCGACGACATCGTGGCGAAGCTGCCGCAGGGCATCCACACGCAGCTGGGCACGGGCGGTGCGTACCTTTCGGGCGGCGAAGTGCAGCGCGTAGCGCTGGCGCGCGCCATCCTGAAAGACGCGCCCATTGTGGTGCTTGATGAGGCAACCGCGTTTGCCGATCCGGAAAACGAAGCGCTTATCCAGCGAGCTTTGGCGAGCTTGGCCGCCGGCCGCACCGTGTTGATGATTGCGCACCGCCTGTCCACCGTGGTTGGCGCCGACAACATCGTGGTGCTTGACGGCGGGCACGTGGCCGAACAGGGCACCCATGCGCAGCTGGTCGCCACCGGTGGCCTGTACGCCCGCATGTGGAGCGACTACGAGCAAGCCGTTGCCTGGAAGATCGCAAGCGACGACACGAAGGCGGCAGACGACACGCCTGTTGCCGCCGCCACGGAAGGAGGTGAGGCGTGATGCTGTTCGATTCCCTGAAAGAAACCTACGCGCTGTCCGACGAGGCCGTGCGCGGCGTGAAATTGGGCACATTGTGGACCGCCGTCACGAACCTGGTGACCATGGGCGGCATGGCCGCACTGTTTTTGGCCATGGACGCGTTCATTAAGCATCTAACGCAAGGAGCCGAGCTGCCCAGCATCACTCCGTTCGCCATCGGGCTTGCGGTGTTCATCGTGGCGCTATTCGCCTCGAATTGGCAGCAGTACAACTACACGTACAACGTGTTCTACAAGGAAAGCGGTCGACAGCGCATCGACCTGGCCGAGCACCTGCGTAAGCTGCCGCTGGCGTTCTTCGGCCGCCGCGACTTGGCCGACCTGACCGAAACCATCTTAGGCGACGTGCGCACCATGGAACATGCCTACAGCCATGTGCTGGGCGAGCTGTACGGCGCAGTGCTGTCAACCTCGCTTGCATTCATCGGCTGCGTGGTGTTCGACTGGCAACTGGCGCTGGCAGCGTTTTGGAGCGTGCCGGTGGCGTTCGCCGTGCTGTTCGCCACGCGCCGCCCCATGGAGCCGGTTATTCGCCGCACGCGCGATGCCGCCATCACGGTAAGCGAGGGTGTGCAGGAAACGCTCGATTGCGTGCGCGAAATCCGCGCCACAAACCAGGAAGCGCACTACTTAAGCACGCTGAACAGCAAGATCGACGCGGCCGAGCGCACCACCACCGGAGCCGAGCTGGCCAACGGCCTATTGGTGAACAGCTCGTTCATCGTGCTGCGCCTGGGCATCGCCACCACGCTTATCTGCGGCGCCGCTCAAGTTGCCGCAGGTCAGGTTGACTTTATGGTGATGTTCGCGTTCTTGCTGGTGGTGTCGCGCATCTACGCGCCGTTCGACCAGTGCCTTATGCTGGTGGCCGAGCTGTTCTCTGCTAAGAATTCCGCCCGTCGCATGCAGGAGATTATGCACGAGCCCCTGGCAAGCGGTTCAACCGATTTCGCGCCCGCAAACCACGATGTGACGTTTGAGCACGTGGCGTTTTCCTACGGTGCCGGCCCCGATGGCCGCGCCGGCGACACCGTGCTTACCGATGTGAGCTTCACGGCCAAGGAAGGCCAGATCACCGCGCTGGTTGGCCCCAGCGGCAGCGGCAAGTCCACGTGCGCACGCCTGGCCGCTCGCTTTTGGAACGCCACAGCGGGCACAGTGCGCGTAGGCGGCGTGGACGTTTCGACCGTAGACCCCGAAACGTTGCTGCGTGATTACGCGGTGGTGTTCCAGGACGTGCTGCTGTTCGATGACACCGTTATGGGCAACATCCGCCTTGGCCGCCGCGACGCCACCGACGCCGAGGTGCTGGCCGCCGCGCGCGCCGCGAATTGCGACGAGTTCGTGCGCCGCATGCCGCAGGGCTACAACACGCCCATCGGGGAAAACGGCAGCAAGCTTTCCGGTGGCGAACGCCAGCGCATCTCCATTGCCCGCGCGCTGCTCAAGAATGCGCCCATCGTGTTGCTCGACGAGGCCACAGCTAGCCTGGACGTGGAGAACGAAACGCAGGTTCAGCAGGCGCTTTCACGCTTGCTAGCAGGGAAAACGGTCATCGTGATTGCCCACCGCATGCGCACGGTGGAAAATGCCGACCACATTGTGGTGCTGCGCGACGGCATGGTTGCCGAGCAAGGCTCGCCGGCAGAGCTGAAAACCGCCGGTGGCCTGTTCGCCCGCATGGTGCAGCTGCAAAAGGAAAGCGACACCTGGCAGCTAGCGTAAAAATGGGTCAAAACCAACCAGGTTGGTTTTGACCCATCGGGGAGGCGCCACGCGCGAACAAGAGGCGGGGTGGCGTTCGCGGATAGCCCATTGGGAAATGAGCGGCAAACGCGAACATTGCGCGCATCCCCGTGTTCGCATTTGCGAGCGGGCGTCGTTGGCAACATGGCCAACGACGCCCGCTTTGCGTAGCAAAGGGAAAATTACGGCACGAATTGCGTATTTCCGGAAAGTTAGCCACTTGATTTACCGCCTGCAAGCCAGGGTGCACAAGCCTTCCGCGACAAAACTCCTGGTCGGCTAATTGCCACTCGCATTATCCCTGCTATAACCGTGGGAAACATTCCGAAAAGAGGCGTTTTGTGCCGCAAAATGCATCGCAGTGCGCATAATGCGAACAAAATACCCTACCTGCCGCTGTGGTCGAAGGCTTTGCCGGTGCGAGCGGCAACTTGGCCGTTTAGGATGTCGATTTGCTTGCGCATGTCGCGCACGAGCGCAATGGCCAGCGGCATGCTGAAGTCTTGGCGCACCACCAAACGCTGCACGTCAAGGTGCTCCAAGTTCGCCGGCATGGGATACGCCGGCACCAACCATCCCTGCATGCGCAGGCGGTCGGCCAGGTCGTACAGCGTCCAGCCGCGCTCGCCCGCCGCCGCAGTGCCGGCCGCGCAGCCGCCAACGTTCGCGCACCCCGCGCCGGGTTTGAGCGTCCAGCACACGATGGGCAGGTGCTCGGCGGCCTCGAACAAATCGAAGCAGCCCATGTCGCCAATCTGTTGCGCCAGGTAGCGCGCCACATCAAGCGTGCGCTGGTGAATTTCGCGATACCCTTGGCGGCCGTTGCGCATGAGCATGTAGTACTGCCCCACAATTTGGCTGGCCGAGCGCGAGAAGTTGATGGCCATGGTGGCCTCTTTGCCGCCCAGGTAGCTTACCCAGAAGATAAGCTTTTCGGGCAGCGCCGCCTTGCCTCGCCACACAACCCAGCCCACACCCGGGTACACCAGGCCGTACTTGTGCCCCGACGTGCTGATGGACCACACGTTTTCCAAGCGGAAATCCCATTTCAGATTCGGTTCCACAAACGGCGCGAACATGCCGCCGCTTGCCGCGTCCACGTGAATGCGCACGCACGCCCGCGGGTGCTGCTTGTTGTACGCGGAAAGCTTCGCGTCAAGCGCGGCCACATCGTCGTAGCGCCCTGTGTAGGTAATGCCCAAAATGGCCACCACGCCGATGGTGTCGGTGTCCACGTAGTCCATAACCGTATCGATGTTCAGCGACAAGTGATCGCGGTCAAGCGGCACCAGTCGCATGTCAACGTCCCAATAGCGGCAGAACTTCTCCCAGCACACCTGGTACCCACTGCAAATTACCAGGTTAGGCCGACGCGTGCGGTAGTCCACGCCGCGCACGGCGCACTGCTGCTTCCAGCGGAACAGCATGCCCAAGCCGCCCAGCATGCACGCCTCGGAGCTGCCAACCGTCGACGTGCCAATGGGCTGCTCGGCCGCGTTGGCGTGCCACAGGTTGCCAATCATGGCCACGCAGCGGTTCTCAAGGTCGGCTGTCATGGGATATTCGTCCTTGTCGATGGCGTTTTTCTCCAGGTTGTCGGCCATCAGCTTCACCGCCGTGGGCTCCATGTACGTCTGACAAAACGTTGCAGAGTTCTGCGTGGCGTTGCCCTCGATGGACAAGTACTCGCGGATCATCTCGGCGGCAATGCGCGGCTCAACAGGCGCATCGTTCATCTGCGCAGACGGCATGGCCACATCAGACGCCTCGCTGCCGAAAATAGGCGTAAGGTAACGGGTTTGCTCATCAAGCTCAGCCAGCTGGCTTGAAGGCTTTTGCGGTTTATCGAACATACTGTATACTCCTTACCTAAGGATAATTAGATGGGATGCGTTGCACGCAAACGCGGCAACGCACGCGTGAACGCGGGGACGGAGGGGCGTGTTCACGGAAAACAATCGGGAATGTGGCGGTGCTACGCGAACACCTCTCCGTCCCCGTGTTCACGATCGCCCACCCCCAGCTTGCTTCCGTGCCCGCGCTCGCTCGTTTTGACTTGCTTCTATTCGGAACGGGCCTGCTTTACAAGGCTTGCAAGGGCCACCGACGTTGTGACCAGGGGCGTTGCAGAATGCGCGTCACTGCCATGTATGCGCATGTGATGCGAATGCCGGCTTGTGCCCGACCCCGTTGGATGCGCCCAATGCCCGCGGCACGCGTAAATCACGAACGGGATGGCAACCGACACGCAAAAGCTCACGGCCAGCGTGGCCTGGTACACGGCGTTGGCCTGAGCGTCCAAATCGCTTGACGGGAAGAAGCTGATAACCAGCGTTGCCAGCGTAATAGCCAGGCCCGCAGAAGCCACAATCACCTTCCCCACTTTGCCGCCCGGCACGTTGAACGCGCGCGGCAGGCTAGCGTGGCGCAGCGTCAGCACCAGGTAACCCAGGAAGAACAGCACGTACCCCACCAGGTAAATGACCACCGTCAGGCCAATAGCGGTCAGGTAACCCACCGACGAGGACGACCCGCCCGACAGCGCGATAGACCCGCACAGCACGGCATCCCACACGGTTACCAGGCACGCCTGCACCACCACGGTGAGCACGCTCACGCCATGCGCGTTGCGGCGGCCGAACGCCGGCGGGATGATGCCCTCGTTAGCCGTTTCAAGCAGCGCGCGCGACGGCCCCACGATCCAGGCAGACACCTCGGCAAGCACGCCAAGCGCCAGCAGCAGCGCCACAACGAACACCAGCGGAGCAAAACCAACGCCGAAATGGCCCACGAATATGGCGCGAAACGCTTCGATAACGCCAAACGACAGGTTGCCGTCCAGCACGCGCGCCGGCAACGTGGTTGCCACGGCCATGCCGCCCACCGCGTCAAGCACGATGGTCAGCGCCGCAAGCACGATCATGACAGCCGGGTACGTGCGCGTAGGGTTGCGCAGCTCGTTAACGTGGCTGGCCGACGCCTCCACGCCCATGTACGCCAGAATGAACGACGCGAAAATCACCAGCGTGTCCACCTTGCCGAAATCAGGGATGGCTGCCGCTGGCGCAAGGGAGATGTCGGTTACGCCGCCGGTTGCAAAGTAGGCAACCAGGCCCACAAGCAAGATGCCAACCGGCACCAAAATTCCTGCTAGAAAGCCGATTTTCGCAATACGTTCCGTAAGTTTCGTGCCACCTAGCTGCGTTAAGGTAAGCCCCCACACAATAACGGCCACGCCAATGAACATGACCAGCGGGTCTTTATACAGCGCATCCCAATGCAGCACGTACGCCAGCGCCGCCAGGATGAAAAACGACATGGTCACAAAGCCCACGGTAATCTGAAACCACTGGTAGAACAGCGCAGCGAACCCCCAGCGTTTGCCTAGGGTATTGCCCACCCACGCGAAGATGCCGCCCGATTCCCATCCACGCACCGTGGCCATTTCCGCCGCACACAGCGCCACGGGCAAGAACCATAAGATGCCGCCTACCAGCAGGAAAAACACCAGCTGCAAGCCGGAAGAGGCGAACGAGGGGTACTCGTACACGGTCATCACCATAGACGCCGTAATGGCGAAGAACCCGAAAAATCCCAGCTTGTGCGCGGCGTTTGACGCGGCAGATGCGGGTGCTGCGGCAGATCCGTCCGGCGATGCCGCCGGGGAACCCGTTGCCGTGGCAGACCCGGGAGCGCCGGCGCTTACCGCAGCGGTAGCGTGCACTTCCGCCTGCCCAAGGGGACTTGGCGATTCAGCCATAAAGGTTGCTCCTTTCGATAACGTTAGCAGTTGCGAAACGGCCCCGCCGTGCACAAGCGGGGCCGTAAGACGAGAGAGCCAAGCCAACGGGCTGCATACATCAGGGTCGCAACCCGTTTCCCAGTTCAACGCGATGAAGAAGCACCACGCACAGGGAGGCCGCAAGGGGAAGACAGCCAGCTTGGCAACGCCCCGGCATGAGGAGGAGGGGATAAGTGCCGGGGCTTCAGCAGCGCTAGCATTGCTGACGGCAACCGTTCTACCACCGCCGCCGCGGCGTGCCCGCAGCAATCGCCATCGCTTACCGCCCCGTAGCCGCCACGTTGCAAACGCGAAAGAAAACAAGCGGCAATGGGACAGAGGTCGGGTACTGTCTCACGTCCCAATGGGACAGGGGTCGGATACCGTCCCAGCAGGTCCGCGGGACGAGGTCGGCCGAAGAGCTACCGTGAACAGGGGGACGGAGGGGCGTGTTCACGGCAACCCTCGCACCTCCCAAGGATTCACCGTGAACACCCGCTCCGTCCCCCCTGTTCACGCAGGCGTTATCCCGAACGCTCCCAAAAATGGGACAGCACCCGACCCCTGTCCCAACGACCCCTGTCCCAAATGTGGGACGGTACCCGACCCCTGTCCCAACTGGGACGGTACCCGACCCCTGTCCCAAACGACCCCTGTCCCAAAAAAACGCCCGGCAAACGGCCGGGCGTTTTGCGTAGCTCTTTTAACGTTGACGTGCGGTGTCTAAGCCTGTTGCGCCCTGCTGGCGCGATGTTTCGCGCTTGCTTCAATTTGTTGGCACATTACCTGCTCCACCTTTTTCATGTCCAAGGGCTTCGCCAAATGCGCGTTCATTCCTACATCCAAGCACTTTTGCGCGCCTTCGGCAAAAGCGTTGGCCGTCATAGCGATAATGGGAACCGTCGTCGCGTCGGGTCGATCGAGCGCGCGAATGGCGCGCGTGGCGGCTAAACCGTCCATTTCCGGCATCATCACGTCCATCAAAATCACGTCGAACGCCCCGAGGGCAGAGTCGCGGAACAGCTCAATCACCTGCCGCCCATCTGCGGCAACGGTTACGCATGCACCCTTTTCCTCAAGCAGCGTTTGGGCGATTTCCGCATTCAGCGCATTGTCTTCCGCCAGCAATACATGAACCCCCGACAGGTCAGCACGCACCGCCGCGCACCCACCGTCGATAGCATCTTGCACAGGGGCAAGCTGCATGGGAATCGTAATAGTAAACGTGGTGCCAACGCCTTTTTGGCTTTCAACGGCAATGGTTCCGCCCATCATCTCAATGTAGTGCTTGGATATGGGCAGCCCCAGCCCCGTGCCCTCGTAGCGCGTTCGCGCATCAAGCTTTTCCTGGGCAAACGGCTCGAACATATGTCGCTGGAATTCCTCGCTCATGCCAACACCCGTGTCCGCGATAACGAACGTTACCGCGATATCGGAAGAGCCGCGTTGCTGCTTGTAGCTTGTTGAGAACGTGATGGTGCCCCCGTCGCCGGTAAACTTAACCGCGTTGCTCAACATGTTCACCAGTACTTCGCGGATGCGCACCTCGTCCATAAGGACGTACAGCCCTTTTGGAAGCGCCAGCTCAACCTTGATATTCAGCGCCCGGCCATTCGCAAACCCACGCGCCACGTCCGCAACTTCGCTAACAACCGCAGGCAGGTTCGCACGCGTTGGATTAGCCTCTTCCTTCCCGCTTTCGATTCTGCTGATTTCCAGCACGTCGTTGATAAGCATCAGCAGATGATCTGAGCTCACGTTGATTTTCCGAAGGCACTCCGCCACGTTTTCTTTCGGATGCCGGTTAAGCGCAATGGTTGTATAGCCCATAATCGCATTCATAGGTGTGCGCATATCGTGCGACATGTTGCTGATGAACTGGGTCTTCGCCAGCGAAGCAGCATGCGCCCGCTTCAGGGCTTCTTGCAATTCCTGGTTGAGGCTGGCCGTTTGCTTTTCCGCTGCACGGGTTTTACGGAACAGCCCTAAAACCGCCAACAATCCCGAAATCAGAAAGACAATCAAGATGCCGCAGCCAATGGTCATGTAAAGGCCTTGGTTGCTGTCCCAACCGTTTTTCGGACGCACTTCCAGCAACCAGTGGCTATCGCCCAAATCGAAGTTGTACGTTGCCGCATCTTGCATGTCCGCCCCAGAGCCGTACACCTCTTGAGGGGAATCGTCCCAGGGCGCCACGCTTTTGGAGAGCTTATAGTCGTAACCGAATTCCGACAACGCGTTTATAGACTCCGAGAAAATTTCCGGCACGCGAATGATGACGATGGTGAAACCCCAAAACTCCTTTTGACCGGCGGCGCCTTCCACATACACGGGGTTTCTGATGGCGATGCCAGCGCCGCCCTGCTTCAAGTTGAACGGGCCTTGCATGGTGATAACGTTGTTGTCCCGTGCGTAGCAGGATATTTCGCCGCGATCTTTGTCGTGAATCAAATCGATTTTGCCGGCCTCGTTACCAGCTTCCGGATAAATATCCGTCACCACGCCGCCCGGTGCCAGTTGAATGCTTTGGATGTAGTCCTTCATCTGGCTTTCCGCAATTTCGGAAAAGTTGCGAATCTCACCGTCGCCGCTTACGATAACCTGCTCAAGCATGTCGGTGATACTGACGCCCTGCATAATGTCGAGCTGCATATGCTGCGCATACGTCATTGCGTTAAGTTCTACTTTGGAGCGGCTTAACTCGTCTTGACTATTCTTCGCGCTATAGCCCAGCACGCCTAGAACAACCACGCCGACAATAAGAAAGACAACCGGCAGCAGCCAAGCTTTAGATGTTTTGACAGTTCCTTTTACGTTTCCCGTACTGGCCATATCCGCATCAACTTTCTTGCGCACCGCGAACAAAAAACGCGTGCAGGTATGTCGACCTCCCATCATGGAATCATGCTATTGTAGCGCGGCAACACGCCGGCGAAAAGCACAGTAAGGCACTGCGCAATCATACCCGCCCGCCCTTGCATGCAAGAAACGCCCGGCCGAATCCGAGCGTTTCTTGTTCGCGTACTATTCTGTTTGCCACACCGGAACACGGCACCGGAGGCGCCGCGCCAGTGCGCCAGGCACACTGCCCCCGGCTACAACCCCAGGTCAGCGGCTATTTCAGCGGCGCACTTCAGGGCGTCGGCCATGGCGTTTACCACCAGGCTGCTGCCGTTGCGGGCATCGCCTGCGGCATACACCGGCGTGGTTGCGCCTGTAGTGTCGGCATTGCCCGCGGCGCGCACGGCGCGGTGCGAATCGCAGGCCGTCATCACGGGCAGCGGACGACCTTGCGTGGCCAGCGGCACGCCGAACGCGTCGAACACGCCCTGTTCCGGGCCCGCAAAGCCACAGGCCACCAGCACCAGCTGCGCGTCAACCTCGCGCTCGGAGCCTTCCGTGTGCACGGGCTTGCCAGCTGACCAATTCAGCGTGTGCAGCTGCAAACCACGCACGTGCCCCGCGCCGTCCAGCAGCACCTTTTGCGTATCGGCGCACCATTCGCGCAGGTCAGCGCCCTGCATTGCCGCAGCTTCTTCCTGGCCGTAATCCGTTTTCTTCACGTTGGGCCATTCGGGCCACAAATTTGCAGCCGAGCGCTGTTCGGGCGCGCACGGGCCATACTCCAGCTGACGAACGCTGCGAGCACCCTGGCGCACCGCCGTGCCCATGCAGTCGTTGCCCGTGTCGCCGCNNATGGCTTCTTCCTGACCGTAGTCTGTCTTGCAGACACGGGGCCACTCCGGCCACGGATTGCTTTCGGCACGGGTATCCGGCAGCTTCGGCATCATTTCCAGCTGTACCACAGATTTGCAGCCGTGGCGAATGGCAGTACCGACGCAGTCGTTACCCGTGTCGCCGCCGCCGATAATCACCACGTCCTTGCCGGCCGCGCTGATGGAAGGCTCGCGCCCTTCAAGCAACGCACGCGTCTGCTCGGTCAGATAGTCTACCGCGTACACCACGTCACCTGCCGCAACGCCGGCGTCGAACCCTTCTGCCGCAACGCCGCGCGCCTTGCACGCGCCCGCGGCAACCACTACGGCATCGAATTCGTCGGCTAACGCGCGGGCAACCTCGGGGTCGGCTGCGTCTACGCCTAAGCGGAACTCGATGCCCAGCTCAGCCATCAAATCGGTGCGGCGGCGCACCACGGACTTGTCCAGTTTCATGTTCGGAATACCGTACATCAAAAGCCCGCCAGCACGGTCGTGACGCTCCACTACGCACACCTGCGCACCGCGGTGCGCCAAATCCCATGCGGCCACCAAGCCCGCCGGGCCCGAGCCCACCACGGCTACGCGCGGTGCATCTTCGGCCGCCGGCTCAAAGCGGCGCGGGCCACCGTGCGCCCACTGCCAATCGGAAATGGCGCGCTCGTTGTCGTGAATGGTTTCCGCTTCGTCGTTGCGAGCCAAGTTGCACGCCGCCTCGCACAGCGCCGGGCACACGCGGCTGGTGAACTCGGGCATGGGGCTGGTAAGCGCCAAGCGCTCGGCCGCCTGCTCCCACTGCCCGCGCCACACCAGGTCGTTCCATTCCGGAATCAAATTATGCAGCGGGCAACCTGAGGGGCGCGCATGCCCAAACGCCACGCCGGCCTGGCAAAACGCCACGCCGCACGCCATGCAACGGCTTGCCTGCTCGCGCGTTTGCTCCTGGCTTATCGGCACCACCAGCTCGTCGAAATCTTGCACGCGCTCTTCCACCGGGCGCAGGCCATGGGCCACTCGGCCGTGTTCCAAAAATGCTCCGGGCTTTCCCATTGCCTACTTCCCTTCCGTCATAGCGTCGAATGCGATTTGCAGCGCGTCCTCATGCGACTTGCCGTGCGCCTCGGCGTCGGCAACCACGTTCATCACGCGCTCGTAGTCGCGCGGGATAACTTTCACGAAATGATGCTTCAGCGTGTTGAACTGGTACAGCAGCTTGATGCCGCGCGGGCTTTGCGTACGCTCGGCATGTTCTTCCACCAGGCTGCGAATAAGCTCGATTTCTTCAGGCGAAGGCTCGCACAGGCGCACCATGTCCAGGTTGCAGTTGCCTGCCAGCGTGCCGTACTTGTCGTACACGTAAGCCACGCCGCCCGACATGCCGGCCGCAAAGTTCGGGCCGACCTCGCCTAAAATCAGTGCCACACCGCCGGTCATGTACTCGCAACCGTGGTTGCCCACGCCTTCCACCACCACGGTGGCACCGGAGTTGCGCACGGCAAAACGCTGGCCCGACAGGCCGTTCACAAAGCCCTTGCCGCTGGTGGCACCATAAAACGCCACGTTTCCGATGACCACGTTCTCGTCGAACTTGTACGTGGCCGTCTCGGGCGGGCGCACCGTTAAGATGCCGCCGGACAGGCCCTTGCCGAAGTAGTCGTTTGCATCGCCGGTAATGTTCAGCGTCACACCGCGCGGCAAAAACGCGCCGAAGCTCTGACCGCCGGAGCCGTCGCAATCCACCGTGATGGACCCCTCGGGCAGGCCTTCGGGATGTTGGCGCGTAACCTGACTGCCCAGCATGGTGCCCACGCAACGGTTCACGTTGTCGATGTCGGCGCGGAAGCGGATGGGCTCCAAATGCTCGCGCGCATTGGCCGTGTACGGGATGAACAGCGTGGCGTCGAGCGCCTTGTCAAGCTGGCAATCGGCGGCCATCTCAGGCAGGAAGTGACGCCCGTCGGCACCGGGGATGGTACGCCCGAACTCGCACGTGGCCAGAGCCAGCATGTCGGACAGGTCCATCTCGTTGGCCTTCCAGTTGCCCGGCACCTCTACCTGACGCAAGCACTCAGGGTGGCCCACCATCTCGTCGATGGTGCGGAAGCCCAGTTTCGCCATGATCTCGCGCAGCTCTTCGGCCACGAACATCATGAAGTTCACCACGTACTCGGGCTTGCCGGCAAAGCAGCCGCGCAGCTTGCAGTTTTGCGTGGCAATGCCCACCGGGCAGGTGTCTTGCTGGCAGTCGCGCTGCATCATGCAGCCCATTGCCACCAGCGGCATGGTTGCGAAGCCGAATTCCTCGGCGCCCAGCAAGCACGCCATGGCAACGTCGCGGCCGCACATAAGCTTGCCGTCGGTTTCCACCACCACGCGGCTGCGCAGGCCGTTGCGCAAAAGCGTTTGCTGCGTTTCGGCCAGGCCGATCTCAAATGGAATACCCGCATGGTAAATGGAGTCGCGCGGGGCCGCGCC
>DJEE01000090.1:19844-19978 GCA_002431805.1 Eggerthellaceae bacterium UBA5906
GTGGCGATGGTGCCCACGCCGGCCAGCGCGCACAGTTTCACGGACACGCGCGCGTTGGGGTTAGCGTTTTTCAGGTCGAAAATCAGCTCAGCCAGGTCCTCGATGGAGTAAATGTCATGGTGCGGCGGCGGGGA
>DJEE01000074.1 GCA_002431805.1 Eggerthellaceae bacterium UBA5906
GTGCTACAATGCCCGCGCAACCTATAGGAAAAGGTGGAATGCGAAATTGGCGCCGCGTGGTTGTCGCAGCATGGTGCTCGGCAGCTGCGGCGTTTGTGCTTTGCTTGGGAAGTGCGGGCAGGGCACGCGCATTCACCGGCTGCGGCCGCAGCGCCGCAGTAAGCGGCCGGCGTTTTGCCGGAAAAGGAGAGGAACTGTGGAGCAGGTTAAGAAGAAGACGGCTGCAGGGTCGCGCACGCGTTCCATTGCGTTTGTGGCGCTTACCGTGGCAATCACGGCAGTTTCGGCGTGGGTGACGGTGCCGCTGGGCCCTGTGCCGTTCACGCTGCAGATTTTCGCCGTGGCCTTTATGGTGCTGGTGCTGCAGCCGAAGGAAGCCATTGCGGCCATTACGTGCTACCTGGTGTTGGGCGCTGTAGGCGTGCCCGTGTTCAGCGGCATGCGCGGCGGCATTGGCGTGCTGGCCGGCCCGACCGGCGGCTTTTTGTGGGGCTACCTGCTGGGTGTTGGCCTGGCCGTGGCGGTGCGCTTCGGCCTGAAAGCGCTGTTGGCGCGCGACGGGCAGGCAAAGGGTGCTCGCGCGTTTGCTGTCGATTTCATCACCGGCCTGGTGTTCTTGGCCGTGGCCTATGTGTGCGGCTGGGCGCAGCTTATGGCCGTGTCGGCCATGACGCCCGCAGCTGCATTCGCGGCTGGGGTTGCGCCGTTTATTGTGATTGACCTGGCAAAATTGGTGGCGGCGGTAATCTGCGCTCGCGCCGTGAACGCCGCAGTTGGTCACCGCGCATAGCTGTTTTACGCAAAGCTAAAACGTCTCCTGACAAAACGGGGGTGCAGCTCAACTTGAGCCGCACCCTCGTTTTGCGTCCCATGAGTTAAAACATGCCGGGCTGTTTTAACTCATGAACTTTCGCGCTCGCTACGCCTGGAACAGCACGGCGCCGCTGGTGAAGCCACCGCCGAAACCTACCAGCACCACGTTGTCTCCGGGCTTGATGTTGTCCTGCTCATAGGCGTCGCACAACGTCATGGGGATGCACGCCGATGACGAGTTGCCGCGATGTGCAATGGAAATCTGGAAGCGCTCAAGCGGCAGATTCATACGTTTAGCTGCGTATTTGATGATGCGCAGGTTCGCCTGGTGCGGCACAATCAGCTTCACGTCGTCGATGGTCAGCCCCGCGCGGCGCAGTACTTCTTCCACGGCGTCAGGCATGGCGTGCGTGGCGAACTTGAACACCTTCTGTCCCTGCATATGCAGCACCTGGTGCGGCGATGCGGCATTGCGTTCCGGCTGTCCGAATTCCTTGTCGATGGCCTCAACGCTGGGGTCGGCCATCTCAAGCGCCTCAAGCGACACGCCCGCTTCCGTGAACGCAATGGGCGTGTCGAAGCGGTTCATCAGGGTGAGTGCATTGTCGGTGTCGTCGTCGTTGTGGATGTACCACGACAGGATACCTGGCTTTTCGGCGTTCCATTCCACCACGGCTGCACCGGCACCGTCGCCGAACAGCACACACGTGTTGCGATCTTGCCAGTTGGTGATGCGCGAAAGGCGTTCGCTGCCAATAACCAGTGCGCGGCGAATGGGGTTGCGCCCGGCAGCGCCCGGCGTGCCCGGTGCTGCGGCGGCCATCATGGATTCGGCCACGGTCAAGCCGTAAATGAAACCTGTGCACGCGGCGTTGATGTCCATGGCTGCGGCGTTTACCAGGCCCAAGCGGCGACGAATGGTCGCAGCGCCCGTGGGCAGCCATGCATCGGGCGTGACGGTGGAGTAGATGATCAGGTCGATGTCCTCGGGGGCAACACGATGCGCCGCCCAGCCGCCGTTTTCCCAACCAAGCGCTTGACGCGCTGCCTGTTCGGCCAGGTCAGCGTTCGTTTCCTTCACACATACGCGGCGCGTGCGAATGCCCGTGCGCGTGGAAATCCACTCGTCGGACGTGTCAACCAGCTTCGACATGTCGTCGTTGGAAATTTCAAGGTTCGGCAGCTTTTTGCCGCAGCCGATGATGGTGCAACCCATGATGCTCCTTTGGGAAACTGAGGTTTTCACCCCAGGTGGTACGTATTGAACGCAGTCGAGTATAACACCGCCCCCGTATCCTCAAGGCAATCCCCACGACCAGGGCAAACCACGCACCGGAATTGGTACGCAGATGAAGAAAAGGTGAAATTAAGCTCGAAGAGGCGCAAGTGAAATCTCTCATCTGGATTCGTGTGATTTCGGCTATGGAAGTGCGTTGATGACCGTTAATTTGCAATCAGCGCAAGCAGATTGGCGACATCGTAGCGTTGTCGGTGTTTTGCTGGCGAGATGGCGCGCATTTCTCACCTTGAAATCTTGCTTTCATCTGGGGATCATGACTTTTGACGTATGGTTTCAAATTGCGTGAAAAAGCATAGCGTGACATAATTGCATCACTTAGTGACATGCTGAAAGGAGTGCGCTATGAAACGTGCGGGGGGGGGGTCTTACTGCGGACGCGTAATTAGCATTGCGCTTTCGGCGTGTATGGTCTCCAGCTTTGTCCCGGTTGGGGCATTCGCGGAAGTTCGCGATATTGCGGGCGACCAGGTGCCGGATCTTCAATCCGAGCCTATTTCTAATATGGCTCAAACTGATAGCTCGGATGCTGCTGTTGCTTCTGATGCTTCCGGCGCCGTTAGCGATAGCCTTGTTGCGGATCAATTTACATATCAAATAAACAATGATGGAGCCTGTTCTATTGTGGGGTATCAGGGGGATGCAACAGCCCTTGATATTCCTTCGACGCTTAACGGAATAACGGTTTCTTCGGTTGCTGCAGGTGCTTTTAAGAATAAAGGGTTGGAAGCAGTTACTGTTCCTGAGAATGTGACCTCGATTGGCGAGGGGGCGTTTGACGGCTGCAATCTTTTGCAAGTCTTTTTGCCATCGTGGGATGCTTACGATGTTTTTGCTGCAAGCGAATCCGGTTATCCTTGCGGTGAGGACACGCTGTACTTTGTCAGCCCAAAGGGTGACAGCAGGTCGTTTGGCCCTGGTGATGACACCGGTTTTGGTATTGCCGCGAAGAAGCAGATTGACGTTAAGAGTGCCTGGTGCGAAATTACTTTGCCTTCGGGGGAAACCGTTCGTGCTGAAATGATCAAGAATGACCGCGGTCAATGGCGTCTTATAGTTGATGCAAGCTGGGTAGGAAATGGCAACTGCGAAGTTAACGGGTTTGTTTATAGCGACGCATCTGGCAATGAAACCACGATTCTGACCACAGGATTTTTTGGCGCGTATGATTTCACTTGGTCGGACAACGGCGACGGCACCTGCACGGTGACCGGGGCGCTCGGCCGCTCGGCGGAGCTGGCCGTGCCCGCCGAGCTCGGCGGCCTCAAGGTGTCCGCGATCGGCGAGGGCGCCTTCAACGGGGCGTCCTGGATCGAGTCGCTGTCCCTGCCCGAGGGGCTGCGATCGATCGGCAAATCGGCCTTCAAGGACTGCGCCTCCTTGAAATCGGCCGACCTGCCCGAGGGGCTGTCCTGCCTTGGGCTGTGGGCCTTCGAGGGCTGCGCCTCCTTGGAGTCGGCGCGCGTTCCTGGGTCTGTCGGCTCGATCGACGCGGCGTTCAACGGCTGCACGTCCCTGGGGTCCGTCGAGCTGGGCGAGGGCCTCGAGTCCCTGCAGGGCATGGACTTCTACGGCTGCGCGTCGCTGGAGTCGGTGAAGCTGCCCTCCACCTTGAGGTCGATCGGCATGTACTCCTTCTCGGGATGCTCGTCGCTCGCCTCGGTCGAGCTGCCCGCCTCGGTCGACGTGGGCACGGGGGCCTTCCAGGGGCTCGCCGAGGGCAGCGTGCTGAGGGTGCCAACCTGGGAGCTGTTCTACAAGCTGGACCGCAACTCGACCTACCTCGACCCCGACAGGACGGCGGTTGCATATTCCGGGCCGACTACCGTTTACGGCACTTCGCTTACGCTTGAGGGCGAAATCGGTGTGAACCTATACGTGGCTTTGCCTGATAGCATTCTCAATCTTAATGGCGCGTATGCCATGGTTGGCATGCCTGGACAAGCCGAAAAGATTTCTCTTGCTGATGCTAAAAAGGCAACCGCAATGCCCGACCTTGAAGGCGTGCCAATGTATGTGTTCACTACGAATGTATATGCCAAGAACATGGCCGATCAGTTGAAGTTTGCAGTTTATGACGGAGACGGCAATCAACTTCCTCTTGTCAACCGTAAAGGTGCTGCAATTAGTGATAATGCGTTCGTTTATTCCGTGAAGTCGTATTACGAAGCTGCGCAAAAAGCGGAGGGGTCAACGGGAAGCTCTGCGCTTACCAACCTTGCCAAGATGATGGTGAACTACGGAGCAGCTGCGCAGATTTTCTTTGGGTATCAAACAGATGCGCTTTCCGGAAATCACGCTTCCAAAGAAGCAACGGCCGTGACCTCGTCTGATCTTGAGCCTTATAGGGGCTCGATAAGTGGCTCTGTGACAGGGCTTGATGTGGCGGGATACACACTGACGCTGGAAGAAACAACAACACTGTCATATTACTTCTCACCACAGCTAGGTCATACGATTGACGAGTATGTCATAAAAGTAGATGGCGTTGAGACAACGCCAGTGTGGAGCGGTCAGCGTTGGAAGGCGACCGTATCTAATATCCCAGCTCAGAATCTAGATGATTTCCACACAGTAACTGCGACTAGCAAGAAAACTGGGCAGATGGCGACCGTTCATGCTTGTGCTTTGAGCTATGCAAGCAGCGTACTTAGAAGCAAGCCGAACAGCAATTTGGAAGCGTTATGCCAAGCACTCTACCTGTATAACCAGGCGGCAAATGCCTTCTTTGATTCCTCGAAAAGCTAAGGCTCACTCCAGTCTTCGGATTTGGTGACGCATAAATTGTATTGGCTTATGTTGCTGAAAGGGGGTTGTGTAGATATGGAAACGAAAGCGTATGAGACGCCGGTGGCGGAGGTTTTCGCTCTCGAAGCGCAAGACGTCGTGAGGACGAGCGGTGAAGGCGGTGGTGGCTCCGGTAGCGGCGGTTCGGGCAGCGGCGGTAACGAGCTGCCAATTATTCCCGTTGGATAGTGTGCTCCATTCCTTTTGCTAAGTTTGCGTTGTTGCTTCTTCGAATCTAAGAAGATGGCGGCATTCCTTCTTATGATGGGATCTGGAAAAGAGGTCGGGTCCAATTGCATTTGGACCCGACCTCTTCGTCTGTCCAGTCTCCAAGGTTATGCGGGACATTTTTGTGTTCGCGTGTGATACGTATTTGTGGTTGCGGTGGGCAGGATTGGGTGTGCGTTGCTCTTTCGCGTTCGCTAATGCATCCAGGACACCCTGTGCACGGAAGGGGGGTGGGCTTGCTTACGCCTTGCGGCAACCAGCCCGAACCCCAAGCGCCTTACGCCTTGCGGGTGGGCTTTTTGGCGGAGATGTCGGCGGGAATGGAGGGGATGGCGATGATGAAGCACGCGCCGCCCTCGGGCAGGTTGAGCGCCTCGACCGTGCCGTCGTGCGCCTCGGCGATGGACTTCACGATGGCAAGCCCTAGGCCGGTGCCGCCGGTGCCGCGCGTGCGGCTTGCATCGGTGCGGTAGAAGCGGTCGAACAGCAGCTTGGGGTCAACATCGCCGAAACCGCAGCCGTCGTCTTTCACGGCAACAACGGAGTTGCCGTTCACGCCGGCAAGCTCAACGGTAATGTGCCCGCCGGGCTTGATGAAGCGGCTGGCGTTCTCAACCAGGTTCGTAATGGCTTGGCGCAGGCTGTCGGGGTTGCCCAGCACGTCGGGCGCCTCGCCTGTAACCACGGTGTTTGCCTGGCGATCTTGCAAAATGGGATGCAAGGCGTCCACCACGTTGCTGGCCAGCTCTCGCAGGTTCACGCGCTGCATTTCCTCGGGGATAGGCGAGTTTTCGATGCGCTGCAGCGTAAGCAGGTCGTGCGTAAGGCGGCTTAGGCGCTCGCTTTCGTTCACGATGATGCTGCAGAACTTGTCGTGCAGCGCCGGCGGCAGGTCGGGGTCGGTGAGCATTTCGGCGTTGCCACGGATGGCCGTAAGCGGCGTGCGCAGCTCGTGAGCAACGTCGCTGATGAACTCGTTTTGGCGGCGTTCCTTAATGGCCAGGTCGTGCTGCTGCTGCTTGGTGGTTTGTATCAGGCGCTTGAAGTCGCACGTAAGCTGGTCGGCCTCGTACATGCGCCCGTCAGGTTCAAACGGGACATCCGCGCCACTGCGGTAAGCGGCAACCTTTTTTGCCAGGTCGCTGAGCGGTTCAGACAGAAAATGCCCGATCAGCAGGCTGACGCAGAAGACAACCACGCTGATGGGCACCAAAACCAAAAGGGAAAGCACCGATGCGTCGTACACAATCATGCACGCCACCAGGGCAACAGCTGCCGCAAGCAGGCTCAGCAGCGTTGCCAAAAGTGCGAAATATGTTTGCAGCCGTTTTATAGCTTGAACCTGTATCCGTAACCGCGAACCGTTTCAACTAAGCCAGGGTCGTAACCGGCCTGCTCAATCTTATCACGCAGGCGCTTGATGTGCGTGTCCACGGTTTTCGTTTCCGTAAGGTATTCCCAGCCCCACGCGTCGCGCAGCAGCTCCTCGCGCGAAACCACCTTGCCGGCGTTCTTCATCAAGCACGCCATTAACTCGAACTCGCGTGGCGTAAGGTCGATGTCGCCGTTGGGGCCGGTGGCGGTGTGCGCGTCCTCGTCAAGCGTGATGCCGCTGGCCGTGATGGCGTGGCTGTTGCCGCCCACCAGCTCGTTGCCCTGGCTGCGGCGCAAAAGCGCGCGCACGCGGGCGATAAGCTCGCGCACGCCAAACGGCTTGGCCAGGTAGTCGTCGCCGCCGATTTCCAGGCCCACCACCTTGTCAAGCTCGGTGTCGCGCGCCGAAAGGAACAGCACGGGCGCGGCCGTTTTTGCGCGCAGGCGGCGGCACAGCTCGTAGCCGTCCATGCCGGGCAGCATGATGTCGAGCACGAACAGGTCGTAGTCGTTTTTCTGCGCCATGGCCAGCGCGTCTTCGCCGTTGTCCACAACGTCGGGCGCAAAACCTTCCTTCTTCAGCGCGTAGCCGACGAACTCGGTGATGGAGGGCTCGTCGTCCACAACCAAAATGCGAGCAGGCGATTCGTTCATGATGGGCCTCTTTCGTGTATCGTGCGCCGCGGCAAACCTGCGGCGCTTGCGAGGCGTTGCCGTGCGGCCGGGCGCCCCGTTGCGTTCTTGCAACACAACTATACCCGTATTGCCGCCCACGTTCGCTTCCCGTCAAAAACACGTTACTTGCGAGCGTTTTGGCCGATGGGCGGCGCGGTCCTGCTATACTGATGCGCGCAAAAAGGCCCGAAGGCAACGCGCGTGCGATGCCCTAGGGCAACGGGCGCGCGGGCGTATTTCGCAAGCGGAACGCGGCGGTGCGCTCGGGGGCTTAAACAAGGGAGTGGGCAAAACTATGCTGCTGGCAATCGATGTGGGAAACACGCAAACCGTGGTGGGCGTGTACGAGGGAAAGAAGCTTTGCCACCGGTGGCGCGTGGCCACGAACAAGCATCACACGTGCGATGAGCTGCGCGTGAAGCTGATTCCGCTGCTGAATTCCGAAGGGCTGTCGTTTGCCGACATCGGCGGCGTGTGCCTGGCGTCAGTAGTGCCGGCGCTTACCGACGCGTGGTGCGGCGCAACGAAGCAGATGATCGGCACGCGCGCCGTGGTGTGCTCGGCCGAAACGGCGGGCGACCTGTTCGACCCGTCGAACTACCCCAACCCGCGCGAGATCGGCGCGGACCGCGTGGCCGATGCGGCGGCGGCGCGCAGCCTGTACGGCGCGCCCGTCATTGTGGTGGACTTCGGCACCGCTACTAATATGGAAGTGATTGACCGCGACGGCAAGTTTGCGGGCGGCGTGATTGCGCCGGGCGTGGAAACAAGCTCGCAGGCGCTGTTCAGCCACGCAACGAAGTTAGGCGCCATCGAGTTGGTGAACCCGCACGTGGCCATTGGCCGCAGCACGGCGCAGGCTATGCAGGTGGGCATTGTGTACGGCGAAGCGGACCGCGTGGACGGCCTGGTCAACCGCATTTTCGACCAGCTTGGTTACAAGACTACCGTTATTGGCACGGGCGGGTTGGCCCCGCGCGTGTCGCCTATTTCGCGCACCATCACCGAAGTGAATCAGGACCTTACAATCGAGGGCCTGCGCCTGGTGTACGATAACTTCATTGCGCACGACACCACCGGCCTGTACGGTCGTCCCAACGAATAAGGCACCTGGCCGGGGGACGCGCAAGTAACCTGGATATGTTCGCGGGCCGTAACCGATGGGTTGCGGCCCGTTTTTTGTGTACGTTCTTCACGAAATGCGGCCGATTTGCCCGCATTTTCACCGCTGGGTTGAAATCTGTGTTTCCTGGCGGTTACGGTGGTGTGACGCTGCGCTGTTACAGCTAGAATGTTCGTCACGAACAACGCGTCCCGGCCTGTCGTGCCGGGGCGTTCCGCTAAGACGAGAAAGAGGGCCCGACGTGTTGACCGACATTGAAATCGCCCAGGCAGCAACCCCGCAGCCTATCAGCGCCATTGCCGAAAAGGTAGGCGTGCCCGAGCAGTACCTGGAACAGTACGGAACCACAAAGGCGAAAGTCGACTACAACTTGTTGCGCGACCAGCAGCACACGCCGGGCAAGCTGGTGCTGGTGACGGCCATCAACCCCACGAGGGCCGGCGAGGGTAAAACCACCACCACCGTGGGCCTGGCCGATGCGCTGCAAAAGCGCGGCAAGAACCCCGTGGTGGCACTGCGCGAGCCAAGCTTGGGCCCCGTGTTCGGCATCAAGGGCGGTGCCGCGGGCGGTGGGTACGCCCAGGTCATCCCCATGGAAGACATCAACCTGCACTTCACGGGCGACTTTCACGCTATCGGCGCGGCCAACAACCTGTTGGCAGCGCTGCTTGACGCGCACATCCACAACGGCAACCAGCTGAACATCGACGTGCGCAAGATCACGTGGAAGCGTGTGGTGGACATGAACGACCGCCAGCTGCGCAGCATCGTGTGCGGCTTGGGCGGCAAGGCCAACGGCGTGCCGCGCGAGGACGGCTTCGACATCACCGTGGCCAGCGAGGTCATGGCCATTTTCTGCTTGGCAACCAGCATCACCGACCTGAAGGAGCGCCTGGGCCGCATCGTGGTGGGCTACACCTACGACGACCAGCCCGTCACCGCGCACGACTTGCATGCCGAGGGCGCCATGGCCGCGCTGCTGAAAGACGCGCTCAAGCCCAACCTGGTGCAAACGCTTGAGGGCACGCCGGCGTTCGTGCACGGCGGCCCGTTCGCCAACATTGCACACGGCTGCAACTCCATCATGGCCACGCAGATGGCCCGTGCGCTGGGCGACTACGCCATCACCGAGGCCGGCTTCGGCGCTGACCTGGGCGCGGAGAAGTTCCTGGACATCAAGTGCCGTCTGACGGGCCTGCGTCCCGACGCGGTGGTGGTTGTGGCTACCGTGCGCGCGCTGAAGAACCACGGTGGAGTGGCGAAAGACCAGCTGGGCGAGGAAAACCTTGAGGCGCTGGAGGCGGGCCTTCCCAACCTGCTGCAGCACGTGGACAACATCACGAACGTGTACAAGCTGCCGTGCGTGGTGGCCATCAACCGTTTCCCCACCGACACCGAGGCCGAACTTGCGCTGGTGGAGGAGAAGTGCCGCCAGCTGGGCGTGAACGTTGCACTGTCCGAGGTGTGGGCGAAGGGCGGCGAAGGTGGCCTGGCGCTGGCCGACGAGGTTGTGCGCCTGTGCGAGAACGGCGACGAGGCCGGCCGTAGCGCCGACACGTTCGAGTTTGCCTACGACGACGACCTGAGCCTGCGCGAGAAGATTGAAGCCATTGCCAAGCGCGTCTACCGCGCCGACGGCGTTGACTTCGAGACGAAGGCGGCAAAGGAGCTGGCAAAGCTGGAGAAGCTGGGCTTCGGCGACATGCCCGTGTGCATGGCGAAAACCCAGTACAGCTTCAGCGACGACCAGACGAAGCTGGGCGCGCCGCGCGGCTTCCGCATCACCGTGCGCGACGTGAAGGTGAGCGCCGGCGCGGGCTTTGTGGTGGCGCTGACGGGCAACATCATGACCATGCCGGGCCTTGGGAAGAGCCCCGCAGCCTTCAAAATCGACGTGGACGAAACCGGCAAGATTACGGGATTGTTCTAGTCCCGGCGGCGAAGGCGGGGCGACGCCCAGTCGTTCAGACAGTCCTGCTCGCACGAAAGCGCCACTGGC
>DJEE01000161.1 GCA_002431805.1 Eggerthellaceae bacterium UBA5906
TCTATCCAGAAAAACCTGGGCGACTTGCTGAAAGACCCGGCCATTGTGGAGATTGCCCGCAACGGCGAAACGGCCGCAACCGTGGCGCAATACATCATGCCCATTGCAAACCGCATGAAGCAGGAGCTGCTTGAGGCCGTTCTCAACGAAAAAGGCCACGAGCGCGTCATTGTGTTCGCACGCACGAAAAACCGCACGGAAGAATGTGCCGAGCTGCTTGAGGCGCACGGCTTCCACGCCGAGTCCATCCACTCCGACAAAACGCAGGGCCGCCGCCGTCGTGCGCTCGAGAACTTCCGCCGCGGCAAAACCGACATCCTGGTTGCAACCGACGTGCTAGCCCGCGGCATCGACGTGCCTGACGTGAACTACGTCATCAACTTCGACCTGCCCGACATGGCCGAAGACTACGTGCACCGCATCGGCCGCACGGGCCGCGCCGGCGAAGAGGGCTTCGCCATCTCGTTCGTCACGCGCGAAACGGTGAAAACGCTGCGCGAGATTGAAAAGCTCATCGGCAAGGACATCCCGTTTACCACCATCGAAAGCTACGAGACCGACCCGTCCATCCTTGAGAAGCCCAAGCGCGGCGAGCGCAAGGGCGGCACGCGCCGCGGCGGTAACAAGCCCGCAGGCGCACGTCGTGCCGGCGAGAAGCGTGCCGAGCGCGCAGAGCGCGAAGGTCGCCGTCCGAGCGCTGGCGAGCGCGGCGGGCGCGGCAACCGCGAGTTCCGCGGCGGACGTGATGAGCGCAAGGGCGGCCGCGACGAGCGCCGTTTCGATCGCGACGAGCGTCGCGGCGGGCGTGATGAGCGTCCGGGTCGCAGTAACCGCAACGGCCACGGCGGGCGCTACGACCGCGACAACCGCGCAGGCAACCGCGGCGGCAAGGGCGGCTACAACAAGGGTGGCCGCGACAACAACCGCGAATGGCTTTCCGACGAAGAATACCGCGCACGCCGCAACGCCAAAAACGCTCAGGCCCGCATGCGCAAAAAGGACCACAAAGCGCAAGCCGGCAAGCCGCGCAAGGTAAACAACGGCGGCAAAAAGCGCAGCGGCGAAGGTGGCTACGATTACAGCCGTTTCGCGAAATAACCTATATCTGTCATTGGTTTTCTCCAGGCGAAGCGCCGCATCGACGCTTCGCCTCTTTTTATATACGAAGGCTTTGCATTCATGACCGCAAAGCCTTCGTATATAACACCCCCGCGCCCATATCCTGCCAGTTCAGGTGTCATTATGGCTTCGCGCATATGCATGCGTGTTTCCTTGAGCATCGTGCTAGAATTTTCTTTTGTACGCACAAACGAGTCAGGAGTGCTATGCAAAACCAAGGTAGGCATTCTCGTCCAAACCAAACAGGGTACGGACAGCAGCAAAACCAAACGCCAGGTGCGCCGCGGCAGCAGCCGCCGCGCCCTCAGCAGCCTTATGGCCAGCAACCTTATGGGCAGCAACGCCCCACGCAGCAATTCGGCCAGCCCTATGGGGGCCAGCAGCGCCCCGGCGGCGCGCGCCCTAACGGCCAGAATCCTTACGGTTACGGGCAACGCGACTACACGTTCCAACCGCTGCCCATCAACCACGAGCACGACGGCATGATCCGCGTAAAGAAAAAGCACAAAAAGAAGCACACCAAGCTTATCGTCAGCCTGGTGATAGTTATCTGCCTTGTCGTGGGAATCAGCGGATACGGTGCCGCGCTTGCGCTGTCAGCAAAAGACGTGAAGTCTCAGGCAACCACAGCGTTGTCTCAGGTGAACAACATCCAAAGTGCCATTTCGAGCCAAGATTTCGACGCAGCCGCAAAGGACGCTTCAACGCTTCAACAGGCCGCTACATCCATGAACGAAAGCTTGTCCTCGCCCATATGGGACATCGCAAGCAAGTTTCCCGTTATCGGTGAGGATGTAACCGGGGTGCAAACCATCGCTTCCGTGTTGGCAGACGCTTCGGACAATGCTATCGTTCCGCTTACGCAAAGCCTTTCCACCACGCCGCCTTCCGCATGCGTCAACTCCGACGGATCGCTTAACATCACGGCCATATCCACGCTTTTGGGAACCATCCAAAGCAGCGCACCTGCCATGCAGCGCTGCGCCGACCAGCTTAACGCGCTGCCTACGTTCCACATTGAGCAGCTGCAAAAGATGATCAGCCCTGCCCAAGAAAAAGTTGCCGGCATCAACGCCACGTTCCAGCAGGCCAATACGTTTGCGCCCATCATCGGGTCCATCCTCGGCGCAAATGGCAACCGCACGTATCTGCTTGCCGCGCAAAACACCGCCGAAATCCGCGCGTCGGGTGGTTTCCCCGGCTCTGTGGGCACGGTCTCCATTGATGGCGGCGTATTAGAGCTGGGCGACTTCACCAAGGTATACGACATGATGGCCGAAGATACCCCTGCGCAGTGCAACATCACCTCCGAGGAAAACGCGCTGTTCTACCCTTGGTACACGCAATACTCCTGGGACAACAGCTTTAACCCCGACTACCCGCGCGTAGCCAGCATCTGGGCCGCAGCTTACGAGGAGAAAAGCGGCAACCCCATCGATGGCGTCATCTCCATCACGCCATCGATGGTGCAGGACCTTCTTGCGGCAACAGGCAACAGCTTCACGCTGTCCGACGGAACCTATATTGATGGAACGAACGCCACCGAGGTGTTGCAGCACGACCTGTATTGGAAGTACCTTTCCAGTGGCACGGACATGGCCGATGGAAACGATATTGCCGACAGCCTGTTCTCGGAAGCAGCCAGCTATGCCTTTGACGCCGCCCTTGAGAACATGAACGCAACGTCGCTTACCAAGCTCACCTCCGTGCTCATGGACGGTTTGAACGACCGCCGCGTTATGATTTGGCTCTCGAACGCCTCTGAGCAGCAGTGCATCGAGGACATGGGGTATTCCGGGGCCATGACCGCCGCCTCGCAAAAGCAGCCCACGCTTGGCGTGTTCATCAACTTCTGGGCAGGCAGCAAGCTGGGATGGTGGCTTGGCATGGACACCCAAATCAGCGCCCCTGTTACGGGCAACGACGGATCGCGCACGTACCACGTAACCACAACGCTTAAGAACTTCATGACCTCGCAGGAAGCTGCGCAAGGCGGCGGCTACATTGTGTCCGATAACGACTCGGCCCTTGGCGATGCAGACCCGTTCTTGTACTTCTACGCTCCAGCCGGGGGAAGCATCTCCGACGTAACTGCATCGAACGGAGCAACGCTGGGCACCGCTACCTATCAGGGTCTTGACGTCACGTTCACGAACCAGGTAAGCGACACGACCGTGCTTCCGAAGCCCAACAACCCGTTGCCGGTTGAAACAACGGTAACGTACACCTACACGGTAACGTTACCGCAAGGCGTTGAAGGCGACTTGCAACTAGCCACCACGCCCACACTCACGAAGTACCACACGGAAAGCTAACAGCGATTCATATGAGAAGGGCCCGGATATCCGGGCCCTTCTTGTGTCTATCACCATTGCAAGCGCAATCGCGAACGCAGGGACGGAGCGGGTGTTCACGATGAGCCTCGCATTTCCCAGAGAGCCGATGTGAACACCATCTCCGTCCCTGCGTTCGCGTCGGCCATCGCTGGTCTCCTATGATGCTTGCGGCAACATCGTGCTCACGCCAGCTCCGTTACGTCCCGTCCCCCTTACATCCTGAACCCGAAGGGGATGGCGTTGGCTTCTTTGGGGCTTTCGCCAAGCCAGCGCGTTGAGGCTGTTTCGCCCAGCGTGAACGCGGTGCCATCATACGTTACCTGGGTAACGCTGGCGTTTTGGATTTTCAGCGGGTCGTTCACACGCGCAGGGTCAAGCAGGTACATCACGCTGCGCACCACAAACGAATGCGTTACCACCAGCACGTTGCCGCCGCCAGCAGCAAACGCATTCTCACCTGCCTCGCGGAAGAAGCTGGTAAGGCGCGTTTTCACTTGCTCGAAGCGTTCCGCACGGCCCGTGTCGTCCTGCTGCGCCAACACCTCAGCCACTTGCGGCAAGCGACGATTCAGCTCATCAAACGGCAAATCCTCACCAAAGCCGCGCGCCAGAGCCGCATGCAGCTGCTCGCCCGGCCCCGCCTCTAAGTTGCCGTAGCACCATTCGCGCAGGCGAGGGTCGGGAACATGAATGTGCGGCAAGCGCGCCTGAGGGTTTTCCTGAGCGCGTGCGGCAAGTACCGTGTTCAGCGTTTGCACAGCACGGCCAGCGTCGCTGGAATACGCTTGTGCAAATTCCACGTTCGCAAACCCCTGGCCCAGCTTACGCGCCACGCGAATGCCTTCGTCGGTAAGCTGGGAGTCGCACCACCCTTGCACGCGACTTGCCACGTTGTACACGGTTTGCCCGTGGCGCGTAATGAAAAACGTCACCGGCTTCGCAGGCGTCCGTGGCTCAGACGACGCGGCATCCAACGTCGCATTCGATGCGCCAATCGCCTTCGTTTCCTTCTCCATTGCCGACCTCTTCCATGAAAAAGCGCCCGACACACGCCGGGCGCTTCCGTATACTGTGCAGTTCGAAGTTATTGTAGCCTAATCGCCGTAGTTTGCCAGGAACGCCTTCGTGCGATTGTGCTGAGGGTTGTTAATCACCTGCTCAGCGGGGCCTTCCTCCACAATATAGCCGCCATCCATAAAGATGATATGGTCGGCAACATCGCGCGCGAAGCTCATCTCGTGCGTGACGATGACCATGGTCATATGCTCATTGGCCAAATCGCGGATGACCTTGAGCACGCCCTTGGTAAGCTCGGGGTCAAGCGCACTGGTGGGCTCGTCG
>DJEE01000039.1:0-3317 GCA_002431805.1 Eggerthellaceae bacterium UBA5906
TCGAATCCGGTCGGAGCTACCAAATATGACAAGCCGAGGTTTCTACCTCGGCTTTTTTATTCGCCAGCAACGAGCAGCACTATGCGTCAGAATCGGATGCGGATTTTACCCTATCAGCACACTTCTCTGCTTATAACTTTAGGCTCAAGCGTCTAGGGCAAACGCGTGTCCGGTCCTGTTCATTTCTGCTGTTCCCATTGCTTTACTGAGAGATTTCCGTTGTAGCGACAGCTGTTCATAACGCATTTGCAAAGCTGCATGACGCACAGAAGCTGGCTGAGCCTCACCCGGTTTCTTTCCTGCCTTTTCCCGAGCTGCAAGCAACTTCACAACAAATGAATCTAGACAGTTTGTGCCTGCTGGATATATGCTCGCTTCAATTACGGCGAAACCGCGTTTTAGCCTGCTTGGGCACAGGGGCGACAAGCAGGCTTTGAAAGGGGATGTTGTATGCGCGTTGAGCATGTTATTCACAGCACATGCGTGTTTACCGGCGAACAAGACACTGCACAGGCTGCAGCGCTTGCCATCTCGGGAGACAAGATTGCATTCGTGGGATCGAAAGAAGATGCGATTGCGTTTGCGAAGCAGCATAACGAGACGGCAGGTGCCGCGCCTGCTGAAATCATCGACTACGGTGATGCGCTTATTGTTCCGGGCTTTCATGATTCGCATGTGCATTTCTTCCATTCTGCTGTGTATTCGTCGCCGCTTGCCACGAACTTTTTAGGCGAAAACGAAGCAGATTGCGTTGAGCGCATGAAACAGTTTGCCGAAAAGCGGCCAAGCGGATGGCTGCTAGCGCAGGGATGGCGCGAGTATCGCTGGAATCCGCCGATATTGCCTTCAAAGCATTCACTGGATGCCGCATTCCCCGACAGACCTGTAGCGTTGTATTCCGGCGATGCGCACACGCTGTGGTTGAACAGCTGCGCGCTTTCTGAACTGGGCATTACGCGCGACAGTATAGCGCCTGCAGGCGGAAGCTACGACCGCGATGCGCAGGGCGAACTGACCGGCATCGTGCGCGAAGCGGCGGCGATGGAGCTGATGCCGCGCATTATGGGCGCGTTTTCCGATGACGAGATAGCAGACGCCTATCGCGGCTTTTTGCACACCTTGGCGAAAAATGGAATCACAAGCGTGTGCGATATGTCGCTGATGGCCAACCCCGGGCTAGACTTCATCCGCGACGATGTGCATGCGCGTTTGTTGGCAAGCAAAGAGCTGACGTGCAGGATAAACCTGTTCCCCACCCTGCTTGACGACATGGGACGATTTGAAGCGATGTACGGACAATATACTGGGGAGGTGCTGCGCTGCTGCGGGTTCAAACAGTTCTTTGACGGGGTGTCCAGCCAGCATACGGCGTGGGTGACCGAACCGTACACCAATGCACGGTTTGACGGCGACTGCGGGCGCGCCACCATCGACCCGGATAACATGAGAGCGTTGGTGATGAAAGCGGCAGAGAAGGGCTATCCCGTTCGCATCCATACTATTGGCGACGCGGCTATTCATGAGGCGCTGGATATTTTCGAAGCTGCCCGCGCTGCATACGGTCCGCTGCCTGCGGGGAGGCATAACTGTTTGGAACATCTGGAGAACTTCCTGCCAGGCGATATTGAGCGCCTGCGCGAGCTAGGCGTTGTCGCAGCTGTGCAGCCGCCGCATATGACGCTAGACCCCGGGGGGCCGGAGCGCGATTTGGGACCCGCGCGCATCGGCCTTATGTGGCCTTTCAGGACGATGCTTAACGATGGCGTGACGCTTGCGTTCGGCACGGACTCGCCCGTGGTTGACGTGAACTCCATGGGCGTGCTGTACAGCGCTGCAACGCGGCGCGACCCCATCACGCACGCGCCCGAAGGCGGCTGGCATGCTGATCAGCGCATCAGTCGCGCCGAAGCCATACGCGCGTATACCGCAGGCAGCGCTGTTGCTGCTCAGCGCGAGGACGAAGTTGGGCTGCTGCGCCCAGGAATGCTGGCCGATGTGGCCGTAGTGGACACGAATTTGCTCACGTGCCCGGACGAGGCGATGCTCAGCGCGCACGTGGTTGCAACTTGGATGGGTGGGCAATGCGTGTTTGAGGCGTAAGGCATATACCCAGAAAAGGCAATGCCCGGGGAAGTTTTCCCGGGCATTGTGCTAGTTGGTGTATGGGAAGTGCGGCTTGCCATGGCACCACATATGATTGAGCGGGCCGCTGCCCTTGCCTAGGTTAAGGCCGGTCGACATGGCACCTCGGACAAACCCTTTAGCCCGACGGACCGCCTGCTCGACGGTATTGCCCTGCGCAAGCCCGCATGCGATGGCGCTTGAAAGCGTGCAACCGGTGCCATGCGTGTTCTCGCTGGCAATGCGGCGAGCACGCAGCCAGATGAGCTGGCCGCCGGGAAGCGCAAGCAAGTCGTCAGCCGCATCGCTAAGATGCCCGCCTTTTACGAGCACGGCACCGCTGGCTTCACGCGCGATGCGCTCGGCCGCACGCTGCATGTCGTCGTCGTTTGACACGGGAAAACCGCACAGCACTTCGGCTTCGGGCATGTTCGGCGTGATGACGGTTGCGAGCGGGACAAGCTGCGTTGTGAGCGCCTGCACAGCGTCTTCGGCGATAAGACGCGAGCCGCTGGTTGCCACCATAACAGGGTCGACCACGATATTGCTTGCGTGATGCACTTGCAGTCGCTGAGCGATAACCTGGATGATGGCAGCCGATGAGACCATGCCGATTTTCACCGCATCAGGGCGGATGTCCTCGAACACGGCGTCGATTTGGGCAGCCACCACATCAGGCGAAACATCTTGCACCGCGCGCACACCGCGCGTGTTTTGCGCCGTGATGGCCGTAATGGCCGTTTCGGCGAACAAACCGTACGACTGGATGGTTTTGATGTCGGCTTGGATTCCGGCACCGCCGCTTGAATCCGAGCCTGCAATGCTGAGCACTACCTTCATGCGCGCCACCTCTTCCCCGTCAATACGCAAGAGATCTATTCGTTGTCTAGGTCGATGACCAGGCCGTCCATGATGGTATTTACCGTGCGAACGGCGCACATCTTGCCGCACATGGTGCAGGTGCCCTCGTTGGCCGGCGGAGCGCTTTCGAACACCTTGCGCGGGCGCACCGGGTCGATGGCCAGGCCGAACTGCTCTTCCCAATCCATACGACGACGAGCATCGCTCATGCGGTTGTCGCGATCGCGCGCACCGGGAATACCCTTAGCGATGTCGGCGGCGTGTGCGGCGATTTTCGTGGCAACCAGGCCGTCACGCACGTCTTGCGCATCGGGCAGGCGCAGATGCTCGGCCGG
>DJEE01000039.1:3440-3610 GCA_002431805.1 Eggerthellaceae bacterium UBA5906
TCGTAACCCGGAGCGATATCGGTGACCAGCGGGCCGAGCACGTAGAACGGTGCGTTGTGGCACAGGCGCTTTTCCAAGCGCATGTTCGCTTCGATTTCGTTGAGCGCCATGTGGCCGGGGCCCTCGACCATAACCTGCACGCCGGCTTCCCAGGCGCGCTTGGTGAGCTT
>DJEE01000072.1 GCA_002431805.1 Eggerthellaceae bacterium UBA5906
TGACGAACTGACTGGTAATCAAGTACACAACGGTCGCGGTGAGGCGAGCATATCGGGGTTTGTCGCGAGGAACAGCAGAAAACGCCGAATCCTGCTTCGTGGCGTGTGGCTAGCCGCGGTCTAAACGAATGCCTTGCGCTCCAGCTGCTTTTTGAACGACTGCATGAAATTTCGCCTGTTGCCGAAGAAGCGCTCATGGGTATTTGACTGCCTTCCGGCGTCGTAGTCTTCAGCGATGCGTTCAACCATGCAGACGTAATCGGCTGCCTGCAAAAGTCTGCGCGCGTCATAATCGGCGTCGCGGTAGTCGGCCACATTTTTGGCCAGCACGAAGTCCAACGCGTCGTGCAGCGCGGCGCTCACGGCGCCCTGACCGTTGTCGTAGTATACGGAAATTACGTCGAAAGCCTGGAAGAACGTCAGATTGTCGAAGACGAGCGAAGCCAGATCGCGTCTAATCCTCGCTTCGAGCTCGCTCTTGTCGTGGACAGTTGCGGCGTCGTAGCGCAGTGTGAAGAACGAGATGGGCAGTTCGCGCACCAGTCGGGCGAACTGGGTCAGCAGGCGCTTCCTGTCGCCAGGCGACACTGCGGCGTAGTCTTTGTTGCCGTGTAGCAGATCTTTGCCATGAAAAGGAATGTCGGGAAGCTTTGCGGCCGCAAGCCTCGTCTCGTAGCGATTGATGACTCCTTCGACCTTCTCGGAGTGCCTGTGCATCACAACCGCAACGAGATAGCGGCCCTCGGAGAGGTCCTGGTTTCCAGATTCGTCGATATGGAGGTTCAAGCGCTTGGCCATATGCAGCACCTAACGATATGAAAAAGGCGAGGTACGCACCTCGCCATTCTGACACCTATGGAGCTTGCCGCTCCTCCGGTGCCTTAGATTATCGCACTTGGAGTGTGGTGCTTCAAGGCGTTTTGCAAAAGTGCAAGCCAACGCGATTCCTGCAGCTTCTTATTTCGAGCCTTTTACTAGCGAAAAGGCCGTCTGGTATAGCCCCAAGAACGATTTGTATCGTATTCGTACCGCCGTGCCCCAGCTAATCTTGCCTGCAGCCAACCATTATGCTTGATTCGGGCTTTTCCAATGCAGGCAGAATACCCCATCAATTATTTATTGGTCGGCGGTTAAAGGTATGGATGCCAATCGCGTCTATAATTGGTTGATGGGCCGTATGCGATTGTGGGGAGGCCGCCATGATGAAAAATTAGCTGCGCGGAACTCAGATGCGTCGTTGAGACCCCAATCAACGATACAGTGCTCGTATGCGCTTTAAATTAGCGATTTGCATTGAGTGCTCTCGTGCGGCGTTGCCATCAATATCCATGAAAAGGTGTTGCACATGATTGAACAGCGCTTTGGTCTCACAGGAGGTTCTAAGTTCGGGACGGGCGCTTTCGATCGCTTTAATGACGTTTACGAGCCCCATGCTGCTCTCGTCGAGCGTTGCGACGTGGTTGGCCCTTTGGCTATGAATTTCGGGTGCATAAAACGCATGTTTTTTGACGTATGCGATGATATTGATGGTTTCGTCGGGAGAAATGGCCATGCACTGTTCGAGTAGGCAGCGCTTATGTTCTTTATTCTGGGCTGGGCCGTAATCTTCTAATCTGGGTGCGTTAAGCGGGGTTCCGTCTCTTTTGCATCTGCTTACGTACACTTGATATTCATGGTGTTTCTTGCGGTAGAAGCATTCGATGTTGCCGTTGAGGTTTTTGGCCTCGATAACATAGACCGCCTTTTGCGTGATAAGCAGGAAGTCGATTTGAGCGTATCTTGGGTGATGTGCTGTTCTCGATTCATGAATTTTGGGGATAAGCACGTTGTAAGCAAGGTGCGCTTCGCCAAGCTCGCCGAGCTCAACAGCCCTAGTCAGAAGATCGAAGGCCTTGTATTCGCCGTATGTTCCGGCGGCGGTGCGGTCGTGTGCTTTTAGACGCACGACGAAACTGCCCATGTCCGAGTATTCGACTTTCGCGAAAGGCGAATCAGCATTTCCTCCTTGGAGGCGGGGGAGAATGTTGGTTTGCCTGAACCACTCGCTTGCGCAATAGCTTGAAATCGCACAGGCGTCTAGCGTGGGTTTCTGCGCAGCGACATCTTTGCTGATGGCGAGAAGCTTTTCTTCATACGCAAGAGTTTTCTGCTGAATGCCCTTTTTGAATAGCCGCAATAAAATACGGTGACGTTTGGAAAATTGGGAAACTTTCTTTTTGAACGCTTGGGATGCTTGTTTGAGTTCGTGTTCTGTCGACTTGATTTCCTGAAGGTCATGGGCGACTTCTTGCGCGTATGAATCGTAATCGTATGGCGTGAGGCTCGCATCGCAATGTGGGCACGTGTCCGATAGGCGGTCAAGAGGAACGGGCAATTTGCAGTTCCAGCAAATGAAATGAACCGTTTTCATGCTGCGCTCCTTCGATGGACGAAATCATGTGCCCCATCTTAGGAAAAATAAAGTGGATATGTGTCCATTGCGGTGTACAGGCAAAGACAAATTGCGA
>DJEE01000044.1:0-13015 GCA_002431805.1 Eggerthellaceae bacterium UBA5906
CCGATGCGATAAAAAATGGTGTCTGCAGCGTTGTTCGCAACTACCCTATCGTAAAAAAAGTAGACTTGTTCGGATCGTACGCACGACACACCCAGCAGGAATCAAGCGATGTTGATTTGCTTATTGAATTTTCCACGCCAGCTGTTTCCCTTTTAACGTTATCAGCCCTACGTCGCAAAATCGAAAGCAATCTTGCGGTTCCCGTCGACCTGCTTCACGCGCCATTACCCGAAAACAGCTTTCTCGACATCGATAAGGTTGTGACGCTGTATGAAAAATAGAAACCTGCAGGTACTTGAGAAAATCATATCGGAAGCTCGTGTTGCTTTATCGTTTATCGAGCATTGCGACTTCGATGCCTTCAACGAAAATGAGCTGCTTAAACGAGCAGTTTGCATGACGGTGATTAACGTCGGAGAGCTTGTAAAGAATCTCGACAACGATTTCCGCGCCTTGCATAGCGATGTACCTTGGAAAGATATTGCTGGCTTTCGCGATATAGCTGCCCATAAATACCAAACCTTGCGCATGGAAGATGTTTACGCCACCGTCACAGATGATTTCCCTGAACTGATTTCTCTGCTGGAAGAAATAATGGATTGCGAGGCCGGTTCGGAAAAATCATTCTAGATAGGTACGGTTTGCCTTCAGAAACCATTGGCCGAAACTAAATGTTGATATTTCGTGAAGGAACTGCTAGAATTGCAACTGCTTTTTTCGGAAGCTACGGCTTCGTAAAAAGAAGGGATTCCGTTTTTTGGAGGGGGTGGAATCCCTTTCTTTTTTCGAGCACTTTTGACCCTTCGCTGGATAACCCCCTTCTATGATTCTCGCGTATGAAGACACCTGGCTATGCACTGCCGCAAGTGCCTTCCCGTTTTCAAGCTTATTCACCCGCAGCCGTGTCCAATATGTCGGCGTTTTGACGGTTTGTCGGCAAAACGCCGACATATTGGAAAGAATCTCGACAAAAAGACGAGTAATTGGAGCGTTGCGAAATGATGCCCTGGCAGCACGAATGGGCAACTAGCAGCTCATTATCGTTTTACCTGGTCAACGAATTTGATAGCAGGCAACTATGCTTTTGGGCCACTCAGTTAAGCAAGTTTTGGTAATCGCGCTTTCCAACATCTCGCCTTTCTGCCGAAAAACCGTCATTTTCCCGACATGTTGGAAAGAAACCGGCAGTCGAAGTCTTTGTCAAAGTGCAGCTAGTGCCGTTTGACCAGGTGCTATGGATTTCGAATCTTGCGGTGGGTGCCGTGCTCGGCATAGCGATTTTCGCAGCAACCTACGCTGGCTTTTACCTGCAATATTGGGCGGCGAAAAACGCGCGTAGCAAAATTGACCTGGCTTCTGATAGCGTTGAGGAATAGCCTGCCGTCGCACGTGTTCCGGGTATCAACGGTCCGCACGCAAGAAGCCCGCGAGCTTGAGCGCTTGCGGGCTTCTTACTTGGTTATGTAGCTTCGGCCTATTACAGCACGCGGCGAGCTTCTAGGGCTCGACCGAGCGTTACTTCGTCGGCGAACTCTAGGTCGCCGCCAACGGGCAGGCCGCTTGCCAAGCGCGTGACCTTGATGCCCAGCGGCTTGATCAGGCGCGCCAGGTAGGCCGCCGTGGTTTCGCCTTCCACGTTAGGGTTGGTGGCCAGCACCACTTCCTGGATGTCCTCGGTAGCCAGGCGCTGCATAAGCTGGGCTATATGCAAATCGTCCGGGCCAATGCCGTCCATAGGCGACAGCGCGCCGCCAAGTACGTGGTACAAGCCCTGATACACCGCCGTGCGTTCAATGGGCGGAATGTCGCGCGGCTCACTTACCACGCACAGCAGATGCTGGTTGCGGCTGGTAGAACGGCAGATTTCACACTGATCTTCCTCGGCGTAGTTAAAGCAACGGCTGCAAAAATGCACCGTATCCTTCACTTCCACGATGGCCTGCGCCAAGCGCAGCGCCGTGGCGCGATCGGTGTTCAAAATCCAATACGCCATGCGCTGCGCCGATTTCGGGCCCACGCCGGGAAGGCGCTCCAGCTCGTCAAGCAGTTTTTGAATGGCAGGTGCCGATTGCACGATGCGCGTCCTACATCAAGCCGGGGATGTTCATGCCGCCCGTTGCAGCGTTGATGCGCTGCGTGCCCAGCTCGGATACGCCGCGCAGCGCCTCGTTCACGGCCGCGGTGATCATATCCTGCAGCATCTCGACGTCCTCGGGGTCAACGGCCTCGGGGTCAATGGTAAGGCTGACCAGGGTGTTGTCGCCCTTGGCAACGGCCTTGACCATGCCGCCACCAGCCGTGGCCTCAAACGTCATGTCCTGGATTTCTTCCTGCGCGCGCGCAAGCTCCATCTGCATCTTCTGAGCCTGCTTCATCATGGCGTTCATGTTGCCCATACCGCCGCCGGGGAATCCGCCTTTACGTCCCATATTCGTTCCTATCTTTCACGTGATTGCATTACATCAAACTCTTGCATTGTACCGGGAGCGGCGCAAATGTGCCGCTACTCCTTTACTTCTTCGAACGTGATGCCGTCGCCAAAGCCCGCTTGCAAGATGGCTTGCAGCTCGTCAGGCGTTTGAGCTGCGCCTTCGGAAACGTGCTGCGGCTGCACAACCGGCGCAGGCGCAGGAGCCGCCTTAGGTGTTGCCGAACGCGGGGCGGCAGGCTTTGCAGCTTGCGGGCGCGCGGCACCGCCGGCAACGGGAGGAGCCGGGCGCTGCATGGTTGCACCCATTTGCGGGCGCGCGGCTTGCGGGCGCGGAGCCGCAGCGCGGGGCGCAGGCGCGGGGGCGGCCATCAGCTCGTCTTCAGACGTGGGCGCATCGAAGTCGCCGTAAGGAACCTGGTCGTCCTCCCAAGGCGGCGTATCCACTACAGGGGCCTGCGGGCGTGCCGGAGCCGCCGCACGCGGGGCCGCAACGGCGGGCGTCTGTGGACGCGAAGCCTGAGGGCGTTGCTGCACGGGAGCGGCTGGCGCCGTCTGAGGCTGAGCTTGCGCAGGCTGCTGCCATGGTGCCGCGGGGCGCACGGCTTGCGGGCGCGGGGCTGGCCGCTGCGCAGGTGCTGCGGCGCGCGGGGCTGCCGCTGCGCGCGGGGCCGACGAACTTCCAGCCTGCTGATACACAAACGGCACGTTCTGACCGCCGCAAGCCTGCGAAAGCGCAGCAGCCACGGCATCTTGCACGTCTTGCTTCTGCACGGCCTTGAATGCAAACGCGTTTTCCTTCGGGAATTCGATGGCCAGCATGTTTGATTGCGCATTCCACACGGCTTTGGTGCCTAAGAACAAAACGCCGTACGCCGCCTTGTTGCGCTTGAGCGCGGCAAGCGTTGCCTGCCACATGCGCTGCAACGCGGCGGGGTTTTCCATGGTGACCGCCAGCTGCGGGTTGCCCTGGCTCGACACCGACGGCGCAGGCGCAGGGGCTGCTGCAGCTTGCGGCGCAGCAGTAGGTTGTGCGACAGGTGCGGCGGCTTGCGGTTGCTGCACTGGCTGGCGCACGGGCGCAGCTTGCGGCCGCGACACTGCCTGCCGCGGCGCAGGCGCGGGTTGCGCAACCTGCTGCGGAGCAGACACCGCCGCGGGCTTAGGGGCCACCTGCGGCTGCGGCCGTGACGGCACCGAAGCAGGTGTCGCCGCAGCAACGGGGGCAACGGCTTGCGCAGCAGGCGCAGCGGGCGCACCCACCACGCCCATTGCCACTGCGCTCTTCCCCGCTTCTAGCGCCTCGATGCGCTCGGCCAGCGCCTCAAGCGTCAGGTCGCCATCAGGGCGCACCATGCGCGTGCAGCCGATTTCAAACGACAAGCGCGGATTCGTGGACGTTTTCAGCTCTGCCATCACGTCGCCAAGCACTTGCAGCATGCGTGCCAGGCGGTCGGGGCCGAACAGCGGCAGCTCGTCGGCAAGCTGACGACGCTCCGAAGCGCTCACATCAAGCGCTACGTCGGTGTCCGTTAAGCTCATTACGTACAGATTGCGCACGTGCTGCGCCAGCTCGCGCGCGAATTGTGCCAAGTCGGAGCCCGATTCCACAAAGTCGGCAATCCAGCGGAAGCACGCGGCGGCATCGCGAGCGCCCAGCGCCTTCACCATGTTGCCCAAATCGCTGGAGTCCACGCCGCCCAGCATGCGCTCGGCCACCTCAAGCGTAACCTTGCCTTCGCCGAATGCAATCATCTGCTCAAGCGAGGTCAACGCGTTGCGCATGCCGCCACCGGCATGGTGCGCAATCAAATCCAGCGCGTCGCCCTCGAACTCCACACCTTCCGCCACGCACACCGCGCCCAAGCGCGACACGATGGACTCGTTGGAAATGCGGCGGAAATCAAAGCGTTGGCAGCGCGAGTGGATGGTTTCCGGCACCTTTTGCGGGTCGGTGGTTGCCAGGATGAACACCACGTGATCAGGCGGTTCTTCCAGCGTTTTCAGCAGCGCGTTGAACGCCGCGATGGACAGCATGTGAACCTCGTCGATGATGTAGACCTTGTAGCGCCCGCGCGTTGGCGCAAACTGCACGCGGTTGATAATTTCCTCGCGCACGTTTTCCACGCCTGTGCGGCTTGCGGCGTCTAGCTCGTACACATCGGGGTGCGTGCCCTCGGCAATCATCTGGCAATCTTCGCACGTGCCGTCCGGGTCGGGCGTGGGGCCCTTTTGGCACAAAAGCGCTTTGGCAAGCAAGCGCGCCGTGGTGGTTTTGCCCGTGCCGCGCGGCCCGCAGAACAGGTATGCATGGCTTACTTTGTCCTGCTCAATGGCGTTTTTGATGGTGCGCTCAATCTGCTCCTGCCCCACCACGTCCTCGAAAATTTGCGGACGGTATTTGCGGTACAGCGCCTCTGCCATATGGTTTGCTCCTTGCCGAACATGCGGATATGCGAAAGCCCGGGAAACCCGGGCGTTGTGGTTTGCCACCATTATACGGGCATTGCGCCGCCACATTCGCCGCCGCTTGCCCCGAACACGAAAAACGCCCGGAGCACATGCACCGGGCGTTTGAAGCAACTAATATGCGAACGTGTGCTACAAGGTTGACGAAGCCGCCTTACGCGTTCTTCTTGCGGCTGTTTAGCGCTGCCTTTACTGCGCCGATGACGGCCGGGGCCACCGAAACCGCTACGATGCCCAGCACGATAACCTCGAAGTGCTGTTGCACGAACGGCACGCCACCGAAGAAGTAGCCTACCAGCACGAACAAGCTGACCCACGAAATGCCGCCGATGGCGTTGAAAAGCGTGAACTTCGCAAAGTTCATGTGGCCCGTGCCGGCAATGAACGGGGCGAACGTGCGGAAAAACGGCATGAAACGTGTGATGACGATGGTCAGCCCGCCGTACTTGGCGAAGAAGCCGTCAAGCTTTGCCATGCGCTCGGGCGTGAGCGCCTTAACCTTGCCCGAATCGATGATGCGCTTGCCGAAGAAGCGCGCAATCCAGTAGTTCGACGTGTTGCCCAAAATGGCCGCCGCGTAAAATACCAGAAGCGTTGCCCACAGATGCAGCCCGCCGCCATCGGCCGAAAACACGCCCGCTGCGAACAGCAGCGAGTCGCCCGGCAAAAACGGGAAGAACACCAGGCCTGTTTCCACGAACACGATAAAGAACAGCGGCGTGTACACCCATACCGCGCCAAGCGTGACGATCCACCCAGCAATGGCGCCGCGTGGGTCGCTGAGCAAGTTCAGGAAGAAATTTACGATATCCATGCAAACCTTTCGAACGCTTTGCGCCACGGATATGCCGCGTATGCGGCGCATCTATGCAGGCTGCGGGCGCAAAAAGAGCATCCTATATGGGACAGGGCGCTCGTCAGAGGCCCCTTATGGCTGCTTCCTCCCGGACCTGACCAGGTTCGGAACTTGGCGCCGCCCCGACCCATATAAGATGCTCGTTGTGACGGTTGCTTAGTATAGGGCACATTTTGTCGCGCGCCGGCCACACCGTGCGCGCGTTACCAAATGCACACAGGCCCCTTACACCTGCCTTACGCCGGAAAGTACGCCGTTTAAGCCTTCGAACATGCACACGCTGGTTGTTTCAGCCAAGCTTTCAAGCGGGATTTCCGAATCGGAGATAAGCCAGCGGCGATACACCGCAACCAACCCGGCGCAGAAAAACGACACGATGTAGGAGAGGTACGGGTCGTCGCGACGCAGGCCCAGCAGGTTGTCTTCCATCAGCACGGTAACCAAGCTTGCTTCTAAACGATCGAGCACATCTTGCAGCGACACATGCTGCAGCACGCGCTTGCTGCGCGATACGTCGGGCGCCAGCGCCAGGCTAATGCTTTCGAACAGCTTGCTCACGTCCAGGCGCTTTCCGTCACCCGAATGCAGCGCGTCGCGGCAGCTGTCCACGATGTTTTGCGCTTCGTCGCGAATTACCTCGTCCACCAAATCACTTACCGAGCCGTAATGCAGGTAGAACGTTTTGCGGTCGATGTCGGCTTCGCGCGCAATGGAAGCAATCGTGATCTTGTGATAATCCTGCTCTTCCATCAGCTTGAAAAACGCCTCGCGAATGGCCTTGCGCGTACGCACCACGCGACGATCCGTTGAACGGCGCGCATCCTTGGCATCAGCTGCGTTCGAACCACTATCACTCATATGACCTACGCCTTCCCCATTGCCCATCCTTGTACCTGCGAAACCCGCAGGCAGGCTATTGCACAGGCGCTATTGTACCTGTTTCTTTTTCCTCACGTGTGGGAAAAAGCCATTCGCTTTCCGACGTGGACAATGTGCCCAATATGTCACGTGCTTTTCAACATATCAACGATATATGCTCTATTTTCCCCGTTCGTTGCAAAACGGTCAATTGCAGAAAAACTAATTCGGGCTACACTTTAAGGTGAAGTTATTCTACATCTGTGTATTTTTATGGGGGCTCTATGAAAGCGACTGATCAAATCAAACGTGCCGCCTTGGAAAAGACGGTTGATTACTTCCTTGACAATCCGGAAGAGCACATCGCAAAAATTATGGACCTGCTGGACAAGGTGGCGCCTGCCGACTTGTTCCCCAGCCAGCGTGCAGCGTTTCGCGGCGCCATTGACAACCAGAACAATTGGTACCAATTGATAATGCACATGCTTGACTACATGAACCCGCAGGTGCGCGACCGGCTGGTAAAGACGTTTTTGATTGACGGCAACCTGATGGCGTGGCCGAAGCAGGAGCAGATGCGCCGCGAGCTGGGTTGCAACATCCCCTGGGCAATTCTGCTTGACCCCACCAGCGCCTGCAACCTGCACTGCACCGGCTGCTGGGCCGCCGAATACGGCCACAAGCAAAACCTTTCGTACGAGGAAATAGACAGCATCATCAACCAGGGCGTTGAGCTGGGAACACACGTGTACATCTACACCGGCGGCGAACCGCTGGTGCGCAAGCGCGACCTTATCCGCTTATGCGAAGCGCACCCGGATTGCGCGTTTTTGTGCTTCACGAACAGCACGCTGATAGACGAGGAATTCTGCCAGGATATGCTGCGCGTTGCGAATTTCGTACCGGCCATTTCGGTTGAAGGGTTCGAAGAAGCCACCGACGCGCGGCGCGGCGCAGGGACGTATGCCAAAGTTGCGCACGCCATGGAACTGCTGCGCAGCCACGGCCTGCCGTTTGGTGTGTCGTGCTGTTTTACCTCGGCAAACGCTGATTCCATTGCATCTGAGCAGTTCTTTGATTGGCTGATTGCGCAAGGCGCGCTGTTTGCCTGGATTTTCACGTACATGCCCGTTGGCGTGGGTGCGCCCACCAGTTTGATGGTTCGTCCCGACCAGCGCGAGCACCTGTACCATTTCGTACGCGAGATGCGCCAGACAAAGCCACTGTTCACGCTTGATTTTCAAAATGACGGCGAATTTGTGGGCGGCTGCATTGCAGGCGGACGACGCTACCTGCACATCAACGCGGCGGGCGATGTTGAGCCGTGCGTGTTCGCGCACTACTCCAACGCCAACATCCGCACAAGTTCGCTGTTTGACGCGCTGAAGTCGCCTTTGTTCATGGAGTATTACCGCGAGCAGCCGTTTAACGACAACTACCTGCGCCCCTGCCCCATGCTAGAGAACAAGGACGCGCTGGCGGACATGGTCAAGCGCGCCGGCGCGCATTCAACCGACTTGCAGGCAAAGGAAAGCGCTGCGGATTTGTGCGCGAAGTGCCACGAGTCCATTGACGCCTGGGCGCCTGTTGCTGACCGTTTATGGAACAACCCTGCCGATCCGCTGGCCGCCAAGCGCCGCGATGCGGGCCAAGGCCTTGCCGAAACCGACAAGGAGAAGCTAAGCGAACAAGGCCGCAGCCGCGTTGTCCCAGCATAAGCAAGCGCAGGCCCGGCCCCTGCCACGCCCTGCCAGACCCGACGAAGTGTGACAGTTCACCCGACCCCTGTCCCACTACGCAAGTCGGGCCCGGTTGTGCGACCGGGCCCGACTTGTTTTACACCAGCTGGAACAGGAAGAATTTCAGGTAGTTCGTTTCGGGGACGCCCCAGACGATGGGGTGATCGGGCGCTTGCTGACGTTCCTCGATTTGGCGCAGCTGCACCCCGGCATCGTGCGCGGCGCTTGCCACCACGTGCTTGAATCGCTCGGTGTCCATGAAGTGGCTGCAGCTGCAGGTGGCCAGATAGCCGCCGCGCGGCAGCAACTTCATGGCGCGGTAGTTGATTTCCTTGTACCCACGAGCCGCGCTGTTGATGGTTTTACGGCTTTTCGTGAACGCTGGCGGATCAAGCACAATGAAGTCGTACGTGCGGTCATGCGCCGCCTCAAGGGCGGGCAGCAGGTCGAACACGTTCGTTGCCGTGAAGTCCATGTGCTCTTCCAAGCCATTGAGCTGGGCATTCTTGCGCGCCTGCGCAACGGCAAGCTCCGAGATGTCCACGGCGTTGACGTACGCTGCCCCGCCGTGCGCGGCGTTAAGCGCAAAGCTGCCCGTATGCGTGAAACAGTCGAGCACGTGCTTGCCTGCCGCAAGCTTGGCAACGGCGCAGCGGTTGTACTTCTGGTCTAGGAAAAAACCCGTTTTCTGGCCGTTTTCGAAGTCAACCTCGTAGCGCACGCCGTTTTCCTCGATCTGCGTGGTGGTAGGCCCGAACGCCTCGGTGCCCGGAGCGTCCGGTGCCAACGGGTCCAAGCTTGTGCCTTCGCCCTGACAAGCCGCGCCCGCAAACCACCCTGCTGTTTGCTGCAGGCCCTCCAGCTTGCGCGTAGCGGCGTCGTTGCGCTCGTACAGGCCGCGGATTGTAACGCCGTCTTCGGCCAGCACCTCAAGCAGCACGGGGAAAATCACCGGCTTGAGCTGTTCCATGCCAATGGAGAGCGTTTCGGCAACCAACACGTCGTTGAAACGGTCGACCACCAAGCCCGGAAAACCGTCCGCTTCGCTGAACAGCACACGACAGCAGCTGGCATCGGCGCCCATGACGGTTTTGCGGTACTGCCACGCCCATGCAACCTTGCGCTTCCAAAACGCCCGGTCAAACGTATCGTTTGCGTTGCGCGTGATAAGGCGGATGCGAATTTTGCTGTTCTGCGACAACAGGCCCGTGCCCAAATACGACCCCTTGCGGTTCACCACGTCAACAAGGCTGCCGTTCGGCACGCTATCGCCTGCGCCGGGCGCACCCTCCATGAACAGCACCTCGGCCTCGTACACCCACGGATGCCCCTTAGCCAGCGCATGCTCGCCCTTCGGCGTAATAGTAGCGCGGGGATACGGTCGTTGAGCTTTCATGAGGGTCCTTTCTAAACGAAAACGCGCAACGCGAGGGTAACGTCCTCGCGTTGCGCGATGCAAGCATATCCGAGCTGAAACCTTACAGCAAACGGAGAGAAACTTCCTTGAGCTGGCGGCCAGTGACGGCGTTCGGGGCACCGGTCATGGGGTCGGACGCGCTGGAAGTCTTCGGGAAGGCGATGACGTCGCGAATGGACTGCTTGCCGGCCAGCAGCATGACCAAGCGGTCAAGGCCCAGGGCAATGCCGCCGTGTGGCGGAGCGCCCAGCTCAAGCGCGTGGATGAGGTGACCGAACTTCTCCTCCATCTGATCGTCTTCGACGCCCAGGCGACGCAGAACGCGCTTCTGCAGCTCGGCGTTGTGGATACGGATGGAGCCGCCGCCCATCTCAAAGCCGTCCATGACGATGTCGTACGAGTAGCTGGAGCATGCCAGCGGATCGGTTTCGATCTTGTCCCAATCGGCCTCGGGGATCATCGTGAAGGGATGATGCTCGGCCGCGTACTTCTTCTCTTCCTCGTCGTACTTGAACATGGGGAAGTCCACAACCCACAGCAGGGCGTGGCCCTCACGCGGGATGTTCAGGGCCTCGGCCATGTGCAGGCGCAGCGCGGAAAGCACGGCAGAAGCGGTAGCATACGTGTCGGCAGCAAACAGCAGCAGGTCGCCCGGCTCAACACCGGCAGCTTCCTTGATGGCCGCGTGCACTTCGTCGCCCAGGAACTTGATGATGGGGCTCTTGCCCTTCAGCTCGGCATCGGCGTCGGTGTAGGCAATCCATGCCATGCCCTTGGCGCCGTTGGCGGCAGCCACGTCAGCCAGCTTCTCGATGTCGCCGCGAGACCAGTTGCCGGCACCTTTGGCGTTGATGCACTTCACCACGTTGCCCGCGTCAACGGCCTTCGAGAACACGCCGAAGCCGCAACCGCGCACAACCTCGGTGAGGTCCACGAGCTCCATGCCGAAGCGCACGTCGGGGCGGTCGCAACCGAAGCGGTCCATGGCCTCTTTCCACGGCATGCGCTGAAGCGGGAACTGGTGCTCAACGCCGGCGGCGGTAAGCACTTCCTTGAACACGCCTTCCATGAGGTCCATCACGTCGGTTTCCTGCACGAAGGACATCTCGATGTCCACCTGCGTGAATTCCGGCTGACGGTCGGCGCGCAGGTCCTCGTCGCGGAAGCAGCGCGCGATTTGGTAGTAGCGCTCGATGCCGCCGACCATGAGCATCTGCTTGAACTGCTGCGGGGACTGCGGCAGCGCGTAGAACTTGCCCGGGTTCGGGCGAGAAGGCACCAAGTAGTCGCGAGCACCCTCGGGCGTGGAGTTGGCCAGGATGGGCGTTTCCACCTCGATGAAACCGCGCTCGTTCAGCGCAGCGCGCATGGCCTGGGCAACCGTGTGGCGCAGGTGCAACGCTTTGTACATTTCGGGGCGACGAAGGTCCATGTAGCGCCACTTCATGCGCGTGGTTTCGTCGGTTTCGATGCCGTCTTCAATGGAGAACGGCGGAGTGACGGACTCGTTGAGCACGTTGACCTTGCTGGCCAGCACCTCGATCTCGCCGGTGGCCATGTTCGGGTTCACAGCGTCGGCGCCGCGGTCGCGCACCTTACCGCTTATCTGCAGCACGAACTCGCGGCCCAGATGCTCGGCCTTGTGGAAGTCCTCTTCGAACACGCAATCAGGGTCGACGACGATCTGCGTGTAACCCGTGCGGTCACGCAGGTCGCAGAAAATCAGCCCGCCGTGATCGCGGTTGTGCCAAGCCCAGCCGCACAGCGTGACCTCACGGCCCACGTCGGACTTGCGCAGCTCGCCGCACGTAGCGTCGTGCATGCAAAACTCGTTGATGTAATCCGTCATTCTTTCTTGCTCCTTGCAATGCTTTATGGGCGCCCGCCCTTTGCTTACGCGCGGACGGGTTGTTGCTCAAACTTGGTCATTGTACAACACCGAAGGGGCTGAAAGCCCCGCAGGCTTTCAGCCCCTTCGAAAACGACACGGAAGATAGCAGACGCGCGGCGCGCGGCGCGCGCCGGTGGCGTTCGGCCGATGGGCAACCGTGAACAGGGGACGGAGCGGGTGTTCGCGATTAAACTTGCTTACCCCAAAACGAGCACGTGAACACCTCCTCCGTCCCCCTGTTCACGTATACCTCTTAGCCGAACGCCGGCTTTTGCTATTCCTCGGTGCCAAAGACGTCTTCGATGCTGGCTTTCGCGCCGCCGAACGGCTCGCCACCGAATTGTGCCAGCAACATTTTCGCCTGCTCAAGCTTCACGAAGCGCTCGTGGTGGGTCTGCATGTTGCGCACCTTCACCTGGCCGGCGGCCACCTCGTCGGGGCCGAGCACGGCCACCATACGCGCGCCCACCTTGTCGGCCAGCTTGAACTGGCTTTTCAGGCTACGATGCTGGTGGTCCATCTCCGCCGCCACGCCCGCGTCGCGGCACGCCTGCACAAGGCTGAACGCCTCGGCGCGCACGCTGTCGTCCACGCACGCCACGAAAATGTCGCAGTTTTGCGCGCTGGGAAACGTTCCGCCTGCAGCTTGAATGGCAAGCGCGCAACGCTCGTAGCCCAGCGCAAAGCCGAAGCCCGGCGTGGGCCGACCGCCCACTTCCTGGCACAGTTTGTCGTAGCGACCGCCGCCACCGATGGCGTTTTGGCTGCCCATGCCCTGGTCAACCTGCACCTCGAACACCGTGCGCGTGTAGTAGTCAAGGCCGCGCACCAGCTTGGAGTCCTCGATATAGGAAAGGCCCGCACCGTCTAAGTACGTTTTCACGGCCTCGTAATGCTCGCGGCACTCGTCGCACAGGTAATCGGAGATCTTCGGAGCGCCATCCATAACCTGGGCGCAGCCAGGGTTTTTGCAATCGAACGCGCGCAGCGGGTTGATTTCCGCGCGGCGCATGCACTCGTCGCACATCTCGTCGGCATGCTCGTTCATGTAGGCGCGCACGGCCTCGCGGTACTTCGGGCGGCACTTCTCGCAGCCCATGGAGTTCACCAGCAAGCGCGTTGCGTTCATGGGAATGCCGATGGCAGCGTAGAAACGCATGAGCATGATGATGCCCTCGGCGTCTACGCTGGGGTCTTCCGCGCCCAAACATTCGATGCCCACCTGGTTGAACATGCGCTGACGGCCCTTTTGCGGACGCTCTGCGCGAAACATGGGGCCGGCGTACATAAGCTTGGCCGGCGCCGCGCCCTGCGGCACCAGGTCGTGCTGCACCACGGCGCGCACCACGCCGGCCGT
>DJEE01000044.1:13057-13972 GCA_002431805.1 Eggerthellaceae bacterium UBA5906
CGGCCGTGCCCTCGGGGCGCAGGCTCAAACGGCTTTTCGCCTTGATGGTGCCGCCGTCCATGACGCGCTTGAAATTCTCACCGGAAATAGCCGTGAACATTTCCTTGGACACCACGTCAGTTGCCTGCCCGATGCCGCGCACGAACAGGTCGGTTTGCTCGAACAGCGGCGTTTCGATGGGCTGATAGCCGTACCGGGCGAAAATGCCGAAAGCGGTGTCGCGGAAATGCGCCCAGAACTTCGCCTCATCGGGCAGCAGGTCGCGCGTTCCTTCCGGAGAATTGATAGCCATGGTGGTTCCTTTGACTCGTTTCTGTACAGGTGGTTCTTGAATGGTTCATTGTAGCGCAGGCGTGAAATGCACAGACGGCACCAGTTCATAACCCCACGCAATCAGCGCGAGAGCGCGGGTTGGCTTATGCGGGCTCGCCGAAGCTGCGCAGCACGCCCATGAGCGCGTCGTCGGGGCGGTAGCGCAGGCGCGTGGCAAGCAGGCTGCGCGTAACATGCGGCAAGCCGGCATCGCACGCCGCCGCTAACGCCGCGTCCAGCGCATCAAGCGCTTCCGGAACAGGCGCCAGCGGAACGTCGTTGGCGCGCAAGCATTCCTCGGCCTGCTCGTGCGACGGGATGGCGATGCCCGTTTCGTCCACCATTTCCTTCAGCTCCGCGGTTGCCTGCAGTGCGATGGCCGGCGAGGCCTCGACGGCCTTTAGGTAGCACGCCACGCCCACATCGGGCCGGCCAAGCTTCCACGCCACATAGCCCAGCTGGTAGTACATCAACGACACATCGGTTGCCTGCAGCGCCACGCGCAGGCCCGCAACCAGCGTTTCCCAAGCATGTTCCATATCGCCCTGCAGCATGTACGCGCGCCCTAAAACGCGGTAGCCCATGGCGGTTGCCGGAGCCATG
>DJEE01000044.1:14005-21133 GCA_002431805.1 Eggerthellaceae bacterium UBA5906
TGGCAACGGCCTGCGCACCATAGCGAATGGCCTCGTCGGCACGTTCGAACGAGCGCTCGAGCAGATGCACTATCTCAAGGTGGCACAGGAAAAACGAGTCGGGCACCACGCGCACGCGCTTTCCCGCATCGGCCTGCGCCTGCGGCACGAGCGAGCACGCGCCAGCTCGGGCCAGGTTGTACAGCACGCGCGAACCATACCCGTCGAACGCGCGGAACACCTCGGACGACCCGTCAACGAAACCATCAAGCAGCTGCGCCTCGGACACGGCATCCACCAGCGCCGCAACCGCGGCCGCCTGATCGGTTTCCGCCAACGCGTGAGCGCGGCCAAGCGCAACCAGGCAGCGGTCGTCGCCCAGAAAGCGGCTTACCACCGCGTTTTGGTCCGCTGCGTCCACGGTGCCCTCGGCAAGCGCGCTCATCAAACGCGTGCATGCAGACACGGCGCGTTCGTCCTTCGCTTCAACGGCGTGCATCTGCACCTCGCGCACCGCGGCAATGGCCTCGGACGTGTTTCGAGCGCCAACCAGCGTATCAGCCAGCTGCTCAGCCGTGCGGCGATACGCCGTGTCGTATTCGATGTCCATGTCGCGCTCGCATGGGGCACCCAACGCTTCCTGGGCATACGCGGGCAGCGCGGCGTCACCCGCACCGCCTGCGTTCCACGCCTCGAACACCGGGTGCATCAAGCGCGGGTCGGGCAGCGCGGCGCCGGCAACGTTGAAGCCTGCGCCTTCTTGCTGCAGCAACTTGCGCGCGTCGCCTGCCTGCGCGTCAACGAAGCCCTGCGTTCGCTCGTAAGCCTCGCGCGTAAGGTTGACCTCGAACAACGCCACAGAGGCATCGGGGTGCGGCGCGCCATCAGCAGGTTGCGAAGCGGACCCAACCGGCCAAGCCAGCAGCTTTACGCGCCCCACCTGCGCTTCTGCTTCAAACGCATGCGCCGCCAGCAACAGCCCCACGTGCATGGCGTACGAGAGCGCTTGCTCTTGCCCGCGCGCGCCCTCGCCCGCCGGCATAAGCTTGGCCGTAGGCACCGTCAAGCCGAAGGCAACCGCACCCGAAGCACCATCAACGCGCAGCTGCGCGTCCACGCGCACCGGAAGGCGCAGCTGTTCGACGGCAAGCGCCAAGCGGCAGCGCAAGCCCCACTCCCCTGCCGCTTGACCTGCGGGGGCGCTCTCAAGTTCGCCACCGGCAGGCTTTTGGGCCGCCACGGTGTCAAACAAGCTTTCGTCAACGTGTTCGCATTCCGCAAGCGACGCTTGGCACGCGCGCTTGTCTAAGCGCTCGCACAGCAGCACGAAGCGGTTCAGTGCCGACTCAACGCCCCACAGTGCCTCGGCGGGAATGCTATCGTCATCTTTGTTCGTTACCAGATAACAGGTATGCGCATAGCGCGTAGAGCGCACCAAGCGAACCGCTTCATCGGGAATGCCCTGCTCATGCAGCTGTTCAAGCCCTGAAGCCTCAAGGTTGCGCACCAGCAGCTCAACCGCACCGGGGGCCGAAAGCTGCGGGTCTGCCAGCACGTCGTGCACCTCGCGCACAAACGAGCGCAGCCCGGCAAACGGCTTTTCGGGCTCCACGGCATCAAGCAAGCGCGCAACATCGTGGCTTGGCACCGCCGGAGCGCCCAAACCAGGGCGATAGCAAAACGCCAAAAATGCGCGGGCCATGAATTCCTTGTACGTAAGCCCATCGGCATGCGCGCCGAAGTTGTACCAGGTATCGGAAATGCTGTACCAGTCGCGCGCTTCCTTGTACGAAGCAATCGCGCGCGCGTCCTTCTTTTCGCCGTCGCGCACGTACACGTAGCCTGCCGACGCGTTGTTCACGCGCTCCTTTCCGAAGTGCGCGATCTCCAAATCGGGAAGGCGCGCCGGCGGGGCTATCTGAGGCTCACTGCAGGCAAATGCACGGCCGTACACGTCAACGTACGCAACAATACGCATGGCCTGATCAGGCTCGTTGCCTTCAGCATGCACCACGTACATGCCGCCGCTTGCCGGCTTTGGGCGCATGGCGCGGCCGCCAACTATGCCGAAGGTGCCCGCAGGCTCATCGCCGCCCGGCAACGCCGGCACGCTGCCCTCGTACGCGTACAGCCGCACACCGAGCAGCTTCTCGTGCGGCTCAAGCCGCCACACGCCATCTTTTCCCGCAACCTCTTGCAACGCATCCGTCCTTTCCAAAACCTGACGAATAGCTTACCAGAGTGTTGCGCTTAGCAAGCCGTTACCTTACAACCGGTCCACAGAGCACCGCGCCTTCGGCATCAGCATCGCGCACAACCGTCACGGGCACGCCATATGCAAGCGACAGCACCTCGGGGCGCAGCAAGTCCTCTGCGCTGCCCGCTACGCGATGACCATCACGCATGAGCAGCACCCCGCGCGCACCGCACTGCGCCACGTGCGCCGGAGAATGCGTGGTCATTACCACGCCCAACCCCTTTTCGGCAAGCGTGCGCACGGCCGATAGCACGCGTGCTTCGTTTCCCAAGTCCAAGCTCGCACACGGCTCGTCCATCATAAGGTAGCGCGCACCTTGCGCCACCGCGCGGGCAATAAGCACCATCTGACGCTGACCGCCCGAAAGCTCGGTATATGCCCGATCCGCCAAATCCAGAATGCCCAGCTCGTTCATAGCGCGGCGTGCCACCTCGTAGCTTGTTGCGCCCGGACGACCGAACAGCCCTCCTGTTGCCGACGCGCCCATGACCACCACATCGGCCGCCGTAAACGCAAACGGAGGCGTATGCGCCTGAGGCACGTACGCAAGCAGGTGCGCGCGGCGCTGATCGGAGCAGTGCAGCACGTCCTGCCCATCAACCTCCACCGAACCGCCAAGAGCCGCAAGCAGGCCTAGCATGGTGCGAAACAGCGTGGTCTTCCCAACGCCATTAGGTCCAAGCAGGCAAAACACGCTTCCCTGCTCCACTTCGGCATTGAAACCCTTTATAACGGCACGCCCACGATACCCGCACGACAGGTCCTTCACGCAAATGCTCACAGCCATTCCTTCCTTCCGCGTGCCAGCAAGAACAGAAACAGCGGGGCGCCAATAAGCGCCGTCAGCACGCTAATGGGCAGTTCACCAGGTATGGCAATGCGGGCAATGTCGTCCACCACCACCATAAAGCACGCCCCACCCAGCATGGATAGCGGGATAAGCGAGCGGTAATTAGGCCCCGTGACCAGGCGCGTTATATGCGGGATAATAAGGCCAACCCAGCCAACCGAACCGCACATGCACACCGTTATAGATGTAAGCAGCGTAGCGGCCGCAATAATAACGGCGCGGGTTTTGCCCACGTTCACGCCCATAGCGCGCGCCTCGTCGTCACCGAACGACATAACGTTGATACGCCAGCGCAGGGCAAGCAGCAAGCCGCCGCCAATAACAAGACAGGCCGCCATAGTCCATACGTTGGCTTCGTTTCCGCTGCGCGCAAAGCTTCCCATCAGCCAGTACGTAATCTGCGGAAGCGTGTCATCGGGATCGGCCACGTATTTCAAAAGCGAAGTGAACGCGGAAAACACCGATGCAATAACCGTGCCTGCCAAGATCATTACCACAATAGCGTTGCCCGTTTTACCGAACGACCGCGCAATGGCCATGACCACCAGCACCGCGATAATACCGAACGCAAACGACATGGCATGAACCGCAATGCTAGACAGGCCCAGCAGCAGCGCCAGCGCGGCACCTGCGCCAGCGCCCGCCGAAACGCCCAGAATATCGGGCGACACCATGGGGTTCTTGAAAATCCCCTGGTAAGCGGCCCCCGAAACCGCCAGCGCAGCACCAGCTAAGGCGGCTATAACCACGCGCGGCAAACGGATAACGGCAAGTACGGTAACGGCCTTGTCGTTCGAAGAGGTCTGTGCAAGCCCAAACTTTGCCGCCACAACCCCCGCAATATCTGAAACGCTTATATCATACGTGCCCACCGTCAGCGACACCGCCACCATGACCACAAGCAAAACCGCAAGCGCTATGCCAACCGCCCACTCGCGCGCCATCACACGCGCATGTCCCGGCAGCGCCGCGCTTTGCTTCACTCGTTTTTCCATGTCATCCTTTGCAAAATATGCCGAAACGGCCCACGGCGAAGGGAAGTGGCCGCAGAGCCGTTCGGCGTAACGGAAAAATCTTCAGGATGCGCCTTATGCGCGCTTGCCTTGACCACCCTGCGGGTTGCCAGCACCGGAAGACGTAGCGCCAGACAGGATATTCTGAGCATCGGCATCGGAAAGCTCAGTGTTGTAGAAGTTCTTGTAGAAATCCTGCAGCACTTGTTGCATATCCTGGTCAGCATACAATTCTGGGTACATAACCGAGCCCAACCACGGAGCCATGAGCGCACCCTCGGCGCTGCGCACGCACCATAAGTACAGCGCCGTAGGACACACGTATACGTTGCCGTTTTTCACCGCGTCAACATCGGCCAATGCGGAGTCGGAAAGGATCTGGTCCTTCACATTCGTGTTCATGGTCACAATGTACTCAGGGTTCCACTTCACAATCTGTTCAGCGTCGACGCTGCGGTACTGCCCGCTTTGCGCGCCCTCGTACCCCGCCGCCACGTTCTTCGCGCCAACAGCCTCGTAATATGCGTTGGAGATGTCCTTATCGTCGGCACACACGTACTGGTCGCCGCTCACGTTCATCTGCAACACCGTATGCTTTTGGGCATCGGTAAGCTTTGAAGCACGCTGCTGAGCGTCAGAAATGCTTTGCTTATAGTATTCAACGAACTGCTGGGCACGGGCGTATTCCTCGTCGCCCAGAATTTCGCCGATGGTTAGGAAGTTGTTACACATATCTTCAACGGTTGACAGCTTGTTCAGCGCCACCACGGCAATACCCGCTTGACGCAGCTGCTCAAGCTGCTCATCGCTGTATACGCTAGCCGGACCATACACCACCTGCACATCGGCGGCAATCAGATCTTCCACCGAAGACGAGTCGTAGCTGTTGGGGTTCGACTCGTTATAATCGGCGAACACTGCCTTGAACGCATCGGAAATCTGCTTGTTCGAAGCGGCGGCAATCTTTCCATTGCCCGCACAGAACATCTCAGTTGTCTGCGCGAACGCGCCCATGGTGGGAGCCACGCGTTCCACCTGAGCCGGAATGGTTACCTCATTGCCGTTGCTGTCGGTAACGGTGCGCGTTGCAGCCTGCTCTTCGGTAGCTTGCGTGTTGGTAGCAAAATCTGCGGTTTGCTGCTGTGCGCACCCCGCCAGCAAACAACTAGACATCAGCACGGCCGATAGCGCCACGCCGGTAAGCTTCGTAAGGTTCATAGCGTTCCTTTCAATCCTTCTTTTCGCCTTCCGATGCACGACCATAGCCGCCATGCGGCACGTAGAACAATGGTGAAAAAGGGGTGAAAACGCTATAATGCCTTATCAAAGTATAATCTTGATTCAGAATAACATGATTGCAAGGAGCTTTTCATCATGCAGCTGCGTCGTCAAACAACCAACCGAGCAAGTCAAACCATCGCTTTTCTTGTTGCGGCGTCAACTATTTGTTGCTGGACTAGCGTGATGGGGGCCTTAGCCGCAAAGGGCATCGACCACAGTTTGCTTGACGGCGTTACCTGCGCCGCAGTAGTGGCACTTGGAGGTGCAGGCGCCCTAAGCGCAGCCGTCCGAAAGCGCAACAAGCAGGCACCGTCATGCCTTGACGAAACGCACTTGCAGGAGCTAAGCGCAGGCGCAAACCATACAGCCGGCACCACCTGCACAGCGCCGAAGGCCGAAAGCCTGCCAGCGGAGCCCCCGTTAAACCCCACCGAGCAAGCGTGCCTTGCTCTTGCCCAAGCCCACAATTTATCGCTGCGCGAGCGCGAGGTGCTCAATCTTATGGCAACCGGTATCACCGGCAAGGAAATCGCTATCGCATTAACGCTGTCGTACAACACGGTGAAGTCTCACATTCGCCATATTTATGACAAGCTGGACGTTCATCGCAAACAAGACCTGGTCGACCTTATCGAACAGCAAAAAGAACGCCTTGCATAAAAAAGCCGCCTGCCCTGCGGCAAGCGGCTTTCCTGCGCTCAAATAAGCTGTCCAGCAGCACTGTTGCTGCTTGTTATTCCCCTACACGCTGGGAGTTCTCGAACGTGAAGCGACCCATCTTCACGCCACCTAAGATGTGGATGTGGAAATGCTTCACCGTTGCGGCCGAATCGGGACCGGTGTTCATGACCGTGCGGAAGCCGGACTCGCGCACGCCCTTGAGCTCGGCCACCTTCGGCACCACCGACAGCATGTGACCCAGCACCTCGGCCGGAATGCCGTCGCACAAATCGTCGTAGTGTTTCTTCGGCACCAGCAGCGTGTGCACCGGCGCTTCAGGCTCGATGTCGTCGAACGCAAAGCAGATGTCGTCCTCGTACACCTTGTTCGTGGGAATCTCGCCGGAAATAAGCTTGCAGAACAGGCAATCGTCAGCCATAGGGGCTCCTTTCGCTATGAACGGCGCCGCAGCGCGCGGCGCCTGCACACGGGGAAGAGCGCAGCCGCCCTTCCCCAACCAGCACTTACAGGTGAGAGACTACCAAATCGCCCATACCCACGGTGCCCACAACCTTGTCGGCCGGGGTGGAGGCATCCTTCAAGTCGCCCGTGCGCCAGCCCTCGTTAAGCACGTTGGTAACGGCGCGGCGGATATCGTCGGCAGCCTCGTTCATGTCGAAGCTGTAGCGCAGCATCATCTCGACGGACAGAATCTGCGCCAGCGGGTTGGCAATGCCCTGGCCGGCAATGTCGGGAGCGCTGCCGTGGCTGGGCTCGTACAGGGCCGTGGAGTCGCCCAGGCTTGCCGACGCCAGCATACCTAGCGAGCCGGTGATCTGCGCGGCCTCGTCGGAGAGAATGTCGCCGAACATGTTCTCGGTGACCACCACGTCGAAGTCGGCCGGGCGGTTGATCAGTTGCATGGCCGTGTTGTCTACCAGCAGGTCCTCAATCTCGATGTCGGGGTACTCCTGCTCGCCAATACGATGCACGATCTCGCGCCACATGCGGCTGGTTTCCAGCACGTTTGCCTTGTCGACGCTGGTAACCTTGCCGCGGCGCTTGCGCGCAGCCTCGAACGCCTGGCG
>DJEE01000180.1 GCA_002431805.1 Eggerthellaceae bacterium UBA5906
GTGGAGAAGCTGTGCGGGCGCTCGATGAGCGTGCCGGAGATGACGGTGCCGTTTTGCAGCATGTCTTCCAGGTTCACCAAATCACAGTTGTGCATGTGCTGCGCGAAGTAATCGGAGTCGTGGAAGTGGATGATGCCCTCGTTGTGGGCCTCAACCACGTCGGCAGGCAGCAGTAGGCGCATGGTGATGTCTTTGGACACCTCGCCGGCCATGTAGTCGCGCTGCACGGAGTTGACCGTGGGGTTTTTGTTCGAGTTTTCCTGCTTGGCTTCCTCGTTGTTGCACTCGATAAGCGACAGGATTTTGTCATCGGTAGTGTTGGACTGGCGCTTGAGCGTTTGAATGTAGCGATAGATGATGTACTTGCGCGCCACGGAGTAACGGCCCTGCGCCATGATTTGGTTTTCCACCATGTCCTGGATTTCCTCCACGGACACCGTGTGGGCCGTGCGGTTGCACAGCCACTCGACGCTGTGGGCCGCCAGCGCGATTTGATCTTCGGTCAGGCGCTCCTCGGGGGCGACATCCCCGTTGGCACCCTTGATGGCGTTGACGATTTTGTTAATGTCGAACGTCGCCTCGGAGCCACTGCGCTTGATGATTTTCATGCCGCTCACACCCTTCTTGCTTTTGTTTCAGGCACCTTGGCGGGGCACCTGTTCGCCACCTTCAGCCGAGCGCACAAGACCAAGCAGAGCGTGACCTGCGCGTTCGGAAATTTCGTGAAATTTTGCGACCCGGTCCCTTTCGGGCCGCTTCGTTGGTGTCCTTATAATACGTCATTTTGACACCATATATTGTGTTTTCTTGGCTTCAAAAATCCATGGATGGGGGTTGTGCATTGTTTTCCACTATGACGTGAAAACTGCGAAATGCCCGGTCGGCACTCGTAAAGCAGGGTTGTTCGCAGCGCGAAAAATTGAGAGTTTTCCACCGCCAATTTGCCGCAAAATTTCGGCAAACGGAGGCGCAAACGAACGATTTTCCAACGCATTCGCAACAAGGGGTTGACGCGGCGTACGCAAAAGTACTAGCGGGTGGATTTGGGCGGCGCAGCATGCGGCAAGGGCGAGTTTGAGGCGAGGCGGCGTGTGGCAAGATCTTCACAATTGGCAAGTAACCAGTGACATACCGGGGCGGGCGCGCTTACTATATACATGCTCTTTGCACTGCATTGCGTTTTCGGTGCTGCGACGTTTGGCAAGGTTTACGAACGCTGCCAAGCCGCCAGTCGAAAGCGCGAGCTCAACAGCGCAATCTGATCAGGCCGTGGCGGCAACGCCATGGGGCCGGGCCTGCGTAGGCAGGCAGCAGACCGTATATGCGCGCGTCTGCGGGACAGTAGCTGGTTCCGCGGGCGCGCTTTTTCATAGGCACGCAAGCGACGAGGGTGTTTGGGCCGCCTGAGCCCGCCACGCTCGTCGCAGGCAACAAGCGTTGCCGTTATGGCCGTGAATTGCAACGCCCCCAACCGGCGCAGCTAAGCAAGAGCTGTTATGTACCCGGCTATCAGGAGGCGTCACCATGAACAAGAATAAAAAAGCATCTACCGGTTCTGAGCAAGCTGCGAGCGCTGCGCCCTCGCCCGCCGAGGAAAAACGCATTGCAAACAAGTTGGCAAGCGTTGGCGTTGCAGGCAACGTGGCGCTTTCCGCGTTCAAGCTGTTCGCGGGCATTTTCGGCAACTCCTCCGCTATGGTTTCCGATGCTGTGCATTCGCTTTCCGATGTGTTTGCTACCGCTATTGCCTTTGTGGGAGTGCGCATATCGCAGCGCGCAGCCGACGAGAGCCACCCATACGGGCACGAGCGCTTCGAGTGCCTGGCATCAATGGCGCTGGGGCTTATTTTGGCCATCACGGGCGCGGGCATCGGGTTTTCATCAATTGAGTCCATTGCCACAGGTGCGTACAAAACCGCCACGGCGCCTGGTTGGCTGGCGCTTTCGGCCGCCGTGGTGAGCATTGTAGTGAAGGAAGGCATGTTCTGGTACACGCGGCACTGGGCACACGTGATGAACTCCGATGCGTTTATGGCCGATGCATGGCACCACCGTTCCGATGCGCTGTCGTCGGTGGGCGCGCTTGTGGGCATCGGCGGCGCCATGCTGGGTTGGGGCGTGTGCGACCCGTTGGCTTCGATTGTCATTTGCCTGATCATCTTCAAGGTTGCGTTCGAGGTGTTGCGCGACGCCGTTGACAAGGTGACCGACACGCCCTGCGCGCCTACGTTTGAACTTGAGGTGCGCGATTGCATTTTGGCGCAGCCGGGAGTTGTGCGCATCGACGAACTGCGTACGCGCAAGTTTGGCAGCAAGGTGTACGTGGATGCCGAGATTGCCGTGGATGGGCAGCTGCGGTTGGTGGATGCGCATGCCATTGCCGAGAACACGCACAATGCTGTTGAACAGGCGTTTCCCACGGTGAAGCATATTATGATTCACGAGAACCCAGCATAAGGGCCGTAAAAGCGCGACAGAAGGCGCAGGTGCGGCTTCGCTTCCGGCCAGCCGTGCGCGAAACGTTAGCGTGCACGGTTTGGCGCCTGCAAGCGAGAGGGTTTGCGATTCGACGTTTGCGAAAGGTGACTTGCGTCAAGCCACCTTTCGCTATACTGGAGCGCATGGCTAGCTATCAACATATCGATCACGGGTTTGACCCCGTGTTTGACGAGCATTCACGCATTTTGGTGTTAGGATCATTCCCTTCCGTGCTGTCGCGCAGAAACGCGTTTTATTACGGCAACCCGCAAAACCGCTTTTGGCGCGTACTGGCTGCGTGCCTAAGCGAGTCCGTGCCGCCGAATGAAAGCGATAACGTGACGCTTGAGCAGTCCATCGCCGCTAAAAAGGAGCTGCTGCTAGCACACGGCATTGCCCTATGGGATGTTATCGAGTCGTGCGACATCAAAGGCTCTAGCGATGCCAGCATCAAAAACGTGGTGCCGGCCCATGTTGAGCGCGTTCTTGAAGCAGCCCATATCGGCGGGGTGGTGTGCAACGGCGGTGCCGCGGCGCGGTTATACAAACGCTACCTGCAGTGGCAAGTTGGCCTAACTGCCCATGCGCTGCCATCTACCAGCCCCGCAAACGCCGCGTGGCAGCTAGAGCGTCTGACCGAGCGCTGGCGCGCTGAGCTGGTACCGCTTTTGCAGGCTGCTGCAGACGGCACGTTAGGCGAGGCACCAGCGCCCAGCAGCATTAAACGCAGCTTTGTAACCGCAAAAGTCGCGAAGCTTGACGGCGACGCACACCCCGCCAACGGAAGCGGCGGCCGCAACAGCGAAAGCGCCAATTCCGCCGCAGAAAGCGGTGAAGGTGCGCCTTCCGAACTCAGCCAAAACGCCGATGCGGC
>DJEE01000133.1:0-4241 GCA_002431805.1 Eggerthellaceae bacterium UBA5906
ATGGGTCACGTTGACCACGGTAAAACCTCGTTGCTTGACGCTATCCGCCATACGGGCGTTGCGGAAGGCGAGGCCGGTGGCATCACGCAGCACATCGGCGCTTCGGTTGTGCGCATCGGCGATCATCAGATTACGTTCATCGATACGCCTGGCCATGAGGCATTTACCGCCATGCGTGCCCGCGGTGCGCAGGTAACCGACGTTATCGTATTGGTTGTTGCGGCCGACGACGGCGTTATGCCGCAGACCATTGAGGCCATCAACCATGCTAAGGCTGCCGATGTGCCCATCGTTGTTGCGGTGAACAAGATCGATAAACCGGGCGCAAATCCCGACCGCGTGCGTCAGGAGCTCACCGAATATGGTGTTATCCCCGAGGATTGGGGCGGCCAGAACATGTTCGTCAACGTGTCCGCGAAAAAGAAGCTGCACATTGATGACTTGCTGGAAACCATTTTGCTGCAGGCCGATGTTTTGGAACTGAAGGCAAACCCCGATGCCGAGGCGTCTGGCTTCGTTATCGAGGCGAACTTGGACAAGGGTCGCGGCCCTGTTGCTACCGTGCTGGTGCAGCGCGGCACCTTGCACCCGGGCGATACGGTTGTTGCCGGCACGTCCTATGGCCGTGTGCGCGCGCTTATCGACCCGCATGGCAAGCATGTTGACGGTGCGCGTCCGTCCGACCCGGTTGAGATTTTGGGCCTGAACAGCGTTCCTACTGCTGGCGACGAGTTCCGCGTGTTCACCGATGAGCGCGACGCTCGCAAGCTGGCCGAGGAACGTGCTTTGCGCGCCCGTTTGGCCGAGCAGGAGACCAAGGCGCATATGAGCCTTGATGACCTGTTCAACCGCATTGAAGAGGGCAAGCAGACCGACTTGAACCTTATTGTTAAGGCTGACGTGCAAGGCTCCATTGAGGCGCTGCGTGATGCCTTCAACAAGATGGATCAGTCCGAGGTGCGCATCAACATCGTGCACTCCGCTGTGGGCGGCATCACCGAAACCGACGTTACGTTGGCTGCTGCTTCCGATGCCATTATCATCGGCTTCAATGTGCGCCCGACTGGCAAGTCTAAGCAGCAGGCCGAGAAGGAAAAGGTTGATATTCGCCTGTATCGCGTTATCTACCAGGCCATCGAGGACATTAACGCTGCTCGTGTTGGCTTGCTTAAGCCCGAGATCGTCGAAGAGGATACCGGAACGGCCGAGGTTCGCGAAACGTTCAAGGTTCCGAAGGTGGGCACCATTGCCGGTTGCTACATCACGGAAGGCGAGCTGCATCGCGACGATAAGATTCGCATCGTACGCGATGGCACCGTTATCTTCGAAGGCGAGCTTGCATCGCTCAAGCGCTTCAAGGACGATGTGAAGTCCGTGAAGCAGGGCTATGAGTGCGGTATCGGCGTGAACGGTTACCAGGATATCAAGGTAGGCGACATGATCGAGGGCTACGCCATCAAGGAAGTTGAACGTACCGAGTAGTGTATTTGTGGGCCGCGGCCGGTTAACCTGGTCGCGGCCGCGTTTAGTCTGATTGCGGAAAGGTTCGATGTAGTCTAGTCGCTTAGAAAGTCTTCGCATGGTGAAACAGTCCACTAAACTGTTTCAGCCGTTGCGGAACTTGCTTTGTGGGCCGCATCGAACCTTTCCGCTGTGTTTTTTAGGGTTGCGATTCTGCTACATGCAAGCCGCAGCCTTTCGGACTTGGGTGAGTGTTCCGAGTTCGTTTGATGTTGAATCCCTTTCTTTGAAGGAGAAAGAATGAAGCAGGGTTCTACGAACCGTAAAGTTAATCAGCAAGCCCGTGAAGTCATTGCATCGATTCTGCTGTTTGAGATTTCCGACCCGCGTCTTTCGCTTGTAACCATTACTGGTTGCGAAGTAAGCTACGATCGCAGCGTATGCAATGTGTTTTACTCGGCTGATCGTGATGAGTACGAAGAAGTTGCGGCTGCGTTCGAGAAAGCTTCAGGACGCATTCGCTCGCTTATGGCGCGTCAGCTTTCTTGGCGTGTGGCGCCGGCGCTGCGATTCATTCTTGATAAATCCGTTGACGAAGCCGAGCGTATTGCTTCTGCGCTGGAGCGAGATGCTGACCGTAATCGCGAGTCTGCCGCTATTGCTGCGGCGCGCGAAGCGGAGCAGGCGGCTTGGCAGGATGCTTCCGAGGAATAGCAAGGTGTTGCAATGACGGTTACCCCTCAAACGAATTGCTCGCTGCAAGCTATTGCGGCGCGTATGTTGGAACTTGACGACTTCGTGATTTGCGGCCATGTAAGCCCTGATGGAGACTGCTTGGGCTCGCAACTTGGATTAGCGGCTGCGTTGGAACAGCGTGGCAAGCACGTCACCTGCGTTTTGGTTAAAGACGAACCTATTGAAGCGAATCTGGGGCGCGTGCTTTCCGGTTCGGATAGGTTGTTGTTTGCGGGCGAGTTTTCAGGCACGGTTGGCGCGTTCGTTGGCGTTGACGTGCCTACGCGCGAACGCATTGGCGAGTATGCGTGCGCCTTGCTTGATCAGGCCGAGTTCTCTTTCACCATCGATCATCATGCGGTTGACGACACGATGTGCGATATGGTGTACGTCGACCCCGATGCTGCGTCGACGACGTTGCTGATATGGGAGCTTGCTGGCTATCTTGGCGTAAAACGTCAAGGCGCGGTTGCCGATTGCTGTTACACCGGTTTGGTTACCGATACGGGGCGTTTTCAGTATCAGAACACCGATGCGCATGCTATGGCGCTTGCATCGGAAATGGTGAGCGAGGGCGCAAGCCCCGCAGCCGTTTCCCGCGAGGTGTTTCAGAACAGAACCTACGCTTCCATGCAGTTAGAGGCTACGACTGTTTTGCGTGCCGAGTTTGGGCCGCAGAAACGCTTTGCGTTGGGTTATTTGACGTGTGAAGATTTTAAGCGATTTGGTGCTCAGAAATCGGACGCGGAACCGGTTATCAATGCGCTGCGCTGTATTGAAGGCGTAAGCGTTGCGTGCATGTTGCGTGAACAGGAAGATTGCATCCGCGGGAGCTTGCGCGCAAAAGACGATGTAGATGTGTCAGCCATTGCGCGTGGCTTTGGTGGTGGCGGTCATGTGGCTGCTGCTGGTTTCACCATGCATTGCTCGCTTGAAGACGCTCGTGCGCAGGTTCGAGCGGCGCTTCTCAAGGCGGTGTGCGCAGAGTGAAACGCGGTGAATCCGGGCTTTCTCTGGTGGTAGGCGTTGATAAGCCTTCGGGCATGACTTCTCATGACGTGGTGAACCGCTGTCGGCGCATATTCGGCGAGAAGCGCGTTGGCCATACCGGCACGCTCGATCCGCTGGCAAGCGGCGTGTTGCCCATTTGCGTGGGTCCTGCCACTCGTTTGGGGGCTTACCTTACGAGTCACGATAAATCGTATTGCGCAACCATCGCGTTTGGCGCTGGGACTGATACCGACGATTGTGAAGGCAATGTCATTCGCACGGGTGTTCCACCGGTTGAAATCGGTGACCGTGCATATGCCGAACAGGTTGTGTCGCAGATGGTGGGGCCGCAAAAACAGATGCCACCTGCGTATTCGGCAATTAAGGTGAACGGCAAGAAGTCGTACGAAGCGGCGCGTGAAGGACGCATTATCGACCTTGCCCCGCGCGATATCGAAGTGTATAGTGCGCGATTGCTTGACGTGCGCGAGGCGTGTAATGGCAAGCTGCCCGAATGGGATGTGGAGTTCCGCGTTTCGAAGGGAACTTATATCCGCGCGCTGGCTCGCGATATGGGCAACAGGATTGGATGCCCTGCACACCTCAGTGCGCTTCGCCGTCTTGAAGTGGGCGGGCTTACGCTTGATGAATGCGTGTCGCTCGAAACGCTTGAAGACTTGAAGGTGCGTGCAGCGCTCGACCCGGTTCGACTGCTTGGAGTGCGTTTCACCTACGTCGAAGGCGCTCAGGCTGCTGCAATTTGCAACGGCAACGCGCTGCGAGCTGAGGCGTGCCAGCTGTACGAACGCAGGCGAACATCGGTGCAAGCAGAGCTGTGCGCGTGCACGGCTGGCGTGTGCGAAAGCTCTACTGCGCCGGTTGATGGGGAAGTCATTGCCGTGATTGCTGAGAACAAGGTGATTGCGTTGTATACGTTCGATAGTGCGCAAGCTCGATACAAAGCTTGCTGCGTGTTTCAGATAGGGGTGCTTCGTGGCTCCGATATATAAAGCAGATGAGCAATTCGATCGCAGTTTGTTTCAGGGCGCCTCGTG
>DJEE01000133.1:4303-13563 GCA_002431805.1 Eggerthellaceae bacterium UBA5906
GCGTGTTCGATGGCGTGCATTGTGGGCATAGGTTCTTGATTTCGTGTGCGCAGGAAACTGCGCGCGAAAACAACGGCAAGGCCATTGCCCTCACGTTCGACATCGACCCTGACGAGTTGTTCCATGCTGATCGTTTGCGCAAGCTTATGTCGAACGAGGAACGCCTTGAGATGCTGGCAGAGACAGGCGTAGATGCTGTGGTGGCGTTGCCGTTTACCTTTGATTTTGCCGCCAGCTCTCCGGAGGAGTTCCTCGACCGCACCTTTGGCGGTCATGTGCCGGCGCATTTACACGTGGGGTCAGATTTCCGGTTTGGTGCAAAGGCTGCGGGAACGGTGCCCGACTTACGTCAATGGGCGGCTTCGCACGGTATGACGGTTGATGCGCATGAGCTGAAAAGCGAAGATGGTGCACCCATCACCGCAACGCGCATTCGCAAGCTGCTTTCCGTTGGAGAGATTCGCAAGGCAAATCATTTGCTTGGGCGGCCGTATTTCATGACGGGCATTGTAAAGCCCGGGCGCGGTGAAGGTGCTGATATGGGTATTCGCACGGCGAACCTGATTGTTGGCGACCAGCTGCGACCGTTGAGCGACGGCGTGTATGCAGCCTATGTGCATGTGGAAGGCAAGCGTTTTAAGGCAGCTGTGAACGTTGGCATTGCCGCAACGTTTGCCGATCGCGCGAAAGCCACGTGCGAGGTGCACATCCTGGATTTCGATGGCGATATTTACGGGCAGTACATGAAGGTGGAGTTTATCGAATGGCTGCGCCCTATGCGCAAGTTCGATGACATTCAGGAGCTTATTGCCACAATCCAAGGGAATATCGACTGGGTACGTGAGAACCTGTAGATACAAGCAGCATCTGGCAACATATAAATACGAAGAGGGCAGGCGCGTTGCTTGCCTTCTTCGTATTCGGCATAAGAAAAGCGGCCTGGAAAGGCCGCTTTTCAGGCTGGCGAACGAACTTCTATCCGTTAGCTTGCTTACACAATGCCCTGGGTCATCATGGCATCGGCAACCTTCAGGAAGCCGGCGATGTTGGCGCCCATCACAAAGTTACCCTCATGGCCGAACTGCTTTGCGGTGTCGTCCACGTTGTGGAACATGCCGCGCATCAGCTGCTCAAGCTTGCCGTCAACTTCTTCGAACGTCCAGCTGAGGTGCTCGGCGTTCTGGCTCATCTCAAGGCCGGACACCAGCACGCCACCGGCGTTTGCCGCCTTGCCAGGCATAAACGCCACGCCGTTAGACTGGAAGTACTCGGTTGCCTCAAGCGTGGTAGGCATGTTAGCGCCTTCGCCCACAACCTTGCAGCCGTTGGCAACCAGTGCCTTGGCGTCTTCCAGATGCAGCGTGTTCTCGCGAGCGCAGGGAAGCGCGATGTCGCAGGCCAGCTGCCACACGCCGCGGCCGTCTTCTGCGTGCCACGTGGCGTTGGGGCGCTCGTCAACGTACATGGCCAAAGATACGCCCTGGTCATGGCCGGAACGCTTCTTGTTATAGATGTGCTCAAGCACCTGGTAGTCGATGCCGTCGGGGTCTTCCACCCAGCCCTTGGTGTCGGAGCAGGCCAGCACCTTGCCGCCAAGCTGAGCCACCTTCTGGATAGCGTAGATGGCAACGTTGCCGGAGCCGTGCACAACTACGTTCTTGCCCTCGAAGCTGTCACCGTTGGACTTCAAGTACTCGTCAACGAAGTACACCAGGCCGTAGCCGGTTGCCTCGGTACGCGCCAGCGAGCCGCCGAAGGACAGGCCCTTGCCGGTAAGCACGCCGGTCCACTCGTCGCGGATGCGCTTGTATTGGCCGAACATATAGCCAACCTCGCGGCCGCCTACGCCCAGGTCGCCAGCGGGGACATCGGTGTTCGGGCCGATGTGGCGGCACAGCTCGGTCATGAACGACTGGCAGAAGTGCATGATCTCGTTGTTGGACTTGCCCTTCGGGTCGAAGTCCGAGCCGCCTTTGCCGCCGCCCATGGGCAGCGTGGTCAGGGCGTTCTTGAAAATTTGCTCAAAGCCAAGGAACTTCAGCATGCCGAGCGTAACGGTGGGATTGAAGCGCAGACCACCCTTGTAGGGGCCGATCGCGGAGTTGTACTCAACGCGGAAACCGCGGTTAACCTGGACCTTGCCGGCGTCGTCAACCCACGGGACGCGGAACTGGATAATGCGCTCGGGTTCGATGATGCGCTCAAGCAGGGCAGCCTCCTCGAATTCCGGATGTGCATCGAGTGCGGGCTGCAGGGTGCCCAGAATCTCGGTGGCAGCCTGAATGAACTCGGGCTGATCGGCGTTCTTGGTTTTCACCTGCTCGATGATGCGCTCAGCGTAGCTCATTGCGTGAACCTCCTTGAGAGATGCGTTTAATCTTGACGAAGAGCATTATAGGAGCCGCAATTCCAGGGAAACGGTATGTTAACGAAGCCGAAACATTGCACCACAACAAGCGGCAAGCGGTTCGCCTTCGCACGTGGGTGGTTCGTGATGGTTCTTTGAATGTGCTGCGGCGTTGTTGCGGCTACAGCTTGGGCGGCTACAATCCCATACTCGCAAAAGTATGTAACAAGGGAAGGTTTTGCTGGTTCATGTCTCGGTTCGTCGACAATAAGCTATCGCTTCGTGAATGGTTGCCGCTTATTGGCATTACGGTTTCGGCGTTTATATTCAACACATCCGAGTTTATGCCCGTGGGGCTGCTTACCGATATCGGCTCTACGTTCGGCACCTCTGAAGGACAGACGGGCTTGATCATTTCCGTTTACGCCTGGGCGGTCATGCTTCTGTCGCTGCCATTGATGATTTTGGGTTCTCGTATGGCATTTCGACCCTTGCTGCTGCTGGTTGTGGGGGTGTTTTGCGTCGGGCAGGTGCTGTCGGCGGTTTCGGTGAGCTATGGCATGCTTATGTGCGCGCGCTTGGTGGTGGCAAGCGCGCATTCCGTGTTTTGGGCTATAGCTGCCCCCATTGCGGTGAAGGTTGTCGATGAACGCCATGCGCCCATGGCGGTAAGCGCGGTGGTGACCGGTTCGGCGCTTGCCATGATTGTAGGTTTGCCGCTTGGCCGCGTAATCGGGCTTGCCATGGGGTGGCGCCAAACGTTTGCATGCGTGGGCGCGGTTTCGGCCGCTGTGCTGGTGTATTTGGCGGTGGTGTTCCCGCGCATTCCGGGTGCGAAACCTTTCACGCTCAAGCAGTTGCCCTCAATTCTGCACAACAAGGTGCTTATGGGAATCTTCGTGGTAACGGCGCTGTACGCCATGGGATATTACACGGGCTATAGTTACATCGAGCCTTTCCTGCTGCAAATCGGCGGAATGGATGAAGGCGTGGTAACCCTGGCGTTGGTTGCGTTCGGCGTTGCGGGCGTGTGTGGTAGCATGGTGTGCTCTCGCTTTTATCGGGGGCATCGGCTGCTGTTTGCGATGGCAGTAGTTGCGGGCGTTGCGCTTGCGTTGGCGCTGCTGCGCGCAAGCGTTGCGTGGGCTCCGCTTGTGTTTGCGGTTTGCGCATTGTGGGGCATTGCCGGCTCGGGGTACAGCATTGTGTACCAGGCTGAGATCATCGAGTTTGCGTCCGAAGGGGAGCAAACGGTTGCCATGGCCATTTTCTCCGGCATTTTCAACTTGGGAATTGGCACGGGCAGCTTTATCGGCGGCGGCGTGTGCACGTATGCGTCGGTTGCTAATGTGGGGTACGCCGGCGCGGCTATTGCCGCGATAGCGTTTGCCTATTGCGCTTTTGTGCTGGTCAAGCGGATGAAGATGCGTGGTGCGAAATAGGCGCGACCGCGGATGTTTGGCGGTATGATTGCGCGGTCCTGATTAATTTAGCAGAGTGCATTATATAATCTAGAACAAACGTTCTATCTTTGGTATACTGCGCCTATGGATACTTTGGCTACATATACGGAATTGGGTACCTCGGACAGCGTGCTGCGGCTGAATGCTGCGCAGTGGGAAGCGGTAAGCACCACAGAGGGCTATGTGCGTGTTATCGCGGGCGCCGGCACGGGCAAAACGCGTGCGCTCACCGAACGGTTCGCCTATTTGGTAAACGAGCTAGGCATACTGCCTGGCAATATCTTGTGCGTTACGTTTACCAATAAAGCGGCAAATGAAATGCGCAATCGCATTCGTCGCGTTACGGGTGACAACGACACCGGTTACATCAACACGTTCCACGGGTTCTGCGTTTCGGTGTTGCAAGAAGATTCCCATGCGGTGCAATACCCGAAAAGTTTTTTGGTGCTTGATAATGCCGATATCGATGCAATGCTGCAGATCATTTACGAAGAACGGGGGCTTACGCTCCGTGACATGACGTTTTCGGCGGCGCGTGACATGATAGAGATGCAAAAGCTCAAAGAGCGTCCGCGCTATTTTCTTGACATGCTTGCCATGCCCCTTTCCGATTTGCATCGAAAGTACCTTGAGGCAACTTCAGCTACCGATATCATTTTCTATGGGTATTTGTATCAAGAAAAGAAGTGCTTCGGGCTCGATTACAACGACCTTATTGTGTTCACGCTCTATATTTTCGAAACGCATGAAGACATCAAGCTGAAATGGCAGAAGCGTCTTGAGTACATCATGATCGACGAGTTCCAAGATATCGATGGCTTGCAATATCAGCTTATGGAGGTGCTGCAAGGCTTTCATAAGAACCTGTTCGTTGTGGGTGACCCCGATCAAACCATTTATACTTGGCGTGGCGCTGATGTGCGCTATCTGTTGGATTTCGACAAGCATTTTCCTGACGTGCATACGGTTTTTATGCTGGAAAACTACCGTTCGGTTCCTCAGGTGATCGCTGCCTCGAATGCGCTTATCGAGAAAAACCGCATGCGCATTCCCAAAAACCTTATACCAACAAGAAACGCCTATGGGCCTACGGTGTGGCATCATGCGGCATCGTCTGCGGATGAAGCTGCATGGATTGCGCAAGGCGTGCAGGCGTTGCACGGCGAGGGCGTTGCATATAAAGACATTGCGGTGCTGTATCGCGCCCATTACGCATCAAGGGCGGTTGAAGAGGCGTTTTTGAAGGCTGAGATACCGCATGCAGTATATAGCGGTGTGCCCTTCTTCGGGCGCAAGGAAATCAAAGATGCGTTGAGCTATTTGCGCTTGATTGCGGTGCAGGATGATTTGGCGTTTCAGCGGGTGGCCAACGTTCCCAAAAGAAACCTCGGTCAGCGTCGTATGACCTTTCTAAAAGAGTACGCTAACGAGCATGGCTGCACGTTGTATCGAGCGCTTGAGCAAACGCTCGAAGATGACATATTCAAGCGCACGAAAGCCAAGCAATTGGTTGCTTTGGTACGGAATTTTCAAGACTTGATTGAAGGAAAACCCGTTTCGGAAGTGCTTGCCGCGGTTTTGAACGCAAGCGGGTATGAACAGATGCTGCGCACGGAGGGTAGCCAAGAGCGCTTGGACAACCTGGCGGAGTTAAAGCAGTCGGTTCACGAGTTTGAAACCACCTGCGGTGAAGAGGTGACGCTGGAGCATTACCTGAAGCACGTTGCCTTGCTTACTAATTCGGATGCGTTTGACAGCGCAACCGATGCGGTGCGCTTTATGACCATTCATGCTGCAAAGGGCTTGGAGTTCAAGCACGTGTTTGTGTGCTCGCTTTCCGAAGGTGTGCTGCCCTCGCGAAAAACGCGCACCGTTCAGGCCATGGAGGAAGAGCGTCGTCTTGCGTTTGTCGCGCTTACGCGTGCCGAAGATGGGCTGTACCTTACGGAAGCTGAGGGGTTCAACCACCAGGGCACGCCGCGGTATCCGTCTCGTTTTTTGTTGGATATCGGTTCAGATGCTCTGGAGTTTTCCAACAAGCCAACCGACCAGCAGTTTGAAGACGCTCGCAGCGCCTATGCTCTTACCGACAGATGGATAGCGGACATGGCGCAACAAGCCGCGCTTGCTGTTGGTGCACGCGTGCGCCATAAAGCATTCGGGGAGGGCGTTGTGCAAGCTATTGACGAGCAGAAGCGTGCATACGTTATCGCGTTCGACGGGCTTGATACGCCACGCACCATATCGTTCCGCGTGAAATTGGAATCGTTGTAGTTGAGGGCATATGAGCAAGCCAGAGGATTTTCAGCAATATAGCCAGAAGGCGGGGTTCACGGCAGGCGGAGCGTCTGGGCCTGCTGCAGCAGCTCATGCGGCCGAGGTGCTGCAGCAGGGTGGCGTGGTGGGCGATGCGGTTGCCTGCGCGGATGCCCCCAACGACGAGACGTTCGACCAGAAGCTTACGCGCATAAAGCGCGAGCTTGATGCGGTTCCCGCCCTTCCCGGTGTGTATTTATGGAAGGATAAAGCAGGCCAGGTCATTTACGTGGGCAAGGCAAAGCAACTTCGTGCGCGTATGCGCCAATATGTGAACTTTCAGGATGAGCGCGCGAAGATCCCGTTGCTTGTTGAGCAAATCAGCACGTTTGAATACATCGTGGTGGGAAATGAGCATGAGTCGCTTGTGCTTGAGAAAAACCTTATCAACCAGTATGCACCGTGGTTCAATGCGGATTTCAAGGACGATAAATCCTACCCGTTCATTGCGCTCACGAAAGGGGATGTGTTTCCTGCAATCAAGTACACGCGCGAAAAACATCGACCAGACACGCGATATTTTGGGCCGTATACCGATAGCCGCGCCGCACGTCGCATGGTGGACATAGCACGCCGTGTGGTGCCGTTGTGCGCGTCAAGCTGCGCTGATTGGCGCACGCTAAAACGCAAGTTGGAAAAAGACCCGCTTGCTTGCATGAAAACAGACGTGCGTCCTTGTTTTGACTCGCATGTGGGATTGGGTCCTGGTGCGTGCTGCGGGCGCATTACCCCGGAGGAGTACGCAACCCACGTAAAGCGCATCGAGCGGTTTTTGTCCGGGCGGCATCGTGAGTTCGTTGAGGAGCTTACTTCCGAGATGCAACAGGCTGCTGCAGAACTCGATTTCGAGCGTGCAGGCCGCATCAAGATGCGCATCGACACTATCAACAGCTTATGCGAAAAACAGCACGCGGTAAGCTCCAGGAACCTTAACGCCGACGTTATCGGTTTTTTCCGCGAGGAAACCATTGCCGGTGCGCATGTGCTTATGGTGCGTGAAGGGCGCATCATCAACAGCAATGAATTCGTGCTGAACCGCGGCTTAGACGTGCCCGATCAGGATTTGCTGCACATGTTCCTGCTGCGTTACTACGACACCACTACTTCTATTCCGCATGAAGTGGTGGTAAGAAGCATGCCTGAAGACGCAGAGGCTATGAGCGCGTGGCTGACGGAAAAGCTGGCAAGCCAGCATGGAGCGAAGGTTCGGTTTTCAGCACCTGAGCGCGGCGAAAAATCTGATTTGGTTGCCATGGCCGAGCAGAACGCGAAACACACGCTTATGCGATATAAGGTGCGCACGAATTACGAGGACAAGCGCATCAACGATGCGTTGTTGCAGTTGGAAAGCGCTTTGGCGCTCGATGCGCCCCCCATGCGCATCGAGTGCTTCGATATCTCAACGAACCATGGTACGTACACCGTTGCCTCAATGGTGGTGTTCACAAATGGGCGGCCCGACAAAAGCCAATATCGTCGGTTTAAGATCAAAGCGCAGCTTGACGAGGCGAACGACTTTTTGTCAATGCAGGAAGTTATGAGCCGCCGCTATTGCGCTGAGCGCATGGCCGATGAGCGCTTTGGTAAAAAACCCGACCTCATCATTTTGGATGGCGGCCTGCCGCAACTTAACGCCGTTATCGAGCAGTTCGATCGTATGGGCGTGCACGACATCGCTCTGTGCGGTTTGGCAAAGCGCGATGAAGAGCTGTTCGTCCCGTGGCAAGACACCGGCCCGGTGGTGTTGCCAAGCGGCAGCGCCAGCCTATATCTGGTGAAGCAGGTGCGCGACGAGGCACACCGTTTCGCCATCACCTTTCACCGTGAACTGCGTGGAAAGGGCATGACGGCAAGCATTTTAGACGAGGTTGCCGGTTTAGGACCCGTGCGCAAAAAGGCCTTGTTGAAGCACTTCAAAAGCTTCAAGAACCTAAAGGCTGCCAGTTTGCAGGACATTCTTGATGCCAAAGTGGTGCCAGCTGAAGTCGCCCGCGAATTGCACGCGGTGCTTCAGCAGTATAATAGCCAAGCGAAAAACGAAGTTGTGGTAGGCGGGGAAGGAGAAGCGTGATGGCCGATCAAACGGAAACAGCTGATGTGCTGAAAAACATGCCTGAACTGGTTATCGTAAGCGGTATGAGCGGTGCTGGTCGTACTGAGGCAATGCACGCGTTTGAGGATTTGGGATATTTTTGCGTGGATAACCTCCCCAGTGCACTTATTGGCAACCTACTTAGCTTAACCGGAATGCCGGGGCAGCCGGACAATCATCGCCGAATTGCCGTGGTGTGCGATGCGCGCAGCGGTGGGTTCTTCAAAAGCCTTATGGAGGAGCTGGGCAAGCTCAAGGCTGCAGGCGTTGACTACCGAGTGCTGTTCCTTGATGCTGACGACGAAAAGCTTATCGCGCGGTATAAATCAAGCCGTCGTCGTCATCCGCTTTGCGCGGATGGCAGTTCGATTGCACAGGGTATCGCACGTGAACGCGAGATGCTGTACAACCTGCGTAAAAGCGCGCATCACGTTATCAACACCACCGATATGCTCCCGCAGCAGCTGCGCAGCACCATTCGTGCGCTGTTTGCGCCCGGTGAAGAACGCCAGGGGCTGCAGGTGACGGTGTATTCGTTCGGTTTCAAACATGGCGCTCCGGTAGACGCCGACCTTGTCATGGACGTGCGTTTCCTGCCTAACCCGTATTATGACCCCGAGCTGCGTCCGCTTACGGGGCTTGACAAACCCGTGCGCGATTTTGTGCTGTATCGCCCGGAAACCGAGGAATTCCAAAAGTGTTGGCGGGCGCTGCTTGATTGCGTTATGCCGGGTTATGTTGCGGAAGGCAAGCAACAGCTTGCTATTGCCGTTGGTTGCACCGGTGGACAGCATCGCAGCGTTGCGCTTGCGGAGTCAACAGGTGATTACTTGAAGCAAAAGGGGTACCGAGTAAGCGTGGCTCATCGCGATTTGAAGCTTGCCGAAGGTGCTGACGGCCAAATTATCGGTGCGTCCGGTGGCCGTTAAGAGGACGATATGGAACAGAGCAATTGCATGAATGACAGTGCTTTTCCGCATGATTCGTCGTTGACGGAGGCGTTTGCGCCGCTGTATGCGGCCGATCCCGTTGTGCCTCAAGC
>DJEE01000133.1:13676-15601 GCA_002431805.1 Eggerthellaceae bacterium UBA5906
CGCACGCTGCTTTCCATGGGCTTGGAAACGTCTGCAGTTGTTGCTATGGCCGACGATGGCGGCTCTACGGGTATTCTGCGCGAGGAGGCCAACGTTACCCCGCCCGGCGATATTCGCAAATGCATTTGCGCTATGGCGGCTGATCCGGAAGACCCGCTTACGCGTGCTTTCAAGTACCGTTTTCCGTTTGCGAATAACCACACGTTGGGCAACTTGATGCTGTCGGCGCTCGAAGAGGCCACGGGGGCATTCCCCGAGGCTGTTAGCATCTGCGAAAAGCTGCTCAACGCTCGCGGGCATGTGTACCCGTCAACGTTGAACCGCGTTTCGCTTGTGGCGCGTACGCGCGATGGGCGCTATATAGAAGGTCAAGCGGTGGCGTGCCATTCTCGCACGGCGCTTGCACATGTGCAGCTGCGCAGCGCCGGCAACATCGTGGCATACCCGCCCGCGCTCGAGGCCATTCGAAACGCCGACCTTATCGTGCTTGGTCCTGGCAGTCTGTTCACGTCCATCATCCCGAACTTGCTGGTACCTGGCGTTATCGATGCTATTCGGCAGTCGAGGGGGGCCACGTTGTTTGTGTGCTCGCTTGCCGATATGCAAGGAGAAACGTGGGGCCTTACGGCGCGAGAACACGTTGAAGCGCTTATGGAACATGGCATGCGCGGTCTTTTGGATTATGTGCTTATCCACAGTGCAGTTCCCGTTAAACCGGATGGCTCGGAGACGGGCGTTTTCCGTGCGGTTACGGGCGCAAATGCGGGGACAAGCCGTTTTGTGGTTGATGCAGACAATCAGCAGCGCGTGCGCCCGGTTCGCATTGACTATGCGGATATGCGCATGATTCAAAGCAAGGGCCCGGTTGTTATCACGCGTAACCTTGTTGACCCGGAACATCCTACTTGGCACGACCCGTTTGCGTTGCGCGAGGCATTCACGGGGGTGTTGCATCTATGTCGTTCACGGCGGAAGTAAAAGACGAGCTGGCGCGTGTGCCGGCTGTATGCAGCCACTGTGACAAGGCGGTGCTCGCTGCGCTTGTCCGCATTGAAGGCACGCTGTTCGTATCGGGCAAAAATCGCTATCGCGTGGAAATCGCCACGGATGCGCCCTCGGTTGCCCGCTTGGTGATCAAGCTGTTGCACGAGCTGTATCAACTGAAAACCAATTTGACGGTTCGCAGAAGCGTGTTGCATAAAACACCGAATTACCTTATCGAGGTTCCGGTACAGCAAAATCTTGCGCCGGCGCTTTTGGATATGGGCGTGCTTTCGCCCGAAGGTGGCTTGGAGCTAGGCATATCCGACCAGTTGGTTGCCAAAGATTGCTGTGCGGCGGCGTATGTGCGCGGTGCGTTTTTGGGCAGCGGTTTCGTGTCCGACCCGCGCGGCGACTTCCACTTCGAGATCATCGTCGAATCCGAAGAGCTGGCGGAAGGCTTAGTCGAGCTGCTGGGCCGCAAGAACATCAAGGCGCGCATCATGCAGCGAAGAAACTCCTTCATGGTGTACCTGAAAAGCGGCAGCGCCATTTTGGAGTTCTTGGCTTTGGTCGGAGCTCACCACAGCGCGCTTGCCATGGAAAATGCGCGCGTCATTAAAAGCGTGCGCAACGATGTGAACCGTCAAACAAACGCCGAGATAGCCAATCAGGCGAAAACATCGCGCGCGTCTATTGACCAAATTCGCGCCATTCGCCAAGTGGTGGAAGCGCACGGCATGGAAAACCTGCCGCCCGCGCTACAGGATTTCATCAAGCTGCGCGTGCGCTACCCTGACGCAACGCTTAAAGAGCTTGGCGAGTTGGCAACGCCGCCGTTGTCGAAGTCCGCGGTGTACCACCGCGTTCGGCGAATAGAACAGCTGGCGAAGGAGCTCGAGTAGTTGTCTGCGCTTTCTGAGAGCAATTGGAAGGCAGTCGCT
>DJEE01000133.1:15649-15786 GCA_002431805.1 Eggerthellaceae bacterium UBA5906
TGCAGTCGCTACCGTCTACCTAATTCGCGCTTGTGTTGTTTGACTTTACGTTACACTGTGGGGTTGTACGGCCCATAACTTGAGTATCTGATGAGAAGGAGATACGCAATGGCAATCAAAGTAGGCATCAACGGTTT
>DJEE01000133.1:15874-15999 GCA_002431805.1 Eggerthellaceae bacterium UBA5906
GGACGTCTGGCGTTCCGCGCCATGGTCAAAGATCCTGCTATCCAGGTCGTGGCCGTGAACGATCTCGGCGACATCCCGACGATGGCTCACCTGCTGAAATACGACTCGGTGCATGGTCGCGCCTT
>DJEE01000145.1 GCA_002431805.1 Eggerthellaceae bacterium UBA5906
TCAAGCGAGCCGAAGCCCTCGTCCACGAACATGGTATCGAACTCGATGCCGCCGGCATGCGCCTGCACGATGTCGGATAGGCCCAGCGCCAGGCACAGCGATGCCTGGAACGACTCGCCGCCCGAAAGCGATGAGGCATCGCGCGCGCGGCCCGTGAAGCTATCGATAACGTATAATCCCAAGCCAGCCTTTGAATTTCCCACCGATTCCGACCAGCGTACCAGCTCAAACTGCCCCGCGGTAAGCACCTTCAAGCGTTCGTTGGCCGCGGCAATCACCTTGTCGAAATACATGCCCTGCACGTATGCCTCGAAGCGGATTTTCGCCTGCCCCGTAAGGTTGCCGTTCGCCGCATCGGCCAGCAGCTTGATGCGACCATAGCGTTCCTCGATGTCGCCCGCGCGTTTCAGCGCCTTCTGCAGCCGCACAAGGCAATCGGCGTTTGCGCCAATGCGCAGCTTCACGTCGTTCAAACGGGCGCCCTCCTGCGTGCCCTGCACACGATAGTCCTCCAGCGCTTTTGCGGTTGCCTCGCGGTCGGCGTTGGGCAGGTCGGCCAGCTGCTTGTCCTTGGCCACCAAAAGCTCGCGCTTCGTGGCAATCTGCCGCTCGTTCGCGTCAACCGCCTGCTGCGCCGCATCGCGCCGCTGTTTTAGCACCCTAGCCCGCTGCCTGAGCCGCTCCGCTTCGCTCTGTGCCTGTTCAAGTGACGAAAATTCCAGGTCAGCCTTCAGGTGCTCGACTTCCTGCTCCGCAAGCTTTTGCGCTTGCGTGCGCTGATGCAGCACATCCTGCGCCTGCTGTGCATCAGCAGCAGCCTGCTGCGCCGCACGCTCCGCCACCTGCATGCGCTGCTGCGCCAAAGAAAGGTCGCGAACCGCCTGATCGGCGTTGTTCAGCTCGATGCGCGCCACGCTTACGTCATGCTGAGCGTTGTCGAAATCCCGCTGCGCCTGCTGCGCATCGGCAACTTCCAGGCGCTCTTTGAGCGCACGCGCTTCCGCCTCGGCCGACGACTGCACGCGCTCGGCCTGCTGTCGCGCGTCTTTGGCTTCCGCCAGCGCCGCAACCGAACGCTCATGCGCCGCCGCGGCGTCGGCCAGCACCTTTGCGGCGTGCGCCGCCTGCTCGCAGTGCTTTTGCGCGCCCGCCTGCGCGCCCTTCGCCTGCGCCTTCGCCACCCGCGCCTGCTCAAGCGTTGCGGCAACCTGTTCGGCTCCGCCATGTTCGCCGTCGAACTCGGCAAGCGCCTGCTGCGCGCTCTCGTGTTGCGTCTTCGCGCGCTCGGCATCGCGGGCCGCCTGGTCAACAGCGGTTTTCGAAGCCGCTTCACGCTCGGCCGCCTTGTCGATTTCCTGGTCGCTAGGAATGCTGCCGCCCGCCTGTGCAGGTGCCGGATGATGCACCGAGCCGCACACCGGACACGGCAAGCCGTCCTGCAGCTCGGCCGCAAGCAACCCCGCGCGGCCCGCGCGTTGGCGTTTTTGCAGCTGTTGCACGCACGCGGCATCCGCATCATGGGCGGCCTCGGCAGCCTTCAAGCGCTCAACGGCCAGCGCATACGGCTTTGCCGCCTGCGCCAACGCCTGCGTCAGCGCATCGCGCCGCTGCGCCGCCTGGCGTGCATCCTGCTCGGCGCGTTCGGCGCGCTCAAGCGCAGCTCCCGCCTCGCTCAGCGCCACATCGGCACCCGCAAACGCATCGCTGGTCGATTGTGCCTGGCCAGCAGCTTCCCGCGCAGTTTGCTCTGCAGCGCCTAGAACATCTTCGCGTTTTTGCGCCGCCTGCAACTGCCCAAGCGCCTTGCCCGCCGCAGCAACCTTCGCAGCAAGCTCTTTCGCATCGGCAAGCGCCTTGCCCGCGGCGTCCGCACGCGCTTGGGCAGCATCGAATGCCGCTTTCGCCTGCGCCTGGCGAACATCGCAACCCGCAAGCTTCTCGGCCGCGCACGCTACCCGCAAACGCTGCTCCTCAGCCTGCTCGGCAACCTCCCGCAAGCGCTTGCAAGAAACCTCAGCCGCGCGCGTTGCATCAACAGCAGCCGATTTCCCCTGCTCAGCGCGGCGCAGCGCCTCGTACTTTGCAAACGTGCCCTCAAGCACCGCCGCGCGCTCGATTGCCGCCGCGCGCTCATCATCGTGCGCACCCTCCGCCTGCAGCGCCTCCTGCAAGTCGCCCGTACGGCCCTCAAGCTCCACCAGTTCCTCAGCCAGTGCCGCGCGCTCGCGTTCGTAACGCGGACGATTCTCCACCTGCGTCAGCAGCGTCTTCGTGTCAGACCACTTGCCGCGCAACTCCTCAACCTGCTGCTCAAGCTGCCCGGCGGCCGCCCGGTCGCGCTCAAGCAACCCCTCAAGCAGCTCGACCAACCACGCGCCCAACGGCGCACCGCTGCGACGACGCTCCTCAAGCTCAGCCGAGGCTGCATCGTCCGGCGCAAAGTGAACCGACTGAGCAAACTGCTGCATGTCGCGCTTCAGCGCATCGTTTTCGCGCTCGAGCTTGCGGCATTCCTCGCCCAACCGATCCTGCAGGCGCTCATATTTTTGCGTGGCGAACAGCTTACGGAAAATGCCCTCGCGCGTTGCCGTGTCCGCCGTCAGCAGCTTGCGAAACTCGCCCTGCGCCAGCATGACAATCTGCTTGAACTGGTTCACATCAATGCCCAGCAGCTCTTCTACCTGCGCATTCACCTTGCGCACGCCGCTTATGCACCGCCCGTCGGGCAGCTCGACCTCGGCGTTGGCAGACTCCTTCGTAGTTCCTTCGCCGCGTTTTTTCGCACGTTCGTAATCGGGGTTGCGCTTCACGCGATACGTTTGCCCGCGGTACGAAAACTCCAGTTCAACATACGTTTTGCTTGCCGGGTCGGCATAGTCGCTGCGCAAGCTTGTCGCCGAGCGTGCGCCGTTTTTGCTGTCGCCGCTTGCCTCGCCGAACAGCGCAAAGCAAATGGCATCGAAAATCATGGTTTTGCCCGCGCCGGTGTCGCCGCACACCAGATACACGCCCGACGCGCCCAACTGCAGGAAATCCACCACCGTCTCGGCCGCGTATGGCCCAAACGCACACATAGTCAGCTTCAGCGGCCTCATTCCGCGCCCCCTTCCTGACCTGCGATTCCGCGCGCAACGCCGTCCTCAACCTGCGCAATCGTCTTTCTCATGAACGCGCGCTGCACCTCGTCAAGCCCACTGCCCACCTGGCTTTCGTAAAACGTGGCGAACAACTCCAGCGTGTCCATGCTGTCGGGGTCTATGGCCGCCGCCTGCGGGCGGTTGACCAGCACCGTTACGTTGTCGTAGTCCAGCGTCATGGCGTTCGGGAACACTTCGTGAACCTTCGCCATGGCGTCAAGCTGCGGATGCTCGTCGGAAAGCGTGATGTGCAGGTAATCCTGCGACGGGTCGCGCTCGTCATCCGCTGCCGGCAAGCCACCGTCTGCAGCGGGCGCACCCTCTTCGCCAGCCGCAGCAGGCGCATGCCCCGCCGCGCCCATGGCCAGCACGTCGGCCAGCGTGCCGCGCACCTCGCGCACGTCGTGCAGCGGCACCAGCGGAACCAGCTCTGCGGACACGCACGCGCCAGCTGCCGAGCCCGGCACCTTTTCGCCTAGGTCAACCAGCACAACACTCTTGCTGTAACGCGCTTCGCTAAACGAGTACTTCAGCGGCGATCCCGAGTAGCGCACCGTGTCGCGCCCCACACGTTGCGGCCTGTGCACATGCCCCAGCGCCACATAGTCAAACGCGTCGTACACCGACACGTCCACGTTGTCGATGCCGCCCAGCTTAATCTCGTCGTCGGCGCGCTCCGGTGCCGCCCCGCAGGCTGTTACCAACTGGTGCGACAGCACAACGTTGCGTTTTTCCTGGTCAACGTCGCACGCATTACATACCGCCCGCAGCGCGGCCGAGTAATCGTCGCCAATTTCCGCATCAGGGAAAAACCGCCGCACATCGCCCGGCTTCAAAAACGGCACCAGCCAAAACACCACCGGGCCGTGCTCGTCTGCAAACTCCACGTGCTCAACCGCGCCCTCATACACCGGCGGAAACCATACGCCCTGCGCCTCAAGCAGCCCCTGCGCATACGCGATGCGCTCCGCGGAATCATGGTTGCCAGGGATGGCCAGCANNCACGCGCAGCCCCGCCGCAACCGCATCGGTCAAAAACGCATCGAACACGGTAACGGCCTCGGCGCTCGGCGACGCCTTATCGTAAATATCGCCTGCAATCAGCAACGCGCTGACCTGGCGCTTCGCAGCAATATCCAAAATCTGCCGCAAAATAAACCGCTGATCGTCCAACATCGACATGCCATTAACGCGCTTGCCAATATGCAAATCAGAAACATGCAGCACCCTCATACCGCTACCCTTTCGCCCAAAATACCACGCAGTAACACCGCAACCGGCGCAAGATACCAACCGAACAACAGCTTCTCACAACCGCTTTCACCAGCTGTCCCACGCACAGGACAGTAACCATTTTTTCTCGCAAGAACTTACAGGTAATCGCGCACAGCCGTTATCACATCGCCATTGATCTGGCGAATGCGCTCGTCCGCAAACATCTCATCAATAGACATCCAGCGGCATTGCTTGCCGGCACTCGTTTGAAACGCAGCATCACTCCATTTTTCCGGCATACGCAAAACGGTCGCGCAGTACAGGCGATAATGATAGTAGCGGATCTGATTTTCGTGTTCCGCGCATTCCTTTTGCGACTCTGCATCGGTAATAAATGCAATAGAGAAATCATCGCGAGGGATGTCGTATTGCTCCGACAAGTATGCCGCCAAGCGCCTCGCCTCGTCGGGAGCGGGGTCCGTCGTTTTCCGATTCGGCAGAAAATCGCAGTTCCAGCCGTCGTCGTGATACAGCAAAAACCGATTGCCGAAATACTCACCGCACCCTTTGACGGCAATAAGGGAGCTTCTAACTTCAGTCCTGTCCATACGTTTAATGTCCTCGAATAGCTGGCGGTCCGTATACCGGTTCCCCCTCGCCCGAAGCCATTGCTGGCACCCGTAGCAGGAAAACAACAGCCCTATGATAGCCAACACAGCAAGCGCAACAGGAGGAAACCCCGCAGAAAACGCCGTAGCTATGTAGAAAATGCCCGCAACCGCATCCACCACGCCATGCGTCACCGACAGCGAACCAATAGCGCCCCTATGAGCCAGCAGCACGTTGTTCAAATCAGATTCTTCAATGCGTAAAACCACAACGCCCTGCCCCTCTACTTGGCAAACGATGCCGCATTCGACACGTCACTAAAGAGTACGTTTATGCCATCAAGCGCACTTCAAAGCCCCATCGCTACGCCCAAGTATAGAAAGCTAACCTTGCAGACATTTTGCGGATGTGGCTATTTGGAACATGCAAAATCTTGCAGCATTGCCCACTTCGCGCCAAGCAAGCGCGCATCCCTTTGCACGCCAGATGTTGCACCTCACGCAAAGAGCACCAGAGCATTAGCTTGCAGCTAACAACCGCGCTCGCACCTCGTAGTAAAATTAGCGAAACGTAACTCAACCCGTATACGGAGGCGCCCCCTATGTCCAAACTTAACATCGATCAAAAATCGATAAGGGAACTTCTCACCGATAAAAGATCCGACTTCCTTATCCCCGATTATCAGAGACCCTACGCATGGGGTGAGGACGAATGCGCCACACTATGGGATGACCTGTTCGCCTTCGCGTTCCCTGGCGATGATTACGAAGGTTTTGACAGTACCTCGGATGAGTACTTTCTGGGACCCATCGTCACTTTCAAAAATAGCAGAGGACAACTCGAAATTATCGATGGTCAGCAACGTTTAACTACCATCATGCTGCTGCTTCGTGCGTTCTACGACAAATTCACCAACATGAAGGATACGCAATCGCGTAAAATGCGCGAAGCTATAGCTCGCTGCGTTTGGAAAACTGACGAGTTCGACGAACCTGATATGAAACAACTCAAAATCGACTCCGAAGTTGCATCGGACAACGATAAAAGCGAGTTCCTTGAAATTTTGCGCACAGGCAACATCGGCGCAGACTGGAAAAGCACCTATGCCCGTAACTTCTCTTTTTTCCAACAGAAAATCGAAATGCTCGTAAGCGAATGGCCAACCTATACCGTCTACATGGCCACACGCGTAATCAACAACGTAATACTGCTGCCCATCGAGGCAGAATCTCAAGACACGGCGCTTAGGATCTTCTCAACATTAAACGATCGCGGCCTGCCTCTGTCCGATGCCGATATTTTCAAAAGTCAATTCTACAAGCATTACTCCGACCTTGGGCAAAAGGATGAATTCATCCAACGCTGGAAAGCGCTTGAAGCGGGCACCAAAGCCATTTTCCATCCCATGCGCGGCACGCCCATGGACGAGCTTTTCACTCGCTATATGTATTACCGACGCGCGAAAAAAGGCATTCGCGACACCACAACGGCATCGCTACGCGATTTTTTCAGCGCAGACAGCTACAGCATGCTCAAAGAGGATGCAACGCTTGAAGAGCTTGAAGCGCTCCTCAGATTCTGGGAAAAAATCGACAGCCAAGAGGGGTTTAGCGAGCGAGTACTACGCCGTCTGTTCGTCTTAAACTACGCACCTAACGGTATGTGGACCTATCTTTTAAGCGTATGGTTCCTAGTAAACCGTGACGAAAACGATGAACTTGACGATGATACGCTTTATAAGTTCCTGAACAAAATCACCGCTTTTATCTTCGCTTACGCTATCGAGCGCCCTGGCGTAAACGCCCTACGCACACCCGTATATCCCGAAATGGTCAATATCGTTGAAGGCAGACCAGTAGAATTCCCCAACCATCACTTCGATCGTTCAAGCATAGCCGAGCGATTCCGCACGTATGTGTTCACCAATGGAAGGCCCGTCACCAAGTCTATCCTTACTTGGTGGGCTTATAACAATTCCAACCAGCCCCTTATGGACCTGGATACAACATTGGAAATCGAGCATATTTACGCTAAAAAGCGCAATGAGGTCGCACCTCTTAAAAATCGCGCGAATCTAGAAGCCCTGGGCAATAAGGCATTGCTGGAGAAACGCTTAAACATTCGCGCAGCAGATTACAAATTCTCCGACAAGCGCAAATACTACGAAGGATTTGTCGATGGAAATGGGAAGGAAAGGCCAGGTACCAAAATCGCGGAGCTCAAACAATTGGCACAAACAATGGACGATTTTAAGGAGATAGATATCGAATCCCGCACAAATAAGATAATCGACGCATTCGTCAAGTATCTCAACGACAATGAGCTTCTAGAACTATAGCCGCCGCATCAGCTCACTGTGTGCTTGCAACGTATACATGGAGCAGACAGCACAAGCACACAGTGAGAAAGTAGTGAGGGCAATACCGCTACCCCTCCAAGTCTTTGCGTACCAGGTAGCGAAGGTAGTCGGAACGGCTCATAAACAGGCTTTTCGCACGCTCATCCATGCGACGCACCTCGTCTTCCGTGTCGCGATACGTTATCGACTTCATACGCTCGCCGTACACGCACGGCCTTCCTATCAGCACGGTTTCGCCCTTCGGCCATTCGCCCGATTCATACGAATCGCCATCAGCGCGAAGCCGGGCAATTTCCGCCTCGCTCATGCCGAAAGCGTTTTTCAGATCGTCGTCAGTGACCACGGCCATGGCTGCCTCCGTTCAAACCAAGTTCCCTGAACGCCCGCGCAGTCGGCGGCGTGTTTGCATGGAAGATCAATACACCGAACGATTTTTTGCGGCCCACCATCTCAATCAGTCTGCCGCGCTGGTCAAATCCGATGGCAACAAAATCGACCTCGCCGCTTTCGCATCCACGCCGAGCAACTGAGATAGCGTTTTTCCACGCATGCAGCACCTGATTCTCTGACAAGCCGTGAATTAACGCATGTTCATGCACAATTAGTGCGCTCATATGGAACAACTTTTGTCTTGCATTATACGACCACCCCGTTTGAACCTCAAGTACGCCCACATGCCAACGCACCCAAGTATAGAAAGCTAACCTTGCAGACATTTTGCAGATGTGGCTGTTTGGAACATGCGAAATCTTGCAACATTGCCCACTTCGCGCCAAGCGAGTGCGCATCCCCCTGCACGCTCGCGCGCGCACGCCAGGACGCATGTGACAGGGGGCGGCCGAGTTGTCACATTCCGCCCCTCGCAGCGCATGAGGCCTTGCGGAAAATCGCCGATAATGCACCCACGCAGCCATTGCGCAACAAATCAGTCGTTGCCTTGCCGTTACCGAAAACGCGGTGCTATACGCGTAGAATACGACGAACCAGCAAAGTCCGACGTGGGCGGCGCTTCTTGCGAGAGGAGTGATCGCCTATGGATCTAATCTACGAAAACCTCGACCACCTGGCCGATCTGGCAACAGTGCTCGGGCTGATCCTTGCACTGATCGAGGCGTATAAACGGCAACGGATGGGGCGGAAGAAGTAGTCGAGCCGGGTAGGAGCCCGGCTCGATAACATCGTTCACCGCGCCGCCCGCATTCTCTAAAGTTTTCACCGACAGCAGAGACGGGCTTTGCTGGTGCAGTTGCAGTATACAAGCTTGCCGCACAACCACGCAAGCAGGCAAAGGTAACGAATCAGTACAACGGCAAGCGCTATCGAGCTTGTCGCCCAGAAACTCCACGGTGTGGTTGTGCCGCGCGGCACACTGCGACAGATCGTAGGGGTCGGGTGGATTGTCGCATTTCGCCCTAATGCCGCGCTAGTTCGCTTTTGCGGGCTCGTCGAACGCTGCCGCGCAGTGCGGACAACGCGTGGCGCCCTCCTTCACCTCTTCCAGGCAGAACGGGCACGTGGGAGCTGCCTTCGGAGCCTCTTCTTCCTTGCCCGTGAGCTTCTCGCCGATGTTCTGCGCTTTGTTCACGGCTTTCACCAGCACAAACACCACGAACGCCACAATGATGAAGTTGATGCATGCGCTGATGAACGCGCCGAAATCGATGTCGGTGCCGGGCACCACCAGGCCGGAAATGGTATCCGCGCCGCCGCCGGCAATCACCGAGATCAGCGGGTTGATGATGCTGGTGGTCAGCGCCGTCACGATGGACGTGAACGCACCGCCGATGATAACGCCAACGGCCAGGTCCATCACGTTGCCGCGGTTGATGAACTCCTTGAACTCGCTTAGAAACTTCTTCACGGGCATCCCCTTCCTCGCGCGGCGCAGCCCCCGCCGCGCCTTTAAATGCAAAGTACGGCGCACATATTACACGCAACGCATCCGCCACGCCAGCCAGGGGTCAAATTTTAGAAGGCGAAAAAGCCGGTTAGTGCAGGTCACGCAAAGCTTGTTGCAGCTCTTTTTTACTGTGCACGTCCATTTTTGCGTAGGCGTTTTTCGCGTAGCCGCGCACGGTGTTCTCCGAAAGCACGAACGCCTCGGCTATGGCCGCCTTGCTCTTTCCCTGCGAAAGCAGCAGCGCCACCTCAGCCTCGCGATGCGTCAGCCCGAACGCGGCAATCAAGCGCGCAACGGCGACTTCGTCGGCGAGTGCAGCGGGCACAGCGGGCGGCTGCGCAGCAGCGGGCGAAGTGACTGTTAAGGCAGGCTCGGCGGCACCCTCAGCCTCAGAGCCCTCAGCAGCACCTTCGGCAGCAAACTCCCCTTCCGCATTCGCACGGCCAACGGCCGTTTCCCGCTCGTTCGGGAAACCCGCCAGCAAAGCCCGCGCGCGCGGCACGTTATCGCCCAGCAGCACAGCGATGGACACCGACAGCACGCACACCATCAGCGCCACCAGCAACATCATGAACGAGCTTTGCGGGGCGAACACCAAAATACCCCAGCGCCCAACCTCGCGCGCCAGTAGGAACACGGCCCAGCATACGCCCAGCACCGCGTACGGATTCCACGAGGAATGGCGCGCAACGTCGTAGCACGTGACCCACAAGATGCCCAGCGTCATGGTGTTGGCGATGGACACCAGCGCTGCGCCGCCGGCCAGGCCCCACCACTCCAGCGTGGCCATCAGCACCACGCCGGCCGATGCGGCCACCACCTCGAAGCGCCACAACGTTGCGGACGACATCGCTGCGCCGCGGCCCAGCACCAGCCACGCCCACGCCGCGCACAGCACCACCACACCGCCTTGGTGCAACAGCTGCAAGGCAAACGGCAGCGCAATGGACTGCCCAAACGGAAAACCTCGCGCTACGCCCATGACCAGCATAAACAGCGCTAACCCCGCAAGCAGCCGTGCAAAATCGGCACGCGACGCAGCATCGTAAGCGCACCGCGCACCCGCGAATTCGGGGCACGCCGGCGACGACGAAATGCCTGAAGGCGCCTGCTGCCAGCCGTACTCATCGGCGGCATGCATGGAACTTCTGAAGCATACATAGGAAACCGTGGGAAGAAACACGCCCACCAGGTAGCACGTGGATTGCGGAAGCCCGCCCATCACCAAGCCGCCGACCGACCCCAACGCAAGCGAGGCCAGCGCGTACAGCAACGCCTGGCGCGGTCGGCAGCGCAGGTAAAACGCCATCCACATGCCGCCGCCCCACACAATGCCCAGGCCCGCGCACACGCACGCCGCGTACGACAGGGCGCTCGACCCCACGGCCTCGTTCAGGTAGAACAGCACGCTTGCCAGCGTCATGGCCGTGACCGAGAACCACTCGAGCCCCTTCGCCAAACGACGGCCCAAAAGGCCGCGCAGCGCCACCGCCACCAGTACCACGGTAAACGCGATGCGCACGAAGTTGATAACAATGCTGACCAGCCCCGCATCGGAGAGCACGTAGTTGCCGTACAGGTTGCACTGGATCCACATGCGCACAACCGCCAGCCCGAAAAACGCCAGCGTGCAACCCTCGAACGCCTGCCGCATCCGCCCGCGCGCGGTGGCGCACGAACTCGCCATGTTTTCAGAAACGACGCTTCCCACGCAAAGCCCTCTCCTGAACTCCCTTTCACGTCTTCGGCAGTATACCGCTTCCAGCAGCCGCCAAAAACTACAGAAGGCGCCCCGAGCCAGCAAGCCCTGAACGCCCTCGAAACGTCCACGCGCAGGTACGCTCCACGCATCCGAAAAGTGGGACAGTACCCGACCCCTGTCCCACTGTCCCACGGCCGCGACGCTTTACGCGCTCAGCGCCTCGTTTGCCGCGTTCGCGCCAGCGAAACGGCCAGAGGTGTACGCGAAGTTCAGGCCGCAACCGCCTGCCGGGTAGTCGTCGTAGATGAAGGTGCCGCAGCACACTTCACCCGCGGAGTACAGGCCGGGGATGACCTGGCCCTGCGTGTCCTTCACCTGGAAGTTGGTGTTGATGTCGAAACCGCCGAACGAACCGTGCGTGCACACGCCCATCTTCAGCAGGTAGTATGGCGCCTGCGTCAGCGCCACCAGGTTCGCCTTGCCCTTCTTGAACTGCGTGTCGGTGCCCGACGCCACCAGCTCGTTGTAGGCCGCCAGCGTCTCAGCCGCCGCCGCGCCGTCCACGCCCAGCTGCGCCGCCGCTTCCTCAACGGTGTCGCCCTTGGCGAACATGCCCTGCTCCAGGCCCATGGCAACCTTCTTCTTCAGCTTGTCGGTCAGGCCGTCTACCATGGCCTGGTCGTACACGGCGAAGAACTGCTGGTCATCGAAGTGCGCCACCTGGTAGTAGATGTCGTGCGTCTGGCCGCCCTCGTTCACGAAACGCTTGCCCTTCGAGTCAACCCACAGCGCCTTTGCGCTGATGAGCTTGGACTGACCGGGTTCCACCGGGCAGGCCAGGATGCCGTTCGTTCCACCGTGCCCCGTGTAGGCCGCGCCGATGTCCAGGCCCATCTGCAGGCCCGAGCCGTCCAGGCCCACGCCCACTTCGGTGTATACGCCCACGTAGTCGGGGCAGTACTTCGCGATCATTTCGGGGTTGCGGCAGAAGCCGCCCGATGCGATGATTACCGTCTTCGCGTTGTAGATGACCTCTTTGCCGGCCTTCTCGGCGCGCACGCCCGCCACGCGGCCCGTGGACTCGTCCACAATCAGCGCAGTCGCGTCGGTGTCGAAGTGGAACTCCACACCCTGCTCGTTGGCGAACTGGGTGACGGCCTTCAGCGCATCGTCGGCGTTGTTCTTGCACATGTGGCCGCGCTGCACCTTGTCCTTGCCGTTGCCCTTGATCTCGTCCTTGAACGGGACCTTCAAATCCTCGCGCAGCCAATCGATGGTCTCGCCGGAGTGGTCGGCCATGAAGCGGTTCATGGCCAGGTCAACCTTGTCGGCGTTGCGCGTGAGCAGGTAGTTGTAGTAGTCGTCGGGCGTGTCGTTGATGCCCAGCTCCTTTTGCTGCACCGTACCCGAGCCGTAGAACGTGCCCAAGGCCAGCGAGCTGGAGCCGCCCTGCCAGCCCAGCTTCTCGATGCACACCGTTTTCGCACCGTTTTTAGCGGCAAACGCGGCCGAAGTGGTGCCCGCGCCGCCGGAACCCACAACCACCACGTCGTAGGTGTACTGCGTAGCGCCCTTCGAGCAGCCCACCAGGCTTCCCAGCGCCACAGTGGCCAGGCCCACGCCCGCCAGCTGCATGAACTGGCGGCGGCTCATGCCGCGACGCGCGTCAAACGTCATCTCGTTCGTAGTCATTAGCGCTGCCCCCTAGTTCTGCTTCAAGCTCGTGTATTCGCTGTACGACATCCAGCCGTCGGGCACCTCGGCCTCGGCGTGGCACTGCGTGCAGTACATGACCGACTCGGAGTGCGCCTTGTGGCACTGGCCGCAGTCGATGTCGCCGTGCTGCTGCACGTGCGGGTTGAACGCCATGTTGCTGGTGGATTCGGTCAGCTCGTCGCGCGTCATGTTGTGGCACGCCTCGTTCAGGCAGAAGCTCTCGTCGTACTCGAACGTGTTCTCGGCCACGGGATCGGTGTAATCGCCCGTGATCCACGCGGTTGCCTCGCTTACCTGATCGTCGAGCTTCGCCTCGTGGCAGTCCAGGCACACCTTGCCCTGCTTGGCGTGCACGGCGGACAGCATCGAGGTGTTGCCCGACTCGTACGTTTGCACATAGCGGTCCATCGGCTGGTGGCAGATGGCGTTGCAGAAACTCGGCTGCTGGTGCCACACCCAAAAGCCCGCGCCCGCCACCGCGATCACAACGATGACGACGACCGTGACGATAAGCCCCTTGTGGCTCTTCCGAGCGTTCCCGGAAGCATCCGTGTTGCCCATGTCCTTCCCTTCCTTCGTGAAACTTTGCTGCAAACCGCGCCCCCTTAGGCGGGAGCACGTTCACGAAGATACCCGCCGCAGCCGTAAGCAAGCAGACACGAAACAGGGTGGTTTATCAGCAAAAACAAGAAACGGGTGGGAAAACGGGTGGGCAAAAGCGGGGCGAACGGGACAGGGGTCGGGTACGTGTCTCATTTTGGCGAGCACGCGCGGCCGGGGGTCGGGTAAGTTGTCTCATATGCCCTAGCTGAGTAACCACTTCCAAGCGGGAATGATGTGCACTTCGCCAGTTGACAGCTTCACATCGGCCTCTTCGTCTATTGTCACGATAAACGACTCGCGAAGGCCGAAACGACTCATCGCGGCCTGCAGCGCAGAAATTTCCCTTGCGCGAGTTTTCTCGTTTCCCATGTCCACGCTAACCTGCACAAGCTCATGCGCGCTCATAAGAAGCGCGTCTCCTATAACGAAATCAACTTCGTGCGACTTCGAGCCAGAAGGCAGCAAAAGGCGTGATATCGATCCTTGGCGCACCGAAGGAACGCGACGTCGCAACGCATTAAACACCGCCGTTTCCAAACGCTGTCCCGCGTCCATCGTTGACGCGGGCGAGAACGCAGCGAATAATCCTGGGTCAACCGCGTACACCTTTGATGAAGAGCGGGCGTTGTCGGACAGGGCGCGACTGAACTCCCCTACCGCGAACAGCAGATACGCGTCCTCGTAATATGCAAGAAGGTTCCCCAGCGTTTCGCGCGAGACGGAAACTCCGCGACTCTTCATCTGTCCATATACCTTATTAAGTGAAAGCTCACGCGCCGACGAGGCTAGACACCGCGCAAGAAACAACGTTGCTGCGCGTGGATTCCGCAGCGCATAGCGTTCGACCACATCCATTGCAACGGTACGCGAGGCGTATTCTTGCAACAGCATCATTGCGTCAACCGGAGTTTGCAACAAGGTTGCGATGAAACCGCCTCGCTCCAAATAGACGCCCAATTCGTGTCGCAGCAAAGATTTGTCCAGAGAAGATAGCCCCCTCCCCGCATCTGTGCCGACGCCATTCCTGAATCGAACGAATTCGGAAAAGCTAAGCGGGAACAGCTCTCTGGACAACGATCGGCCCCTAAAGGCAGAGCTCAATTCCGCAGACAGCATTTTCGAAGACGATCCTGTGACGAATATGGTGGCTTTCGTTGAATCGACAACGCGCCTAAGAAACACCCCCCAATCGGGAACTTCTTGAATCTCGTCAAGGAATAAGAACACACCGTTTTTCTGCGCATCGGGGTACATGGCAAAATAGGTGTCGAGCACATCGCTCAGAAGCGATGCCTCATAAGGCTTGAGCCTCTCGTCCTCAAAATTGAAATAGAGCATTTGATCGAACGAAAAGCCCTTATTCATAAGCGAACGCATTTCCTGATACAGCCGATACGTCTTTCCGCAACGGCGGGTTCCCACCACAACGTTAACCACATTGCCACGTGCCGGCTGCTGGAAATCGCCTAGGCTCAAGTCGCGGTTGAACACTTCAGGCACACCTTGCTGCTCGAAATCTTTGATTTTCTCTGCGACCAATGCACTGTAAGGCATACGCCACCGCCTGTATTCAATCTTGCCTTTTTATAAGATAAGATTATCATGTTTCTTGCTGTTTAGAAAGACAAGATTGAGATTATCGCTTATCGAGAAACGTCTACTGCCGGAGAGCCCGCCTCAGCAAATGCGACAGGAATCAGGTGAGAGTGACAGGGGTCGGAGAGTGACAGGGGTCGGGTACTGTCTCATTTCTGCCGCAGCCGCTGCCGCCTGCGCGTGATAGGCGTCAGGTGAGTCGTCGCGTTCCTGTTGGGAAATCGGCGGGGAACGTAAGGTGGCGCTGCTGCAATTATCCAAGGCAATGAGAAGGCACAGGGGTGCCCCGATGCAAGTTTTCAGCGGAATGAGAACGCAGGGGGGCTGTGCCGCTGCAAGAAAAGCGACCTGTGAGAACAATCCGGTGCCGAATGCGCCCACAAGCCCAAGGATGTTGCAGCTTTTCCGGGCAGTGAGATTCCGAACGTTCTCACTCCGCCGGAAAACCGCAGTGGGGTGTCTTCATGAAATCACCCGAGTACTCAAACCCCACCTTCGCAAGCTCGTCATGAAGCAAAGTCTTCCGAGCTTGAACGACAGAGCGCCCTGCGGCACGAAGCAAGCGGCGAACCGCGAGACCATACCTCATCACACTGCAACTCATCAAACAAAACGCACTAGCTTAAGCACGCATCAGCGAACCGCCTGGCTGCATTTGGACTACGGCGGCGCAAGGGGCGCGGTAGAGGCACGGCAAATTGCCACGCAAACGTGATTTCCGACTTGACAGCCGCCCCTAGCGTGCTTGCCCCATCAATAGCAAGCGAAACCCTGCTTGCTTACGCCCATTCCCTTGAGCAGCTTATCAGCAAGCCAAGGAGCTTCACTACGCACGCCGTCGAGGATGTTGGTTATCTGCCGGGGGGATGAACTTCTCCACGTGCTGGTAGGGGCCGTAGTTGTTCGAGCAGTTGCTTATCGTGGTGCGCAGCCCGTAGGTGCAGGTCCAGGTGCGCACGAGCATGTCGCTGGCCGCCTTGGTGCTCGAGTAGGGGCTCGAGGGGCGGTACGGCGTCTCCTCGGTGAAGCGGGCCGGGTCATCCAGGACCAAATCCCCGTGCTTGCCGAACTTCTTCGGGTAGATGAGCCCCCCTATGGCATCGTCGCCCATCTCGTCGGGCAGCGGCCACTCGAGCCCGGCCCCTTCCGCGGCCTTGAAGGCGCGCCGCACCGTGCTGCCGCTGCAACCCGCCGCGGCAGCGACGTCCGCCGGCGATTGGCCCATGGCCGACAGCCTCATGATCTCCCGGTATCTGGTCATCGGATCCCTCCCGGAAACGAAAACGGTACGGTCGTCCTGCCGTGCCGGAAGCGATTCTATGGAGGCACGTATCGCTTACGCAATCGCGTCATTTTGATTTATGCGGGACGGTCACCACGATTTACGCGGCGCCAGCACATCGGTGTTGAACGTATCTCGGCACACCACTCGCACGCGCAGTACGTCGAGGCCGTCAACGCCGTGAAGGACTGCATAGCCGAGCTCACCCGCCACGGCAGCATCCCCGGCGCGTAGGAGGGTTGGGAGAGAAGGCCCGCGCAGTTCGAACTCGCGGATCGCGGACTAGAGCAGGTCGCCCTTCGACGCACAACCCCTATCTGAACAGCTCGTCGTGGCTACCGGTGCGCTCGAAGAAGGCGACCTTGTCGTTCGACGACCAAATCACCAGCCAGTCGCCGGAGTTGGCCACGTGGCACTCGCTGCGCCCGGCCCAGCTGCCCGACAGCCTGTGCATGTTGTGGCGGCGCTTGAGCACCTCCATGGACTCGGGCGTGTTCTCCAGCACCAGGTCGATGAGCTTTCCCAGCTCGTCCAAATCCCAGTTGCGGCGCTTGGCCTTCTTCTTCAGGTCGCGCGAGAACGCGGCCGAGAACTCGGCGGTGAGCCTTCCCACTACGCCATCGCCGCCGCGATCAAGTCGGCGCCGCTGGAGAAGCGGCCTTCCTTGCCGGATGCCAGGAACGCGTCGCCCTCGCGGATGGCCTCCAGGCTCTCCGCGTTCGGCTCCTCTGGCGCGAAGGTCAGCGGGATGCGGCGCGTGTTCACCATCTGCTTGTAGAACGCGCGCGTCACGGAGGACAAGTCGAGCCCGTAATAGGCAGCCACCTCAGAGGCCTCGCGTTTGAGGTCGTCGTCGATGCGTATCGTTAACGTTGCGCTTGGCATTTTCAACTCCCATCCTAAACTGCACTTACGAGTGTATTATATCGCACGAACAATTTTCCTAATAGGCAATTTGAAGGCAGACAGCGGAATCAACAGAGGCGAACGCATCGGCAGCGACGCTACGGGCGAGGTGAAGATTCAGATTCAGATTCAGGGCAACAAGCGCCTGAAGAACCTGCTCATCTTCTCGTGCAACTGTCG
>DJEE01000138.1:0-30505 GCA_002431805.1 Eggerthellaceae bacterium UBA5906
GAGCGCAACGACGTCACGAACGCGCTTTTGCGCAAGAACAACATCGACGTCATCGAGATCCCGTCGGCCGAGCTTTCCCGTGGCCGCGGCGGCCCGCGCTGCATGAGCATGCCCGTTTGGCGCGAGGACTAATCGTTTATGTGCAAGGAGGCCGGCCTGCGTCGGCCTCCTTTTAGGGAACCTGGCGAGAGGACGCCAAAGCGCCTGCTGGCGCATTCCCTTACCCGTTTCTTTGGTTTCGCCTCTGCGTTCCGCCCGTGCCTTTGCGCGAGCAGCAACGCCGCCGCAGGTCCGGTATGTCCGGCTAACCGAGCGGAGTCCAGGGGCGAAACCCACCGTCTGATTTCTACTAAGGAGGGAAATCATGAGCGAAAAAGCTAAAGGCATCGGCTTATTCGGGCTGATCGGCATGGTAGTCAGCTCCTGCATCGGCTCCGGCGTGTTCGCCATTACCGGCCAGTTGGCAGGCGTTGCAAGCCCGGGCGCCGTGTTGGTGGCCTGGGTTGTTGTGGGCATCGGTTTTGCCGCTCTTGCCCTGTCGCTGAACAACTTGGGCGCTAAAAAGCCCGAGCTCAAGGGCATCTTCCAGTATGCGGAAGAGGGCTTTGGCCCGCTGGCTGGCTTTATTTCCGGCTGGGGCTATTGGCTTTCGGCTTGGTTGGGCAACATCGCGTTCGCCACAATGATGATGTCCACGCTGGGCTACTTCTTCCCCACGTTTTTGCCGGGCAACACCCTGCCGTGCGTTATCGTAGCCTCGCTGTTCATGTGGGCTCTGACGTTCTTGGTCATCCGCGGCGTTGAAAGCGCGTCGTTTCTGAACGCCATCGTTATGGTTGCGAAGGTGGCCTCCCTGGGCATCTTCCTCATCTTCGCGATTTTCATGTTCAACGCTGGCATTTTCACGGCTGACTTCTGGGGCAACGTGTACAACAACGCCGTTGCCGCCGGCGAGATGGGCCCCGACGCTGCTGGCATGGGCGGCCTGTTCGAGCAGGTTATGAACTGCATGATCATCATGATGTGGGTGTTCATCGGCATTGAGGGCGCTGCTGTTATGAGCTCTCGCGCCAAGAAGAAGAGCGAAGTGGGCAAGGCTACCGTCATCGGTCTGATCTGCCTGCTGCTTATCTACATCGGCTGCTCCGTTCTGCCCTACGGCTACATGAGCTACACCGAAATCGCCCAGCTTGACTACCCCGCCATGCTGTACGTGTTCGACTCCATGGCTCCCGGTTGGGGCGGCGCGTTCATCAGCATCGCCATCATCATCGGCGTTGCCGGCGCGTGGCTGTCCTTCACTATGCTGCCCGCGGAAACCACGTCTGAAATGGCCGAGCGTCACCTGCTGCCCGAATCTTGGGGCAAGCTGAACAGCAAAGGCGCTCCGCAGATGAGCCTGCTGCTGGTTGGTGCCTGCATCCAGGTGTTCCTTATCGTCCTGATGTTCAGCGAGGACGCGTACAACTTCGCGTTCAGCATGTGCACCGTGTCCATTGTTATCACCTGGGCATTCATCGCGCTGTATCAGATTAAGTTCTCCGTGAAAGAGGACAAGAACACGGCGCAGGCTATCATCGGCGTTGTAGCTCTGATCTTCCAGGTGGTTGGCGTGCTGTACAACGGCTGGTCGTTCCTGCTGCTCACCTGCGTGGGCTACATCCCCGGCTTCTTCGTGTACGCCAAGGCCCGCAAGGACCGCGGCCACGCACTCACCAACGGCGAGAAAATCGGCATCGGCGCTGTGTCTGCCCTGGGCGTGCTTGCCCTGGTGCTGGTTGGCATGGGCGTAATCGGCATCTAAGCCGCACGCGTAATGCGACGATAATTCGAAGGGCCCGGACCATTTGGTCCGGGCCCTTTTGCGTTGAGGGGGAGCACCCGTGAACACAGGGACGGAGCGGGTGTTCACGGTTGCCTTCTCATTTCCCAAAGCGTTTACGTGAACACCCGCTCCGTCCCTGTGTTCACGCAAACGTTGTCCTGCCGCCTTGCGTTTATTCGTCGCGCTCGAATGCCGCTAGGATGTCTTGCAGCAGTTCTGCGGCTAGCTCGCGCACGTCTCGGCCTTCGGAAATGGCCGTTACTGCAGCACCATCAACCACGGCCCCTACAATGTGCGACGGCATGTTCACACCTGCATGCTTGAGGATGCGCCCTACCGCCTGGTCAAGCTGCACGCGCCCGTTGTGGTACGCCTCGGTGACGTCTTGCGATTCAGACGCCGCCAACAACTGCATATAGTGTGCGGCTGGGTTTACGGAATCGTCCGGCAAGCTTGCGCTTATCAGCAGGTTCACCAAATGTTTGCGGCAATCTTGACGGTCCATGGACTCCGCCGTAGTCGCAGAGTTTTCCGCGCGCTCGGCCCACATTTGAATGTTGTAGCGGCCCGCTTCATACAAAAGCTGGCTGGTGGAATCGAAGTAATAGCCCACGGAAGAGGACGCTGCCCCCGCCCACTGCGCCACTTTGCGATACGTAACCGCTTTCGGCCCTTGCTCGCGCAGCAGCGCCGCTGCGGCAAGCACCAAAGATGTGCGTGTGATCTGCGCTTTCAGCGATTTCGGAGTTTGATTTGCCTCACTCACGGCTATCCCCTTTTCCGCGTTTTGTCCCAAGTGCCCCCATTATACGAAAATGCCGCCCGAACCGGTATGCTCGGGCGGCATCTGCTGGGTAATTTCTTACCGCTTAACTGGGCTTACACTTCGGACAAGTCCTTGCCGGTGTGCTCATGGGAAGCAATCATGGCAACAAGTGCCAGAATAGCAATGAACACCATGTAATACGCCGGCGCGATGGCGTCGCCCGTCAGCTCGATAAGCGCAAACGAGATGTACGATGCCGAGCCGCCGAAGATGGCGTTGGCCAGGTTGAAGCTCAGTGCAAACCCGGAGTAACGCACATCAGTGGGGAACGTCTCGCACAAGTAGCTAGACAGCGTGCCATCGTTGATGGTAAGCAGCAGGCACATAACCAGCTCTACCACCAAGATGGTGAAGAAGTCCAAGCTGTTCAACAGCCAGAACGCCGGAATGGTGAACACGATGAAGCCCACACACGCGGCAATGAGCATCTTCTTGCGGCCGAACCTGTCGGAAATGCGGCCGGACAGGAAGATGAAGCCGATGTACACCACCAGCACGATAGTGGTGATGATGGAAGCGGAAGCCGCGTCGTAGTTCAGCGTGGCCTCCAGGTAGTTCGGCAGATACGTAAGCACGGCGTAGAAGCCCACAGCGTTCAGCACGCACGCGCCAAACGAGATGACCAGCACGCGGAAGTGCTTCTTGAACAGCGTGCGAATAGGCTTGTCTTCGCTGCTCATGCCCTTATCGGCCAGGTCGGCCTGCATCTTTGCGTACACCGGGGAATCTTCCAGGTGCTCGCGAATGTAGTGGGTGATAAAGCCTAACGGGCCTGCCAACCAGAACGGGATGCGCCAGCCCCAGTTCACCACGAAGTCAGACGTTGCCCCAAACGTGTTGAACATCCACGTTGCGAACAACGAACCGACAAGCAAGCCAACGGCCGTGGAAGCAGGAACCATGGAGCAATAAAACCCGCGATGTTCCTTCGGCGAGTACTCCGCGATGAAGGTTGCAGCGCCCGCATATTCGCCGGATGCAGAGAAACTTTGCACCATGCGGAGCAGCAGCAGCAAAAGCGGCGCGCCAATGCCCAGCACGGCATAGCCGGGAAGGCAGCCGATAAGGAACGTAGCGCCGGACATCAGCAGGATGGAGATGGACAAAGCCCACTTACGGCCCTTCTTGTCGCCCATGTTTCCCCAGAAGATTGCACCAAGAGGGCGCACCAGAAACGCCAGCGCGAACACGCCGAACGTCATCATAGTTGCAACCATTTTGTCTTCGCCCGGGAAGAATACCAGGGCAAGCACGGTTGCCAGGTACGAGTAACTTGCGTAGTCGAACCATTCGATGAAGTTACCCAAGAACGACGAGAACACAACCTTTTTCAGCGTTTTATGCTTCTCAGCTTCGGTGATGTTCAGGTCTTGTACAGGTCTACCAGAGTCTGCGTTCATGATAATCCCCTAATAACAGTGCAGCGGCTCTGAAGCGCAAGCCTGCTGCATGCACACGGTTACGCTGCCTCTCCTTATAAGGCAGCGAATTGCTGTACCAAACCTCCTTACCTGAAGGTTTGCCCAGTTTCAGCAAACCGAACACTGACCAGATAAGGAAATGGTACCGTGCGCGCAACGTTTTGCGACGCAAGGATTACGGGTTGTTACCATTTGGCAAACAACCACCTGGGGAAACGTTGCTGTTCGCGCCCCGAAGCGGCTGCAAGCCTGCGGCACTCCCGTAGTCCGTCGTCTTGGTGCCAGGCTGCGCTAGGAGGAAACGCAACCTGACGCCTTGCCCGTTTTTAGATCTCGGACAGATCTTTGTTCGAATGCTCATGCGACAAAATCATGGCCACCAAGGCAATGCAAGACACGCCCACCATGTAGTACGCCGGAGCCATGTTCGAACCGCTCACCGTGATAAGCGTGGTGCAAATAAACGATGCCGTGCCGCCAAACAGGGCATTTGCCACATTGAAGCTCAGCGCGAAACCTGAGTAGCGCACTTGCGTGGGAAACGTTTCGCTCAGGTAGCTGGAAAGCGTGCCGTCGTTGATGGTGAGGATGAGGCACATGATAAGCTCCACCACCAGCACCGTCACGAAATTCGCCGTGTTCAGCAGCATGAATGCCGGAATGGTGAACACGATAAAGCCAACGCACGCGCTGATGAGCATTTTCTTGCGGCCGAATTTGTCGGACAAATGACCGCTGGCGAAAATGAACGCCACATACGTGATAAGCGCAATAGTGGTGATAAGCGAAGACTCGTTCTTCGGCATCATAACAGTGGTTTCCAAGTACACCGGCAGGTACGTAAGCACCACGTAGAAACCCACAGCGTTCAGCATTGCCGCGCCAATGGAGATGATAAGCTTGCGCAGGTGCTTCGTGAACAGGCAGTGAATGGGACGCTCGGGCGCACCGGCGGCGCCCGATGCTTCCGCATCTTTCAGCGCGCGCTGCATGGCCTGGTACGTAGGAGAATCTTCAAGCTGAATGTTCACGAAATAGGCGCCGATGCCCAGCGGACCGGCAAGGATGAACGGAATGCGCCATCCCCACTCGTTAACCGCCGCTTCGGGCATGATCGTGTACATAACGGTTGCAAAGGCGCTGCCCACCAACAGGCCAATGGCCGTAGAAGCCGGCACAATGGAGCAATACATGCCGCGTTTGTCGGTGGGTGCATACTCGGCCAAAAACGTGGCCGCGCCCGCATATTCGCCCGATGCGGAAAAACCCTGAACCATGCGCAGCAACAGCAACAGCGCTGGCGCCGCAATGCCCCAGGCCGCATAACCCGGAAGCAGGCCAATGCAAAACGTTGCACCCGCCATCATGAACACCGACACCGTAAGCGACCACTTGCGGCCTTTTTTATCGCCCATGTTGCCCCAGAAGATTGCGCCGATGGGGCGCAGCAAAAACGACAGCGCGAACACCGCGAACGTTTGAATCAACGCAAGTGCCGGGTCGTTGTTCGGGAAAAACACTTGCGCGATGATAACCGCGAAGTACGAGTACGTTGCATAATCGAACCACTCGATGAAGTTGCAGAAAAACGATGCCGTGGCAACTTTGCGAACGGTCTTGCGTCGTTCTGCATCGAATTGCGCGTTATCTGTCATGGAAATCACCTTGGAACCACTTCAGATCGCACGAACAGGAACCTAATCCTATGGCAGCAAATATCCCCATTGCTTGCCCTCCTTTACAGGGGCGCCCCTCCTATGATTCGCCATTTCATAAGCGCCCCATCACGCGAAACGTCATCCCTCAACTTGCGTTTCGCCATCGAATAAAAGGGTGGACTGCGCTTCCCTTGATTTGGCGCAGTCCACCACGTAATGCTACCGCATCACAACGTCGGCAGGCATATCCTCGTAATCCATCAGCTCTACCTGAGCTTTGCTTGCGCGCAGCACGAAATCATGCTTGGCCTTCTGGCCGCCATTGGCCAGCTTTTCAAGAATCACACGTTTTAAGCGCGGATACTCGTTCAAGCCGTACCACGCAAACGCGGTACCACCCACATAGCATTCGACAATGCTGTGAACAGGCGCTTCTGCATCGCGCTTCGCGTCCAGCTCCAGGTATTCGCGGATTTCGTTGGCACATACGTCCTTGATGACTTCGGTGCTGATTTCCAAATCACGCGCCAGGCCCTGCAGCTGACGAGCAACCTCGGCGTCGTCTGCATGCGGGAAGAACGTCACATCGTACGTGACCGCAGCTGCGCCGTTTGCCTTCGCGAACGCCAGCAGGTCATCGAGCGAGAGCATTTGCACGTGCTCTTCGGTGCGCTCCTTGATGTCGAGCAGCGCCGGGAATCCCGCAAGGCCCTTCTCCGCAAATGCAGCCTTCAGCTGGTCTTCCGTTTTCGCCGCCTCAAACGTGATGTTCCTAGCAACATGGGTAAGTCGGTTGGTTACTTTCATAGTGCAAGCCTCCCTTCGAGGTTTGTGCACAAGCTAAGGAAGCTGCGCTGTTACATGTCTTCCTTAGCGGATTCTTCCTCGATGCGCTCCGCCAAATTCTCGGCAATCTTCTGCTCCTTGTTTTGCTTGGAGCCGGCAACCATAGCCTTGATGGTGGGGAACGCGCCGCCGCCAACAATCAGGATGATGCCAATGCCGGTGTTCAGCGTTACGGCCTCACCGAAGACAACCAGGCCAACGAACAGGGCCACGGGCACTTCCCAGTAAGCGATGGTGCTGTAGTCCATGGCCGGCAGGTTGCGGCCGGCAACCAGCAGGGTGCCCAAGGCAATGGGGCCGCATACGATCCACAGAAGCACTGCGCCAATCCAGTTGAAGCTGGTGAAGTGCACCTCGGTCAGCCAGTTCTCCTGGCCCGTGGCAACGCCGGCAATGTTCATGAGAATCAGGATGACGCCAGAACCCACAACTGCGAAGATGAAGTTCCAAACGCCACGTGCCGTGGTGTCGGCGTCCTTGCGATAGCCGTTGAAGAACATGGACATGCCATAGAACAGGCCAGACAGCAGGCCGAAGATGTCACCCACCATCTTCTGCGGGAACTCCTCGGTGGCAGGAGCCATGTTGAGGTCAACGCCGAATGCGCCGCCGCCAACGCCGAAGCCAATGAGGCCCTCGCCGAACAGCATGCCGATGAACACGATGCACAGACACACCCACTGCAAAGGCGACATTGGCTCTTTGCGGAAGATGCGCGCCAGCAGCACGCAGATAACCGGGCCCGTGTAGATGAACATAACCGCGTTTGCTACCGTGGTCATAAGCGTTGACGTCACGTAGCATGCCAGCGACATGCCGATGGACAAGCCGCCCAACGCGATTGCGGGCGTGAGCTTCAGTTTCTTGAATACACCCACCTTATGCGTGGCGAACAGCAAAATCACGAAGAAGATGACGCCCATCGACATGCGGCCGAGCGCCATAAGCGCGCCGACGGAGTCCGAGCCGTTGAGACCCATGGCACCGTTGAACATATCGGTGCGCGTTGCCCAGCGGCTGAACAGCGGAACCAAGCCCATGCCCGTTGCGGAAATAAGCATGAAGATGGTGCCTTTTTTGCGGTCCATTTTGTACTCTCCAGCAGAGCCATCCCCATGACCTGCTGCAATTTTCTCTTCTGCCATTGGTTCCTCCTTAAAAACCAGTAGCATGTAACGGAAACCCTTTTCGGTACGCTTCCTTCCCGGTTCTGGCCAGGCGGTGCAAGGCTTACCCCAATTTGGGTGCAGAAACCCAAGCCATACCATGCCTGGCCGAATCGCGAATGCGCATATGGGATTTGTACGTGAAGGGAAAAACAAAAAGGGGACCTGGCCTTTGGATTTTGCCAGATCCCCTTTCTTTTCGGAGCTTAGCCTGTTAGCGCATGCGCGCTAGGCGGCAACCGCTACGCGGCAATTAGTCCTCCCACATCTCCGGATGGATGAGGGTGCAGTCCTTGACGCGGTTCGGGAAGTAGTCGAGGCACTCGCCCTCGCGGTAGACGTCTGCGGTGGAGCAGTGCAGGCCGCCGCCGAAGGGATATGCGTCGCGCAGGTCGACCGGGATGACGTTCATGCCCAGCTGGTCCATCTGCTCCTGCTGGTAGACCTCGGAGGCCTCGACGATGACCGTGGAGGGGTCGAGCACCAGGCAGTTCATGGACAGCCACACGGAGCTGTAGCACAGCGCGGGCGGCTCGTCATGCGCGGGCTGGGCGGCGTCGACGATCTGCCAGTCGTTGGCCTCGAAGATGTCCTTCTGGCCCTCTGCCGGATGGCGGTGCGGGTTGTTGATGATCAGGCCCGGGCGCAGCGGCACGAACGTGGCGTCGATGTGGATCGGGTAGGGGTCGCCCGGGAAGTTCATGGCATGGATGCGGTACTCGGGATAGTAGCGCTGGAACCACTCCATGGCGGTGCGGTTGGTGGTCAGGCCGTGCTGGATGAAGATGTCCTTGCCCATGCGCATCAGGTCGGCGGCGTCCCACATCGGCTCGACCTCGGTGGTCACGAAGTCCTTGTTGGCGGTGCGGACGAGGCGCTCTTCCAGGGTGATCTTCTCGTCGTAGTAGTTGTGCTTGTAGGAGGCGTCGGTCAGGCGCGGGCGGGGAGCCTGGGTCCACAGGAACTCGGGGTCCTCATCGAAGTACTGCTTCATGAGCGGCCAGTAGGCCAGATACTCGAAGTAGCGGCAGCGGAAGGAGTTGGCGGAGGCCATGATCTCGTTGCCGACGGTCAGCAGGATGTCGCGCGGGGGCATGCAGGTCATCATGGAGTCGTTGCGGAAGTCCGGCGTGCCGATGGCCTGGTTCCACTGCAGAGGGGTCGGGCGGTCGACGACCACGCCGCGCTCCTCGACGGCCTTGACCAGGTTCTCGAGGCACTCGTTGCCACGCTCGACGGTGCGCAGCGGGCGCAGGCCCCACATGCCGCGCATCTCGGAGTCGACCGGCACCTTCTCAGAGGTTGCGGGCTCCTCGGGCGGGATCATGGAGTTATCGCAGCGGCCAACGATGACGCGCTTCAACGGATCCCAGTCGTTCCAAGAGTTGACAATCTTCGCCATGACTGTCTCCTTTCTTTGAAGGTGCTTCCTACACCTTCGACGATGCACACTACTTATTGTGTACCACTTGGCTTTCCGGCCATTTGAATTGATTCGCTTGAAAGGGAAAGAACACTTGGCAACCCTTTTAGTTCGTTTCGTTTCGCATGTTCCGGTTTTGCCGACGTGCTAGTTATACCATCTTGATTGTGCGCCTGCAATAGGCGATTTACTCGTAATTTTGGACATCTTGCACAAGGATATTATGCAAGTGCACAAAAGTATGTAACAAAGCTGAAATATTTGAATATGCAATTTCAACGCGAATATTGGATATTTTTACGGTTTGTATCATTTGACACTAGTACGTAGAGGATGGAAACGGGAAGCCATGCATTTGGCGTGTCAAATGCGTATCCCAAATCTCGACAATTATTTGCACAACCAATCGAAATTGTGGTTTCGATAAATTTCGCTAATCATTTTGAAATTGTTACAGCAGTGATATTAATTATCGAATTACGGTGTGAGCGGTCGATTTTGTGGAACGAACGGCAGTTTTCAACGGCTATGCAGCAAATTCGCTTGTTCGGCTGCTTAATTACACGGTATGCGATTATTTTTCCGTTTTATGCAGTATTGCTGAGTAAAGGACGCTTTACGCGAAAACGCCCGACATTTTGTCGGGCGTTGCATCGGGTTACAAACTTGCATTGTTGTTGTGGCGCGCGGCGTTTGGACCGCCTGCGCACACCGCTTATTAATAGTAACGGAAGTATGCCGCGCAGCTGCCTTCACTGCTGACCATGCACGGGCCAACGGGGTTTTCCGGAGTGCACACCTTGCGGAACAGCGGGCATTCGTTCGGCGCCATACGTGCACGCAGCACGTCGCCGCAACGGCAGCCCTTCGGCTCGATGGTGGGTTCGATTTCCGGCTGAAAACGACGCAGGGCATCGAACTGCGCATACTTTTCGCGAATGCGATACCCGCTGCCCGGAATCTCCCCCAGCCCACGCCAGGTTGCCGTGCAGGTTTCGAATACCTCGTTGATGGCAGCAAGAGCGGTTGGATTGCCTTGCGCCATAACGCCGCGCGCGTAAGCAATTTCGATGTCGGCACGGCCCTCGTGCAGCTGGCGCACGAGCATGGCAATGCCCTGCAGCACGTCAACCGCCTCAAAGCCCGTGACAACCCCGGGGATGCCATATTTCTTCGCCAGGAACTCAAACGGTTTTGTACCCGTGATGGTGCATACGTGGCCAGGCAAGATAAGCGCGTCAAGCTTCAGGCTCGGGTCGTTCACAAGCGTCTCCAGAGCGCCGGGCATGTTTTTGTGCGCAGAGAACACGCTGAAGTTTTTCACGCCGTCGCGCGCGGCACGCAAGATGATGCTGGCGACCAGCGGCGTGGTGGTTTCGAAACCTACGCCCACAAACACGATTTGCTGGTTGGGGTTTTGCTTCGCCAACGTGAGCGCGTCAAGCGGCGAGTAGCAAATTTGCACGCTGCGACCCGCTGCCTGTTCTTTGAGCAGGCTTGACGTACTGCCGGGCACACGCGTCATGTCGCCGAACGTGGCAATGGTGACGCCGGGGATGCGGCTGAGCGCGATAACGGCATCAATGTCGCGGTTCGACGTGACGCACACCGGGCAGCCCGGGCCCGATGACAGATGCACGCGTTCGGGCATAAGGCTGCGGATGCCGTTGCGCGCGATGGTTACCGTGTGCGTGCCGCATACTTCCATGAGCGTGACGTCGCGCTCGGGGGCAAGCTTTGCAATGGAGTCGATAAGCCCGCGCGCCAGTTTTGGGTCTTTGAACGCGGCGAGCTCTTGCTGCATGGTGGAGGCGTCAACCGTGCGCGCGTGGTGCATGTTTTGGGTTTCGGTCATGGCAAGCCCTTGCTGCTATGCTGCCGTTGTCGGCAGCTCTTCGCCGGCAAGATCAGGGAATTCCCTGATAAGATTGATAGTTTCTTGCGCATAATCAGGGTCAACCACTTCAATGGCAAACCCCGCGTGCACCAGCACGAAATCGCCCACGCCAGCTTGCGGCGTAAGGTCCAAAGAGATGCTGCGCGTAACGCCTAAGATGTCAACGGTTGCCAGACCGTCACCGTCAAGCTGCGTGATTTGCGCAGGAATTGCTAGGCACATAGCTGCCTTCTTTCTGTGATAAGCCACCGAGTTTTGCTTGGCCGCGCCAACGAGCGCGCAACGGTTACTTGGCGGCAAGTTCGTTCGTCTTATTCGCTGCCCATGCTACCACAGCTTGGCCGTAGGATATGCAGCCGTCACTCGGCGGCAAATCGCGGTTCAGCGCCACGGTGAAGCCCGCGTTTTGCAGCGCCGTTGTTGCATGCTCAATAAGGTAGCGGTTAAGGAACACGCCGCCCGAAAGCGCCACCGTGGTGATGCCGTACAAGCTTTGCACCAGCTGAGCAGCCATAACGATGGCGTTTGCAAACGCATCGTGGAAACGGCGCGCAATAGTTGCCACCGGCACGCCGGCCGCTTTGTCGTCAAGCAGCGCCGTGAACGCCGGCGCGGCATCGAACAGCAGCACCGAAGTATCAAGCGCTGTGCTGGTTTCCGTAGCCGTGTTCTTCACGACATCTATATGGTATGCGTCGGTAACTGGCAGCGCCGCAGGCACGCTGCCCATGGCCGCCTCCAACTCGATGGCGGGCTGGCCTTCGTACGTAGGCTGCGTGCACACGCCCAACAACGCGCTTGCCGCATCGAACAGACGCCCCACCGAAGAGGTGTACGGTGTGTTCAAGCTGCGCTCGATCATTTGGCCGCACACGTCGGCCTGCTCCCCCAGCACCGCAAGCGCTTCGGCTGCACCCGCGTGTTCCAGCAGGTCGAACTCATACAGCACGCCATACGCCATGCGCAGCGGATTGCGCACCGCCGCGGCGCCACCGGGCATGGGCACGTACGCGAAGTTGGCGAAACGCTCGTAAGCCTGCTGGTTTGCAAGCAGCACTTCGCCACCCCAGATGTTGCCGTCGGGGCCGAAGCCCGTGCCGTCGAACGCGATGCCGCACACGGGGCCGAACAGGCCGTTTTCGCCGAGCACCGACGCTACATGCGCATGGTGATGCTGCACTTGGGTAAGCGGCATGTTGCTGCGTTGCGCCTGTTCACGCGCCCATTTGCTGGTAAGGTACTCAGGATGCATATCGCACGCCAAGCGCACAGGCTGTTCCTGGAACAGCTGCTGGTAGCGCGTTTTCGCCTCAAGCCAGGCATCGTAAGTTTCAGCGTTTTCCACGTCGCCGATATGCTGCGACACGAACGCATCGGGCTGCTGGTCGTCAGCCGCCGCAGCGCGCACAAGCGTAAACGTTGCCTTTTGCTCGGGGCCTGTGGCCAGCAACGTTTCCTGCCGAGGCTGCGCCTCGGGGCAGTTTAGCGGCAAGGGCAGCGGCGCATAACCGCGCGCACGGCGCACGAACTGAATAGCCTGTTCGCCGCCAGCCTGGACAACGCGCACCACCGAATCGTCGAAGCGCGCGCGAATGGCGCGGTTGTTACCCAGAACAGCATCTGCAATGCCGGCAAGCTTTTCGCACGCCTGCGCATCGTCGGTAACAATGGGCTCGTTGTGCATGTTTCCCGAGGTCATCACCAACATTGGCAGCGCATCGGCGCCTTTGGCAGCATGCAGCGCCTGGGTAAAATCGTGCAGCAGCAAGTACTGTACGGGCGTGCACGGAAGCATCACGCCCAGCTCGGGGAGCTTGTCGGCCAAGCCCGCCGCAAGCTGCACGTCTTGACGCTTGCGCAACAGCACGATGGGGCGCTTCGTGGATTCCAACACGCTTTGCTCCACCTTATCAACGTGGCACACGCGGCGTGCATCATCGGCGCTGGCCACCATCACGGCAAACGCCTTGCCCCAACGGTGCTTGCGTTCGCGCAGCTTTGTCAGCGCTTCGGGGTTTGCGGCGTCGCACACCAGGTGAAAGCCGCCGAGGCCCTTCACCGCCGCAATCCCGCCATCAAGCAGCAGCTGCACCACCTGCGCAAAGATGGCATCGGAGGCTTCGCGGGTGTTGCCCCAAGCAATTGCCCAACCATTATTAACCGGGAATCTCGAAAAGGTCAGCGAGGGCGATTGCGGCGCATCGGCCGCAGGCACGCTAAGCGAAACGTGAGGCCCGCACTCCCAACAGGCATCGGGTTGTGCGTGAAAGCGCCGGTCAAGCGGGTCAGCGTACTCTTCCGCACAGCGCGGGCACATGGGAAAATCCTTCATGGACGTTGCCGGGCGGTCGTAGGGCAACGAGTTGATGATGGTGAAACGCGGGCCGCAGTTCGTGCAGTTGATGAACGGATAGCGATAGCGGCGGTCGTTCGGATTGAACAGCTCGGCAAGGCAGTCGTCGCACGTGGCAAGATCAGGCGACACCAACGTGGTTTGTTCGGCCGCATGCTCGTCCGAAAAGCGAATCTCGAACGTTTTGAAGTCTTCAACCGGCACTTCGTGTAAGTCGACTTCCTTGATTTTCGCAGCGCTTGGCGGGTTCATGTGCAGCTCGGTGACGAACTTGTCCAGCAGGTTCGCCTCGCCTTCCGCATGGATGGACACACCCTCCGTTGCGTTCAAAACCCAACCGTTGACCAGGTACTTTTTTGCCAAACGATACACAAAGGGGCGAAACCCGACCCCTTGCACGATGCCTTTGACTTGAATATCAAGCGCTTCAACCATAAGACAACCTTTCCCTTGGCGTTTCGGCTACCGCTTCCCGCAGGTGCCGGTGCGCCCTTTAAACCAAAAGGCGCACCGGCAAAGCCAATGCGCCTTCGTTTCGCAAACGCGTATCCGCCCAGGCCTATGCCTGCTGCAGCTCTTCCAAAATGTCGCTTACAACCTCGGCCAGCGCGCGCAGCGTAACACCGGAGTTGTCGGGCAGGTGCAGGTGAACGCAGCGACGCCCGCGGCTTGCCAGGGTAACCAAATCGCCCGAAGCCTGTGCCTTCGCCAGCGAACCCAGGCTTTCGGCCTCTTGTTTCAGCGGGATGTCCTTCAGCTCGTCGGCTGACAGGATAAGGAACACGCCGCAGTTCGGGCCGCCTTTTTGCAGCTGGCCGGTGGAGTGCAGGTAGCGCGGACCCACTTCCAGGCACGACACCACGTGGCACTTGTCGGCCACGCCGTGGCGGATAGTTTCAAGCGCCTCGCGACGGCCCTCGCCCGTGAACGGCAAGAACGCGTTCAGCGCGAAGAAGTCGCCCGGCTGGATGCTGCCAAGCAACGCGCGCAGGCTGGCGCGCACGTCGGTGCAGTCCTTGAAGCACTCGGCCTGGCGCACCTCCACCTGGCCCATGTGCACGTCGTCGATGAAGTCCTGCACGTAGTCGGGTTCGGGTTGGCCATCGCGCAGGATGTCGAGCACCGCGGCCTTTGCCGACGCAACGTCGGGCTGGTCGAACGGGCACACCTTCATAAGGTAGCCGCACATGGCAATGGCGTACTCCCACATAACGAAGTGCTCGGGCAGCTCGTACACGGATTCGATCTTGAACGCCGCGCGCGGGATGGTGGGGTCGATGTAGGACAGGCTCATCTCGAAGTTGTGACGCTCGTCCCACAGGTCGTTCTTCGTTTGGTACATGATGACGCTGCGGTCGCCCGGGTCCTTCTTCAACAACAGCGTGTCAATCTCGATGTTCGGCAGGATGCCCTGGCCGTTTTTGCCCACGCTTTCGGCAACCAGCTGCTCAATCCACAAGCCAAGCACGCGGCCGCGCTTTTGCGTGAGGAAGCTGAACTTGTTGCGACCCTGCATGTAGTTGTCGTACAGAAAAGCCGCCAGGCCAATGGCCGGGTTGTCGATAGCGTCTTCGCTGCAGGCGCGTTCGGCCTCAAGCGCATGTGCCATGAACTCCTGCAGGTTGATGCCAACCAGCGCAGCGGGCAGCAAGCCGAACACGGACAGCGCACTAAAGCGGCCGCCCACCGTAGGCTCGCCGGAAAACACTGCGGCCCAGCCTTCTTCGCGAGCCTGCTGTTCCAGCTTCGAGCCGGGGTCGGTGATGGCAACCAGGTGCTGCACCAGTTCCTCGTTGGAAATCTGGTCAGCCAGCGCATCGCGCACGGCGCGCAGCGCCAGGCGCGGCTCGATGGTGCCACCCGACTTCGAGGACACCACGAACAGCGTGGTGCGCGGGTCAATTTCGGACAGGATGCCGCGCACGCGCACCGGCGAGTCGGAATCGAGCGTGCGGAACTGCACAAGCGACGAGTCGGGCTTGTGATATTTCGTGATGGTCATGGGAGCCTGAGTGGAACCACCCTGACCAATAAGCACCACCGATTTCAAGCCCTGGGCGATAATGGAATCGGCAAATGCCTGAATCTCCTGCAAAGGATAAGGCGGGTTGCTGGCAAGGTCAGCCCAGCCCATATAATTCTGTGCGCACTCCTGCGCTTCATCGGAAAAGCCATAAAGCGTTGCGTCCTTCGCGTGAAGGCGGCTGGCAACGCAATCCTTCACCAACGTTTTGGTGGAGGGGTAAAGCTTTTCCATATCTCCAGACAGCATGAGCACCTTCTTTCTGCGTAAGTATTCAGCATTCTAGCAAACCCCGCCAACGCGTGCCCCATATGGGCATTTTTGTGTGATGGAGTTGTGAACCAGGAAGTAAGCTGATAGGCGTTCGAGACAAAAACGCCCTCGTTTTACGCAAACGAGGGCGCGAAGTGGCACGGGGAAGACGCTTCCAGGTCTTTCGCGGCGCGAATGTTACAGGTCCAAGCTGTCGATGACTTCGCGCAGGGTTGCGGCGGAGTGCTTGAGCTGCTCGGTTTCCTTTTCGTTCAACGTGATGGGCACCTTGTACTCGATGCCGTCTTTGCCCACAACGGCCGGCATGGACAGTACGATGTCGTGCAGGCCGTAATCGCCGTCCAGGTAGTTCGAAACAGGAAGAATGGGCTTCTCATCTCGGGTTATTGCCTCGCAGATGCGCTTTACGGTCATGGCAATGCCGTAGTAGGTGGCGCGCTTTTTCTTGATGATCTCGTAGGCGGCGTTTTTCACGTCCTCGGCAATGCGGTCCATGTTTTCCTGGTGGTCGGTGTGGCCGCGCAGCTCACAGAACGTGTTAAGCGGAATACCGGAAATGTTTGCCAAGCTCCAAGCGGCAATCTCGCTGTCGCCGTGCTCGCCGATGATGCGCGCGTGCACGTTGCGCGGGTCTACGCCCAAATGCTCGCCGAGCGCGTACTTGAAGCGCGCGGTGTCAAGCGTGGTGCCGCTGCCCAGCACGCGTTTAGCGGGCATGCCGGAAAGTTTCAAGGCCACGTACGTAAGGATGTCAACGGGGTTGGACACCACCAGCAAGATGCCTTGGTAGTCGCGCTCGGCAATTTGCGGGATGATGGACTTGAAGATAGCAACGTTTTTGTGCACCAGGTCAAGGCGCGTTTCGCCCGGGGCTTGGTTTGCGCCGGCCGTGATAACGGTGATGGCCGCATCGTCGATGTCGGAATAGTCGCCGGCGTAGATGTTCATGGGGCTGGCGAACGGCATGCCGTGGGCAATGTCAAGCGCTTCGCCCTCGGCGCGGTCGCGGTCGACGTCAATGAGCACCATTTCGGCGAACAGGCCGGACTGCATGAGCGCAAACGCGCTGGCCGAACCGACGAATCCGCAACCGACGATGGCCACCTTGCGGGGGTTGATGATTGCTGCCATGTTCCCTCCTTAGCTGCGGCTTGAGGCCGCGAGGCAACCGCGCGGCTGTGGCGCAGCGCGGGAAATGTCGAGTATACTTGCCGCATGATACAACACGCATCCACAACTTCCGCCGCGAACCCCGGACAAAAACCGGGGCTTACCGCGTTTCCGTTGAAAGTCCTAGCCATTTTGGGCATGACCTGCAACCACGCTTGCTACATTTACTGGGACTACTTACCGCCTGAAATCGTGTGCATCTTGTTCGCGCTAGGCGGGCTTACGTTTCCCATCATGGCGTTTTTGCTAGTGGAGGGGTATCGGCATACCTCGAACGTGTTTCGGTACGGGCGGCGGCTGTTTGTGTTCGCGCTAATTTCCCAGGTGCCGTATGGGTTGTTTTTGGCGCAACAGCTTAACGTGCTGTTCACGCTGTTCATATGCCTGCTGCTTTTGTATGCGTACGACCACATGGCGTCGCGCCCGTTGTTTTGGATGCTGTTTGTGCTGGTCACGGCCATGACCATATGGTGCGACTGGGGCATTTTGGCGCCGTGCATGGTTATGGTGCTGCGCGTGGTGGAAGACAAACGGCAGCGCGTTGCGTACTCGGCGCTGCTGCCCATTGCGGCGAACGGGCTGCCGTCGCTCAGCCAGCTGATTGCGATGCCCACGCTGCAAAACCTAGCTTTTGCGCTGTATCCACTGGCAGGCTGCACCGCCACCATCCCGCTTTTATGGGCATACAACGGCGGCCGCGGACGCCCCATGAAATGGTTCTTCTACGCATACTACCCCGCACACATCGCCGTGCTAGGCCTGGCGAAGGGGCTGCTACTAGGCGACTGGAACATAGCAGCCGTCGGATAACAACCTCACAGGTCGCAACAAAGTCAGCGAGGGGCCCTGTGGTGCGTCGTATTCGCGGGAACGCGAGAGCGAAGCGTACTTTTAAGTACGTGAGCTCTTGGGTTCGTGCGAAGACGGCGTGCCACAGCGGCCCGCAGCGTCGAGTAAATTCGCCGTTCGGCAGAACGGCGAAACCACCTAGCTCCAATCGGCGCCAAGCACGATGAGGAAGTCTTCCTCGAACAAATAGGTGTTGTTATTCTGCACCGCGCTGCCTACGCCAAGGGCTTTCACGATTGCTTCCGCCGCCTCTTTGTCGCTGGCGTCGTTGTACACCACCACGGTGTTTTTGTAGTCGAAATTGTCGGCATTGCTGGTGTTCACGCTGTAGCCCAGGCCCTGGATGCGCTCGGTGGCGTCAAGACCCGCGCCCGACACGCCATTGCCGTTGCGGATGGCCACGGTGCCGCCGCGCTTCACGGCACCTGTGCCCTCGCCCGCCGTTCCGGCGCTGGTGGCGCCGCCATCGCCTGTGGTTGCCAAGATGGTGCCCGACGTTTGGTCGACGATGTCACCGTCGGTGGGCGGCAGGCCTGCGTCAACGCGCTTCATCATGGCCTTCCACTCCGATGTGTCGTTCACCTCGTACCACACACCGTCGATGTATTCGGACGTGGTGGGCTCCATTGCCGAATAGATGTCGGTGGCAGGGTCAAGACCTTGCATGGCTTGTGCCAGGCTTACGATGTCGGTAACGCCTAAGTCGGTGGTCACGTACTTCGAAAGCGCTTGCACGGTTGAAGCCATGGACGCGGCATCGGCGGACAGCAGCTTTTTCGCGATGGCCGACATGACCAGGCGCTGGTTTGCGGCACGATATTCGTCGCCCGGGCCGATTTCGTCATACGCGTGGCGCGCGCGGCATAAAATGAGCGCCTGGTCGCCGTTAAGCGTTTGCAGCCCGGCGTCAAGGTGGCCACCCGCGTCTTCATCGTCGATGGTCATGGGCACGTCAACTTCAACGCCGCCAAGCGCGTCGACGATGTCGCGGAAACCGTCGAAGTTGATTTCGGCGTAATGCGAAATGTCAACACCTGCCAGCTTCGACACCGTTTGCACCGAAAGCGCCGGACCGCCGAACACGTGCGCGGCGTTGAGCTTGTTCACGCCGTATTCGCCCATGTCAATCATGGTGTCGCGATGCAGCGACACCAACGTTACCTTCTTGTCCACTGGGTCGATGCGCGCCAGCATGATGCTGTCCGTGCGGTAGCTGTCGCCGAAATCGCCCGATTCGTCGCGTTCAGCCGAGCCGTCGGTGCCCATAAGCAGCATATAGAACGGCTCTTTCGTCATGTTCGTTTTCACCAGGTATTGACCCACGTTGCCCAAGCCGGCATGCAAGTTGCCGGAAAGCACCTGCACGTACGCAAACGCGGCGCCCGCGGCAATAAGCACCACCGCCAGCGATGCGATGCCGGCGTAAAACAGCTTGCCATGCTTTTTGTGCTTGTGGGTTTTGGCGTATTCGTTGCGCGAAAGACGCGCGGCTGCCTCATCGGGCGCAGCCGAGGCGTCGGCCGTGCGCTTCGTGGGGCGCGCGGGCGTACCGCTGCCATAGCGGCTGCGCGCGTAGCGGTCTTGGGCGCGCACTTCCTGCGCGGTTGCGCGGCGGCCGGCGGATGAGTTGTTCGTTGTTGTACGGTCCGCGCCGTTGCGGTCGCGCCCGTAGCTTGTGCGTTTGGTATCCATATGGCCATTGTGACGGCACCACGCCGCTGCGCAACAACCGCCACAACCTCTACGGGAAACGCCCACAGGCAACACGTATGTCGCAAAATCGCGGCCGCAAACCAAAAGCCCCGAAGCGCGGACGGCGCTTCGGGGCCTGCACATGGCTTCCAGCCCGCAAAAGTTCATGAGCCAAAACAGCCTGGCATCTTTTGGCTCATCGAGCAGCCCCGGAACTCCGGGACGCCACCAAAGTCAGCGAGGGCCGCTGTGGTGCGTCGTATTGCCTTGAAGCGAGCGGGCATTGGCCTTAAGGGCCATGCCGTGAAGCTGAAAGGCAAGACGGCGTGCCACAGCGGCCCGCAGCGTCGAGTCAATTCGCCGTTCGGCAGAACGGCGAAACCGCTAACCGCCCGGGAAGCGGATGACCATGTAGATGGCGGCAATGGCCACCGTAAGCAGCATGATGGGGAAACCGCGCTTGAAGAACTGCATGAACGTGATTTCGTGCCCGAACTTCTTGCTGATGTCGGACAACACAACGTTGGCCGATGCGCCGATAAGCGTGCCGTTGCCGCCCAGGCAAGCGCCCAGCGACAGCGCCCACCACAGCGCCGTGCCGTCAAGACCGTCGGCCTCAAGCGTAAGAATGATGGGGATCATGGTTGCAACGAACGGGATGTTGTCCAGGAAGCTGGAGATAACAGCCGAGCCGAACAGCACCGCCAGCATGGTGATCATAAGGTTGCCGCCCGTAATGTCGATAAGCCCCTGGGCCAGCATGCTGATAACGCCCGTTTCGGACATAGCGCCAACAATCACGAACAGGCCGGCGAAGAACGTGAGCGTGGTCCATTCAACACCGTGCAGCGCCTCTTCGATGCTTTCGCCGGAAATAAGCAGGATCAGGCCAGCCGCGGCAAGCGCGATGACGCACGACTCCAGGCCCAGCGCACCGTGGGTCATGAAGCCCACAACCACCAGCGCCACCATGACCACGCTGATGTGCAGCAGGCGACGGTCCTTGATGTAGTCGTTCTCGTCAAGCTCCATGATGGCCTTACGATGCTCTTCGTTTGCCGAGATTTTGCGACCGTACATAACGTAGAACACGCCGATGATGGCAGCCAAGATAATGAGCACAGCGGGCGCATCGTAGGCAATGAAGTCGGCGAACGTGTAGCCGGCGGCAGAGCCGATCATGATGTTAGGCGGATCGCCGATAAGCGTTGCCGTGCCGCCGATGTTCGACGCCAAGATTTGCGTCATGAAAAACGGCACCGGGTCGATGTCGAGCAGACGGCACACGGTGATGGTCATGGGGCCGATGAGCAGCACGGTGGTAACGTTGTCCAAGAACGCGGACAACACGGCCGTAAGCAGCACGAACAGCACCATGATGGTCCACGGGTTGCCCTTGGCCAAGCGCGCGCACTTAATAGCCAAGAACTCGAACACGCCCGATTGCTTCACCACGGCTACGAACAGCATCATGCCGAACAGCACGCCAAGCGTGTTGAAGTCGATGTGCCCGATTGCCGTATCGAACGGCATGATGTGCAAGATCAGCAGCAGCATGGCACCGGTGATAGCCACAAGCGCGCGATGCACTTTCTCGGTCATGATGGCAACCATGGCCACCACGAAAACAGCGATGGAAATAATCTGACTAGTATCCATTTCCCACCGCCCTTGTTACCTTTTTGTTCACGGGTCCTTCTTTCTTCAGCGGCGCGTTCCACACAATTTCGCGCAAGTGACCACTATAGCAAAACAGGTGTTCGGCGCGTGATTTCGTAAGAAAACTTCTCGGTCTTTTAACGTTGAACGTTGCGGGCGGCGGCGCACAGGCGGGTCGGGCGATATACTGGCGGAAATGAAACCGAGCTTAAGCGAGGAAACCATGGGCTTGAAATTCACCGCCGCACGCGCCATAAGCGCCGTGTCCACGTGGGGCTTGAAAAACGTGTTCCACCGCCCCGCCGCGAACTTCCCGGGCAAGGTGGCGCTGTACGTTGACCCGCAGCTTATTGCGCACCTGCGTGGCAAGCTGAGCCGCGGCAGCGTGTGCGTTGTGGGAACGAACGGCAAAACCACGGTAACGAACCTGCTTGCCGACGTGCTCGAGCGCGCCGGGCAACGCGTGGTGTGCAACCGCACGGGCGCGAACCTTGACTCCGGCGTGTCAACGGCGCTTTTGCACGCCGGTACCGCCGACTGGGGCATCTTCGAATCCGACGAGCTGTGGCTGGCGAAAATCCTGCCGCAACTGCAGGCCAACTACGTGCTGCTGCTGAACCTGTTCCGCGACCAGCTGGACCGCTGCGGGGAAATCGACCGCATTCAGGACAGCATTGTGGGGGCGCTGGGCAGCTCGCCTGAAACCGTGCTGGTGTACAACGCCGACGACCCGCTGTGCGCGTCCATTGCCGACCGCGCGGCGCAGCTGCCGGGCCGCGAGCGCACGCACTCCATTGCGTTTGGCGTGGCCGAAAGCATGGGGTTGGCGCAAAACACCGTCACCGACGCCACCATGTGCCAGCGCTGCTCCACCATGTTCGAATACGATTGGCGCCAGTACGGCCAGCTGGGGCAATGGCGCTGCCCGAACTGCGGGTTTGAGCGCCCGGCGCTTGATTATGCGGCCGAGGACGTACAACTTGGAGCCAACGGCTTGGCGTTTTCGCTGGTAAAGCCAGGTGCTGGCGCTGCCGGGCGTGCGGGCGCGTTTTCCGTTACCGCCCCGTTTTCCGGCGCGTACATGGTGTACAACCTAGCCGCCGTGGGCGTTGCCGCAAGCCTTTTGGGCTGCACGAACGAAGCGCTGCAAAGCGCCATAACCGCGTTCGACCCGCAAAACGGGCGCCTGCAAACCTACGACCTTTCCGGGCGTCGCGTGCTGCTGAACCTGGCGAAAAATCCCACGGGCTTCAACCAAAACTTGAAGATTGTGGCACAAGACCAGGCGCCGAAGGTGGTTGCGTTTTTCATCAACGACAAAGAGGCCGACGGGCACGACGTGTCGTGGCTGTGGGACATTGACTTTGAAGAGCTGGCGCAGGCAGGCCCGCTGGTTGCCTATGCCGGGGGCATCCGCGGACGCGACATGGCCGTGCGCCTGAAATACGCCGGCATTGACGCAGAAGTGGTCGAAAGCGCCAATGACCTGCTGCAACGCGTGGCTCAGCAGCCGCGCGAGGTAAGCGCGTACATTATTGCGAATTACACGTCGCTGCCAGGGTGCAAGGCTGCGCTTGACGCTGCAGTTGCCGCGGGAGGCACGGTGCAACCGGCTGCAGGCGACGCACCAAAGCCGCGCGACTTTGGAACCAACGCTGCAGGCGCAAACACAACCACCGACGGCAACGCCGACGAAGCCCGCTCCCCGCTTGTGATTGCGCACCTGTTCCCCGATTTGCTGAACTTGTACGGCGACGGCGGCAACGTGCGCGTGCTGCAGCAGCGCCTGGCTTGGCGCGGCATTCCCGTAGAGGTGCGCCGCGTGTGCCACGGAGACGCCATCGACCTTGCCAGGGTTGACCTTATCATGATGGGCGGCAGCCCCGACCGCGAGCAGAAACTGGCAAGCGCCGACATTGTTGCCATGCGCGACGAGCTGGACGCATACGTGCAGGACATGGGGCCGCTGCTGGCCATTTGCGGCAGCTACCAAATGCTTGGGCGCGAATGGCTGGTAGACGGCGAAAAGGTGCCTGGCCTGGGCATTGTGGGAATGACCACCGGGCGCCCCGGCACATCGGCCGACCGTTTGGTCAGCAACATCGTGCTGCGCAGCGACTTGGCGGACACCCCCGTGGTGGGCTACGAAAACCACGCCGGACGCACCTATCTTGATACGGGCATGCAGCCCTTCGGCACCGTGGTGTCGAACACGGGCCTGGGCAACAACGAGGAAACGAAGGCCGACGGCGTGCGCTACAAAAACGTGCTAGGAACGTACCTGCACGGGCCGTTGCTGGCGAAAAATCCGCAAATTGCCGACTGGCTGCTTGAACGCGCGGTTGAGCGCCATGCGAAGCGCACCGGCCAGCCCGCCTTTGCGCTAGCCCCGCTTGACGACTCGCTCGAGCAGTCCGCCAACGCCTTCATGTGCGGGAAACTGGGCGTGAAGTAGCCTGCACGTCCAGCTGGTTGCGTTTGAGCCCCCACACGGGGGCTCTTTCTGTGCACGGTTTTGCAGCAAAATTTAGCTTGGGGAAAATCTGACCTGGACATTTAACAAGCCATCGGCATAAGCAGCCCCGTAAACCGCGCACAGAAAACATCCCTCTTTTCCAATCGAGAGGGAGAATACTGAAGCGCTGGGGTAATTTTGTTCCATAGGCCGGAATTCCAAACACAAGAAAGCCCCTCGGATGAGGGGCTTTCGAAAATTCGTGGAGCCAACGACCGGATTCGAACCGGTGACCTGCGCTTTACGAGAGCGCTGCTCTACCAGCTGAGCCACGTTGGCACACGGCTTCTTGCGAAGCGCGAATATGAATTATACCGAAGAGTCGCCTTGTTCGCAAGGGACAATTGCAACTTTTCGAGCAATCACGGCCACGTTCGCCATTTCTCCACAGGTTTGCCGCCAGGAAGCGGCACCCACTTGCTAGCTTTCGCGCTCGAGAGCTTTTGCCACAAGCGCGGGCACCGTTGCCTCACGCAGCACGTAGTTGCTAACGCTGGCTCGCTACACCTCTAGGTGCTTGAACGCCTCGGGCACTTCCTTGTAGCCCTTCGATTTCACCGCACCGATAATCAGACCGATAATCAGCCACACAATGCCGACGATGTACGTCATTGTTTCGAAGCCGGTGAACACGTACACCAAAATGGCGATGCCAATCCAGGGGCAAATCAGGTACTTCACGATGTCACCGAAGGAGTTGCGCTGCTTTTCGCGGATAAAGAAGAACAGGAACACGGCGAAGTTCAGCAGAATGAACGAAGCCAGGGCGCCGAAGTTCACCAGGCCCGCCAGCTCGGTCATCTTGTCGCCCATGGGAATGGACAGGCACAGGGTGATAACGCCCAGGAACACGGCCGAGAACCAGGGGGTTTGGTACTTCGGATGCACCTTGCCGAACACCTTCGGGATAACGCCGTCGCGGCCCATGGAGTACAGCAAGCGCGAGGAGGCCATCTGCGCGTTCATGATGTTGGCAATGCCGATTGCAACGATGTTGATGACGAGCATGATCTTGTAGAACACCGGGCCGCCCACCAGCATGACGGAATCGAAGAAGCCCATGTCGGGGTCGGTGTTGGCCCAGTCAGGCTGCACGATGGCGGCGATGTAGGTTTGCGCGACGAACACGACGATGATGGCGCACAGCGCGATGATGATGCCGCGGCCGATGTTCTTTTCGGGTTCGCGGGTTTCCTCGGCCAGCGTGGACATGCCGTCGAAGCCCAGGAACGAAAGCGCCGCAAGCGAGATGCCGGAAGCGATGAAGTGCGCGTCAACCTGGCCTTCCTGGTAAATCGGGTCGAGCACGAAGCCGCCGGCTCCGCCGCCGCCCAAAACGAAGTTGCAACCAAGAGCGATGAACGCGATAACGGCCAGAACCTCAATGACGAAGATGATCCAGTCAACACCGCGGCTCATGGAGATGCCGCGGATGTTCACGAACGTGTTGAACGCGATAAACACCACGGCCCACAGCCACGCCGGGCTATTCGGGACAAGCGCGGTGCCCCAGTTCATCACCATGACGATGAGCAGGGACGGGACCAAAATATAGTCCAGCAGGATGAGCCAGCCCGCAATAAAGCCAACGTGCGGGTTGATACCGCGCTGCACGTACGAGTACACGGAGCCGGCAATGGGGAAGCGGCTGGACATGCGCAGGTAGCTGAGCGCAGTGAACATAATGGCCACGAAGCCGATGATGTACACCAGCGGCGTCATGCCGTGGCTGTTCTGTTGGATAGAACCGAAGATAGATTGCGGTGCGATGATAACCATGAACAGCACGCCGTACATCACGACGTCCCACAGGCCCATCCCGCGGCGCAGTTCCTGCTTGTAGCCGAACTGCTCGATGTTATCCCCGGCACTACCCTTCGCCGGGGAAGTTTGTGCTGCCATTCCCTTTCCTTTCTTTGTACGCAGAAATAGGCATTGCGCAGGGCCAAAAGCGCAATTTCCGGCTCTGCGCAATGAAGCGTACTTTAGCACGTTAAAGCACTAGAGCACACGAGATGTTACAAATGTTGTTGTAATTAGCGCCTACGGTTGCGGCACCAACGCAGGGAACTGCGTCAACTTCGGGGTGCCGATGCGCAGCGAGAGCTCCACTTCGCACGGCTCACAGCCCTGGCTGATTTCCACATCGCTTTGCACCGACATGTACATGTACGTTTCAACGGCGTCCCAACCGGTGATGCGCATAAGCAGGCGTTGCAGCTCTTTCGAGGCGTTCATCAGGGCTTCCTCGTAATGCGGGGCACAGGCGTTCACGTACCACTTGCCTTCAGGTCCAAACGTTTCCAGCACGGGCCAGTTCAGCTCGAAGCTTTTCACCAGCTGCACGCGCACAGTGATTTCGGCCGGAATCTCGATGCCGGTGCCGCACAGCTCGGCGTCGCCCATGGTGGCGTGCACGTCGCCCATCTGCAGCAGCGCGCCGGGAACGCGCACGGGCAGATACAGGCGCGTGCCCTTGGTGATTTTCTTGTTGTCCATGTTGCCGCCGTGGCTGCCTACGAAGCCGTCGATGACGTCCGGGCCGTCGGGCGCGGTGCCAATGACGCCAATCATGGGATTAACGGGGAAGCTGACCTGGTTAAACGTTGCCATGCCATCGTGGATGGGAATTTTTTTGGTGCGGTAATCCGTGGTTTCGAACAGCGGGCCGCAGTGGTCGTCGGTGGCAATGGTGCCCTCGTCGGCAACCTTCACGTCGTAGATGTCCACCACCAGCACGTCACCGGGCTCAGCGCCCTCAACGTACACGGGGCCGGCGGCGGGGTTGGCAAAACCGTACGTGTAGTCCAAGTCGGCCATGGTAGTGTTTTCATCGGGGATGCGGTTGCTGAAGCAGTCGAGCGTGTTGAATTGCAGCACCTCGCCCGGCTTGGCCGTAGCGCAGGGCTTGTTGTCCTTCGAGAATGCATAAACCTGATCAGTGATAATTTGCATGGTTCCCCTCTTCTTGCGGTAACGAACGCGGCTAGTTGCCGTTTCGAGCGATTGTACGCCAACGATTGGCGCCACGCCACGGAAAGGGGGTACCCCATGCCCTATTTGGACCGCGGGCGCTGCAAAACCATGCACGGAAGCAGGGGGGCTAGCCGCCACTGCGCTACAGGTCCAACTCGACCGCCTGTTCCAGCTCAATGTCGCTACGTTGCGCCAAGGCTTCCAGCTGAGCTGGCGCAGCCCCCGGCTCCAACCACGCCATGCCGCATCCGGCAGACAACTGCCGGGGAATGGGCGCAAGGCGGCCGCGCAGCCCTTCGCGCACGGCCGCCTGCTTGAAGGCAAGCGCATCGGTGGTGGTATGAAACGACGCCACCGCCGTTTTCACCTTCTGTCGCGCCATGGCTTACGCGATGTCGATCACGTAATCGTCGCCCACGCGCTGCGCGGTGGCCGTGCGCTTGCGCTTCTTGGCCAGCGAGCACACGTTGTCGCGCGCCACGGTGTTGCTTACCGTCACCTTAAGGGGCTGCGAGCCGTTTTGCTTCATGGCGTTCATGGTTAGGATGACCGGTTCTGGGCAAGAAAGCCCACGAGCGTCAACTTCGATCATTAGGTGTCCTTTCGTGTTGATGACATGGGGAAATGTGAGGTTCTGATCGCCTGCGCGCCTCTTGCGGCGCGCGCCATATTGCGCATATCGCGCGCTGAGCACGCGGCGGCAAGACCGACTGCAGGCGTGTAAGGCTGCCTACGCGCTTTTCTGCTTGCGAATATTCGCGATGGCGATAACGAACAGCACCACAATGCAGCACACCAGCACAATCTGGCCCGCTACGCTCGGACCGCCCAAAACGGCGGCCTTCTCGGCGGTGGCTGCAGAAGCGGCAGCGCCAGCCAACCCGAAGTTATGCGCGAACGCAGCGCCCACCAGCATGCCAACAAATGTAACGGCGGCATCGCAGGAGCCTTGGCCCGCCAGCGTCATCTGGCGCAGTGGGCAGCCGCCGGCCAACGTGGCGCCAAAGCCCACGGCGTACAAGCCCAAAATGTTCCACAGCTGCTGAGAGTGAGCAATGGGCTGTCCGTCAAAGCTGAGCTTGAAACCGCCCGTTGCCAGGTTAAACACCAGCATCACCACAAACAGGCCAAGAATAGGAAGCAGCAGGTCAAAGTCGCGCATCAAGAAGATGTTGCGGATGGAACCGGCAAAGCAGATGCGCACCTTCTGCGCCAGGGCACCCACAATCAGGGCAACCACCAGGGCAATCAGCACCGGCGCATGTTTGGAACCGGGGCCCGACTGGCTTACGGCAAACACGCCAGCAAACACGCTGACGCACAGGCCGATAATCAGCAGCACAGGCAGCACCGCGCCAGCCGTCTTGTTCGTGTCGTGCTCGCGACCCAGCGAGTAACCCTTCTTCAGAAAAAACGTGCCCGTGGCCACGCCCAGCACAAAGCCGATAAGGCCAACCCACGCGTTCAGGTCGCCGCCGGCCATGCGAAGCACCATGCGCAGCGGGCAACCCAGGAAGATAAGCGCGCCAATCATCATAATGAAGCCCAGCACAAAACGCGTCATGGGCGAAGAGCCAGCGGTGGAGCGATACTCGCGCGTGGCCAGGGCAATCAGAAACGAGCCAACCACCAATCCCACGATTTCGGGACGGAAATACTGCACGGTTTCAGTGGTTTGCAGCTTCAGCGAGCCAGCCATGTCGCGAATGAAGCACGCGGCACACATAGCCATGTTGCCAGGGTTGCCAAAATACGCCAGCAGCGCCATGCCCACGCCAACCAGCACACCTACCAGGGCCAAGCCCTTTTTACTGTTGAGGAAGTCCAAGGAAGTCCCTTTCGTCTTACATTTTGAGAAACCGGCATTAGCTCTCCGTCGCGCATGCGCAAACGCGGGCCCGCAAGCCCGACGAAACACGAGGCAGAATTGTTTCAGCGAAACGCTATTCGAAATGGAAAGCAATGCGAAAACCCGCAACCATTGCGGGAGCAAGCGGCGCTCAGCAGAATGCACCACCAAGGGCGAAAGCCCCTTTGCAGAAGCGGCAACGCAAGCAGAAATGGCGTTAACCGGATAGCAATTGTAGCTACCCGGCAACCAAGGTGGCAACAGAAATCGCCGCTCAATCTTTATTGAGCGGTAGACGGCAGGCGAGCAGCAATGTGACGATTTTGTGACAGAACAGGTTTTACTTGCGAAATGCGTGGGTGGCGCGTATAGTTCTTTCTTGCAGCTTTTCCGATGCACTTAACAACTTCGAAAAAGCGGGTCGCATATTGCGGGGTGGAGCAGTCTGGTAGCTCGCCGGGCTCATAACCCGGAGGTCGTTGGTTCAAATCCAGCCCCCGCGACCAAATGTTCAAGCCGCCTTCGGGCGGCTTTTTTGTTATAGATAGCGAGACTTCACAATAGACCAAGCTCAACCCTATCCACTGGAGGTAGCCAATGCAGCAACCCGTAGCCTCAAACGATATTGAAGCCTTCTGCTCGATTAAAGAGAATCAATATTTCGATCGAAAAAGCGCTCGAAAAGACAGCAAAGAAATCGCAAAGCACTTGAGCGCTTTCGCCAACGCCTCTGGCGGCAAATTGGTAATCGGCATCGAGGACAACGGGGAAATCACCGGATTCAAGCGCAACGGAGCACGCGACATCGAGGACTTTGAACAGGCACCTTTAACCACCTGCGTTCCAAGTCCCATTGTTAGCAAGGAGAGAATTCCTGTAGTCAATTCATCCGGCGAAAGCGATTTCATCCTCGTTCTTGATGTGGAGGCGTCGCCAAATCACGTTATCTCACGCTTCAGTGACAAAGAAGTCTTTCTTCGACAAAACGACGAAAGCGTTAAACTCAACCGGGAACAGGTATTATCTCTCGAATACGACAAAAATCAACGAGTCTTTGAGGATGAGCTCGTTCAGGATTCTTCTATCGAAGATATTAACCACGAAGTTTTCGAACGCTACAAGAAATTGCTCGGAACTGAAGCTTCAGATGAGCAAGTGTTAAGAAGCCGCCGCTTTATGCGCGATGGCAAACTAACGGTTGCCGGCACACTCCTATTCGCCAACGACCCATCCGTCATGCTACCTCAAGCACGCGTTCGTGTTTTGCGATACGACGGAACAAAAAATGGAAACCGGAGAGCGGCTTAACGTCACCAAAGAACGAACATTTTGCGGGCCGTTACCACAGGTAATCCAAGACGCATACACATTGATCACGAGCATGCTTCGCGAGTTTCAATTCCTTGGCCCAAATGGAAAGTTTCAAACGGTACCTGAATACCCCGAATTCGCATGGTTTGAGGGCCTTGTCAATGCTGTAGCACATCGCGATTACGCATTTCGCGGTGATTATATCCGCGTTTCCATGTTTGACGATCGTCTTGAAATCGTCAGCCCAGGTCGACTCCCCAACATCGTAACACTAGACAATATGAAAACGACCCGCTATTCGCGCAACCCTCGAATAGCACGAACGCTTGTCGAGTTCGGCTGGGTAAGAGAGCTCAACGAAGGCGTTCAACGCATCTATAGCGAAATGCAAAGGATGTTTCTCAACGACCCTATTTATTCGGAACCAGACAATGCCAGAGTCCAGCTAACACTCGAAAACAATATCGTTGCCAGAACGATAAGGCGAACAGAAGCCCTTGAGGGCAAGCTGTCAAAAAGCATCATCGAGTCTCTTGACGAATACGAGACCGCCGCCGTTCGCCTCGCATTTGCCAACGAGAAAGTAACAGCGAAGGAACTTGCGGCGCACATCAATCGCAGCCAGAAAACAGCGAGACGTACGCTCAAAGAACTCGCAGAAGGCAAAAGCATACTCGAATGGCACGGGTCGTCCTTTAATGATCCCGGCCAATTCTATACACTGAAATAGCATTTCCGCGTACCATGCTTGTCCGACCTTTGTCCGACCTTTG
>DJEE01000138.1:30564-33410 GCA_002431805.1 Eggerthellaceae bacterium UBA5906
GTCCGACCTTTGTCCGACCTTTGAGACAATAGGCCCTGCGCAATAGTAACGCACCTGTTCAAGCTCTACGCGGAAAGGACCGACGAACAATAATGACGATGCCCAAATGGCACGAGACCATGCGCCCCATCCTAGATGCGCTCGATAAAACCGAAGGCTACCTTAAGGGGCCCGACCTCATAGACGCCGTCGCCCGCGCGTTCGGCATGACCGACGAGGAAAGGTCCGAGCGCCTCGACAGCGGGCAGTCCAGGCTCTACAACCGCACGTACTGGGGCATCACCGATCTGGAGAAGGCCAAGCTGCTCGAGTACGGCGACGCACGCGGCACCTACCGCATCACCGAGGCGGGGCGTGCCTTCCTCGCCGGGCACGACGGGGGTATCACGGCCAAGGACCTTTACGAGGAATGCCCCTCGTTCAGGACCTGGAAGGACGGCTACCGCAGCAAGAAGAAAGATCCCGAACCCGATAGAGCCCAGTCAGAGGAAGCGACGGAGCAGACGTCGCCGCAAGAGGCCATGGAGTCGGCGCACGCCGAGATCCGCGACGCGCTGGCCGACGAGCTCATTTCGGCCGTCATGGGCAAGGACCCGTTCTTCTTCGAGCACCTGGTGGCGCGCGTGCTGGTGGCCATGGGCTACGGCGGCGGGGAGGCCGGGCGGGCGCGAGTCACGCAGAAAAGCGGCGACGAGGGCATCGACGGCATGGTCAAGGAAGACCGCCTGGGCTTCGACGCCATCTACTACCAGGCCAAGCGCTGGGACCCCGAAAGGACCGTGGGCAGGCCGGACGTTCAAGCTTTCGTCGGCGCGTTGTCCGGCAAGGGCGCGTCGAAGGGCCTGTTCATCACCACCGCGCGCTTTTCCGACGCCGCCCGGGAGTACGCGGAGGGGCTTCGCGGCCAGAAGGTGGTGCTCGTGGACGGCAAGGCGCTGGCACGCCTTATGATCGACTACAACGTGGGCGTCAGCACACGTGCCGTCTACGAGGTGAAGGCCGTCGACACCGACTTCTTCGACGAAGTTTAGAAGGTCCCTCCCCCACTACAGCAAGCTCAGCCGTCCCAACAACCCCGCAGGCCAAGCACCCCTTCGTCTTCCTTGGAGCTCGCACGCTCGCGCAACCGAAGGGGGGCCGCCTGATCGAAAGAGACGACAATGGCAGACGCCGAGATTCAGCGTGGGGCGGAAGGATTGATGGCGAGCTTCCTCGCCTATCAAGAATGCGGGATCATAGCCCGCAGATGGCGCTGACCCCGGAGGAGTTCCGGAACCAGCCCCTTGCGGCATAGCCTTTATTTAAACCGTTCAAGTTTTGGGGTGCAGTTCAACCCGACCCCGTCCCACATCTGGCAGAAATATAACGGAAACGTAATAACTTCCGCCGCTGCTGTTTAGGAGAATCCTGCAACGATTCGTCGCATTGCCTGACGCATCACGCCCGTCAGCAAAATACCCCACGGCCCCTCCCCTAGTAAATGGGTCGGATATGGGTTTTCGCTCCCTTTTGATGACGAAATCTAATATAGTAGCTTGTTGCGAGAATTGCGTGAAACAGCATTCGCTTGCAGTGCGCACCGCATCCGTGCGGCAAGCGAAAAGGGGGATCGGCATGAGACGAGTTCATGTCCAAAGCATCAGCGTTATCAGCATCGCCATCACTATTGTGCTGGGAGCCGCTTGCATAGCCATATTTATGCAAGGACGAGCACAATTCCAAGCGCTTCAAGATGCCACCGAGCTGTACATTTCCTGCGAAGCCGACGCCCGACAGCTGCAAAGCGGGTCGGACTATCTTACCGAACAGGTGCGCCTTGCCACTATGACCGGCGAAGAGCGCTACATTGACGCCTATTTCACCGAGGTAAACGAATCCCAACAGCGCGAGCAGGCAATCGAAGACCTGAAAAACCAGTTCGCGGGCACCGATGCACTCAACTCGCTGCAGGCTGCCATGGACAAATCCAACGAGCTGATGCAAACCGAGCTGTACGCCATGCGCTTAGTTGAGCAGGCCGCCGGCACCGACCCCGCAACCTGGCACGAAGAGCTGCGCGGCGTGCAGCTTTCCAGCGAGGACGCCGCGCTTTCGCCCGACGACGCCATGCACGAAGCGCAGGATTTGGTGTCGAATGCAAAATACGAGGCCGCAAAAACCGTTATCAACTACCAAACAAACCAGTGCACCACCGAGATAACCGCCACCACGCGCGACAACCAAGGGCGTGCGTCGGTTATTTTCAGCGACAGCTACCACAAGCTTGAGATTTGCGTTGCCGCCTTCGCCGTTTTAACGCTGGTCATGTGCATTCTTATCCGCACCGCCATCGTACGCCCGCTGCTTGACTTCTGCGCCAGCGTGAAACGCGGCAGCACGCTGCCCGTACGCGGCGCCGGGGAGCTGCAGGTGCTTGCAGAAACGTACAACCGCGTGTACGAGGAAAACGAAGCCACGCAAATGCTCATCAAGCACCAGGCCGAACACGATGCGCTCACCGACCTGCTCAATCGCGGCTCGTACGACAAGATGCTGAAGGTATACGAAGGCAGCAACCAGCCGTTCGCGCTTATCCTGATTGACGTTGACACATTCAAGGGCGTGAACGACACGTTCGGCCACGCCACGGGCGACCAGATTCTGCGTCGCATAGCGCTGCTGCTGAAAACCGCGTTCCGCAACATCGACCACGTGTGCCGTATCGGCGGCGACGAGTTCGCCATCATCATGGTGGAGATGACGCCCGATTTGCGCTACACCATCGAAGAGAAAATCGGCGCCATCAACGAACAGCTGGCACGCCCCGTTGACGGGCTGCCGGCGGTGTCGCTGAGCGTAGGTGTGGC
>DJEE01000138.1:33441-33671 GCA_002431805.1 Eggerthellaceae bacterium UBA5906
TTCACAGAACGCCCCAACCCCGGTGAAAGCTTGTTCAAGGACGCAGACGCGGCACTGTATCACACCAAAGAAAACGGCCGCAGCGGCTGCACGTTCTACGGGGACTTCTAGTACCACCGCCATTCGCCGGCGCACCAAGGCCTGAAGGCGGTTTGATGCCAGACTGGCACAATTTGCACTCGCTCGCTTTTCACCTGGGGTTTTAACCTTTTGTTACGCGTTTGACCCAT
>DJEE01000138.1:33790-34143 GCA_002431805.1 Eggerthellaceae bacterium UBA5906
TGTCACATTCGTGAGGAAAACGCATTTGTTGGAAAGACGTTACCTTCCGTGGCCGCCTTTCGAACACATGCGTTTCCCAGACCAGGAAGGGGGAACGCTATGGAAGATTTCCTAACTTCGTTCTTCATCACCCCGTTTACGGGGTTGGCCGACGGCATCGCAAGCGCAACCAGCCCGCTTGACGTTATCGACGCCGTCGACGGCTTCGTATGGGGCCCAATCATGATCTTGCTGCTGCTCGGCACGCACATCTTCATGACCATCCGCACTGGCTTCATTCAGAGGAAGCTCGGCACCGGCATCAAACTGTCCGTCACCAAGGACGACCCCTCCAACGCCGACGGCGACATCAC
>DJEE01000115.1:0-1860 GCA_002431805.1 Eggerthellaceae bacterium UBA5906
TGCGTGCGCCTGCGGCCTGTTCGGTAAGTTCAACGTTCATAAGCGGTCCTTCGTCTGCGATCAAGCAGCCGTCCGGACGTTAGGACGGCCCGCACTGTATAGTGCAAGCCGCGTGTTACACAAACGTTTCCGCCGCCACGGTTAACCAGCTAGAAACAAAAACGTTCGATTTCGGAAACACGAGCCCAGCAATGGGTCAATGTCCTCGCACCGTTTTTACTCGTTGACTTTTCCGTATCATATGCAAATTCACCGAGCGGCCTATGCCCGTACACAACATTCAGCCGCTTTATCAGCCCTGAAACACGGCGCGCACCAGGTATTCCACGTTACCTTGCGTGCCGGTGATGGGACTTTCGATGACGCCGGTGGGTTCGAAGCCCGCCGCCTGCAGCGCCACGCGCACTTCTTCCACGGTGCGTAGGCGCACGGCTTCATCGCGCACAATGCCGTGGTCGGTTTCGTCATGCTGGCTTTCGAACTGGGGCTTTACCAAGCCGATGAAGATGGTGCCCGCTTGTGCGAAGCGCGCGAACACAGGGGCAAGCGCCGCTAAGCCGATGAAGCTCAAGTCGGCCACCAGCATATCGAACGGCGCACCAAGCGCTTCGGGGTCGGCCAGCTTGATATTCGTGCGCTCGAACACGCTCACGCGCGCATCTTGGCGCAGCTTCCACGCCAACTGCCCGTAGTTCACGTCCACGCACGCCACGCTTGCAGCGCCGGCCTGCAGCAAGCAGTCGGAAAAACCGCCCGTTGAACTGCCGATATCCATGCAGCGCATGCCCGTCACGTCCTGCGCGAACGCGTCGAGCGCGCCCTGCAGCTTGTGTCCGCCGCGCGACACGAACTGCTTACGGCCGCGCACCACAATGTCGGCGTCGGGCGCCACCTTGATGGCCGCGCTGGTAACGTATACGTCGTCAACTTTCACTTCGTGCGCCAAAACGGCGCGCAAAACCGTGCCGGCATCAGGGAAGGTGCCCTGCTCTACCAGCAGCTGGTCCAAGCGAATTTTCTTAGGTTTCTTAGTCATGCGGCTCATTATAGCGAAAGGGCGCAGCCAGCGCTGCGCCCTTAAAGTTCATCCAATTTGTGAAACGGTGCGCCTTATTCCTGCGGCAACAGCAGTTGGGCGATTTGCACGGCGTTAAGCGCGGCACCTTTGCGGATTTGGTCGGCGACCACCCACATGGCCAGGCCGTGCTTAACCGTGGGATCGCGGCGGATGCGGCCAACGTACGTGTCGTTCGTGCCAGCCAGCAAGCCCGGCATGGGGTACACGTTGTTCGCAGGGTCATCCATGACGGTCACGCCCGGCGCGGCGGCCAGTGCTTCGCGCGCATCCTCGGGCGGCACGTCGCCCACAAACTCCACGTTGATGGACTCACCGTGGCAACGCAGCACGGGCACACGCACGCAGGTGGCGGCCACCTGAATGTTGTCGTCGCCCATGATCTTCTTCGTTTCCACCACCATCTTCCACTCTTCCTTCGTGGAATCGTCGTCGAGGAACACATCGATGTGCGGGATGGTGTTGAACGCGATGCGGTGCGCAAACGCGCTGATGGTCAGCTCGTCCTCGGGCTTGCCGTCCAAGAACTCGCGCGTTTGGTCGTACAGCTCGGCCATGGCCGGTGCGCCCGCGCCGGAAGCGGCCTGGTAGGTGGACACCACCACGCGGCTGATGCGCGCCAGGTTGTACAGCGGCTTTAAAGCCACCACCATTTGGATGGTGGAGCAGTTCGGGTTGGCGATAACGCCGTTGTGCCAGCTCACGTCGCCGGGGTTCACCTCGGGCACCACCAGCGGCACGTCTTCGTCCATGCGGAACGCGCTGGAGTTGTCGATCATCACCGC
>DJEE01000115.1:1912-6371 GCA_002431805.1 Eggerthellaceae bacterium UBA5906
ACCACAGCCTCGCGCATGGCCTTCGACACCGAAGCGCCCGCGGAGAACAGCGCGATGTCCACGCCCTCGAACGAATCCGCCGTCATTTCCTGCACCGTCAGCTCGCCTGCCGGCACCTGGCCGCAGCCTTCAAACGGCAGCTTCTTGCCAGCCGATCGCGCCGACGCCAGCGCGATAACCTTCGACGCCGGGAAATCCAGGTCGTGCAGCACCTTCAGAAACTCGTTGCCCACAGCGCCCGTAGCACCGCAAACCGCAACCACCGGATTCGCCGGCATAACCTTCGTCCACGTCATGAAGTTCTCCTTTACGTTCCGCCCGCAGCGAGAAGCGCGGGGTTAAAAGTTAGTGAGTCAAAACGTTACGAAGCCATTGACTCATTAACATCCCAGGTCCAATAAAGTCAGTGATGGCACTTTGGTGCGCCAAGTTGCGCCGAAGCAAGCGGGCATTCGCCTTCGGGGATACGCCCGTGCAGCTGAAAGTCAAAACCAGGCGCCACAAGCGGCCGCACCGTCGAGTAGCCCGGCTGCCACCAGGCAGTCGAAACTCACTTACCTGCCCTTGTTCATTTTGGCGGCAATTTCCTCGGCCGACAGCTGGGTTTCCTCGAACACGCTGTCGGAATCCAGGCCGAACGCCGTGTGCAGGCAGCGCACCGCAGCGGCGGTTTGTGCGCCGTCCACCACCACGGACAGGCGGATGGGCGACGTGGAGATGGCCAGGATGTTGATGTTGTTCTCGCCCAGCGTCTGGAACGCCTTGGCAGACACGCCCGGGCTCGACTTCATGCCAGTGCCCACCAGGCTGACCTTGGCGATGTCGTCGTCCACCACGTATTCGCGAGCGTTGATGTCGGGGAGGATGCGCTCCACCGTTTCCTTCGCGCGCTTCTGATCAGCGCCGGGGCAGGTGAAGCTGATGTCGGTGATGCCGTCCTGCGACACGTTCTGAATGATCATGTCCACGTTAACCTGGTTGCCCGCCAATGCGCTGAACAGCTTGGCGGCCACGCCGGACATGTCGGGCACGCCGCGGATGGTCACCTTCACCTCGGACGTGTCGTGTGCGATGCCGGTGATGACGGCTTCTTCCATCATGTCGGTTTCCTCCTTGACATAGGTGCCCTCGGCGTCGGAGAACGCCGAACGGGAATGGATGACCACGTGGTATTTGCGCGCGAATTCAACGGCGCGCATCTGCAGCACGCCGGCGCCGGCGCTCGAAAGCTCCAGCATGTCGTCGTAGTTGATGACGTCGAGCTTCTTGGCGCGCGGGCAGATGCGCGGGTCGGCGGTGTATACGCCGTCCACATCGGAATAGATTTCGCACACATCGGCGTTCAACCCATGCGCCACGGCAACAGCCGTGGTGTCCGAGCCGCCGCGGCCGAGCGTGGTGATGTCGCCGTCGGCGTCTACGCCCTGGAAGCCCGCAACAACCGCGATGGCGCCGCGCTCAAGCGCGTCGCGCACGCGTTCGCTGTGCACCATGACGATTTTCGCCTTGTTGTGAATTTTGTCGGTTTCAATGCCGGCTTGGCGGCCGGTAAAGCTCATGGCCTTGTAACCGCGCGCCTCAATGGCCATGGCCAAAAGCGACATGGACACCTGCTCGCCGGTAGACAGCAGGCGGTCCATCTCGCGCGCCGGCGGATTGTCGTTCAGCGCGGCAGCCAGGCCCACCAGCTCATCGGTGGTTTTGCCCATGGCAGACACCACGGCAACCACGTCGTGGCCGGCCTGCTTTTTCGCGATCAGCTTTTTCGCAACCATTTGGATGCGCTCGGGGCTTGCAACGGACGTGCCCCCGAATTTGCATACGATAAGCGACATGCGTTTCCTCTTTGGACGGTTTTCAGTCGTTATGCCACTATAGCAAACAACCCCGCAACCGCTTCGTCAAACGAGCGTTGCGAGGTTGTTTTTTCACAGTGAACGTATGGGGATTGAGCCAATAGCCCCGTAACGCTTTGACTCGCTAACTTTTGCAAACGTTATGCGGCGGCCGAAACGCGTTCGGGACGACGTTTACGGCGGCCAACCAGCCAGCCCCCCGCTCACGCCCACGTTCGCCAAGCGCTACGAGAACGCCACGAACGTTACCAGGAACGCTGCTGAGACAATCCACATGAGCGGCTTGATGTCGCGCCAGTGACCTTGCGTCACTTTCACCACCACGTAGGTGATGAAGCCGAAACCGATGCCGTTGGTGATGGAGTACGTGAACGGAATGCCCATGATGGTGACGAACGCCGGGATGGCCGCCTCAAGGCTGCCCCAGTCGATTTTGCCAATGTCGCTCATCATAAGGTAGCCCACCACCACAAGCGCGCCGCACGTGGCCGAACTGGACACCATGCCGATGATGGGGGCCAAAAACGCGCACACGAAAAACGCCAGGGCAACCACGATATTTGACAGGCCCGTGCGCGCGCCGGCCGCCGCGCCCGATGCGGATTCCGCAAACGACGTGATGGAACTGGCACCCGCGAAACCGCCGACGATAGCGCCCACGGAGTCGACCATCAAAATCTCGCGCGTGTTCTTCACGTTGCCGTCTTCGTCCACGAAGTCGCCCTGCTGGCCCACGGCCATCATGGTGCCCATGGTGTCGAAAAAGTCGCTCATGAGCAGGCTGAACACGAACATGAGCAGCACCGGTTGCACGAACACTTGCGCGATGGCTAAGCCGCTGCCATCGGGCAGCTGCTGAAACGGCGCCGCCAGCGCACTGAAGTCGGGGATGAAGTTAAACTCAGTGGGCAGCGCCGTCACACCCAGCGGGATGCCCACGATGGTGGCGATGACGATGGAGATGAGCAGGCCGCCTTTTGTGCCGCGCACGGTAAGTATGATGGCAAGCGCAATGGACACGATGGACACGATGGCCGTAGGCGAAGTGAGGCTGCCCATGGTAACCAACGTAGACGCGTCGGGCGCCAGGATGCCGCCGCCCTTCAGACCGATGAACGCCACGAACAGGCCGATGCCAATGCCGATGGCCTGGCGCAACGCCACAGGGATGGCGTCCATGACCGCCTCGCGCAGCCCCAGCATAACCAGCACCAAGATGATGACGCCTTCCAGGAACACCACGCCCATGGCGATGCGCCAGTCAAGCCCCATCGAGCCGCACAACGTGTAGGCCACGATGGCGTTGATGCCCATGCCCGATGCCAGCGCGATGGGCCGGTTGGCGATAAGGCCCATGGCCGCCGTCATGATTGCCGCGCCGAAGCACGTAGCCGTAAGCGCCGCGTTAAACGGGATGCCCGCAGCTTGCATCATGGCCGGGTTCACCGCCACGATGTAGGCCATGGTCAAGAAGGTGGTAAGGCCCGCCATCACTTCCGTGCCCAGCGAGCTTCCGCGCTCGCCTACTTTGAAGAACCGCTCGATTACCGCTTCCATGTTACCCTTTCTCCCTGTGCCATCGCGCAAAGACGCAGCCCACTTGCTGCGGCCGCATCGGCCTGGGGCCGTTTGCTATGCGTGAGCAAGATGCAAGCCCCCCTGCGGCGTTTCCCGAGGATGCGACTTTTCGCCCACGGAATATGGCCGCAAAAAAACGCTGCATCCCGCAGAGTAGCACACGCACGCGCGCAAACGCGAGAAAGTCAGCGCGACAAGCACGCGGCGCGGCGCGAGTTATCGATTGCAAAGCAGGCGCGCTACCGACGCGACAAGCACGCGGCGCGAAGCGTGCTGTCGGCAGCAAAGCAGACACGCTGCTAGCGCAAAAGCAAAAAGCGGCCGCGGGCAGCGGCGCGCAAGCAGTGCCAGCCGCACCAAAGGACGCCGTTTGGCACAAATTGGCCGCTTCCGGAATGTTAGCCTATGCTTCAAAGCCGATTCTGGCCCATGTTGCGCAATCGCGAAGCGAGGACCGCACGTTTGCCCAGGTCGCAGAAATCTCGTTTTTCGAACAATCCGTGTTTGCCGAAAGGCACATTCCGGAAACAAGCAATCCGTGCCATATTTTCGCCAAAAGTGCGCAGAACTCAGCGGCGCACCCCGAACGCACTGCGCCTAGCCCGGTCTTGCCCAGTCCAGCCCAACCCAGCCACGCATGGCCACGTAATTTTGAAATTCTCTTCGAAAACCCTCACCTTTTAATTCATAACGTATTCGCACATCATGCAGCACTTCCCCTGATGACCACACATAGACTCGCAAAAGTCCTGTTCAGAAGCAAAAATTATGACGCGCTGTTCACGAACCGTTACCTTTTTAGCACGTCTTGAGCCGATATAGTTAAGCATCTGAACAGCAAAGGAAGGCATGCCATGGCAAAAATCCAATCGCACAGCAACGCACGCGCAACCGTTTCGCCCGAACACGCCGTGTGTCTTTGCGGCGTTTCTGCACTACAGTACTGGACGCACGTAAGACAGCTGCACAACGGCGGGCCTTGCCCCGAGTTGGGAACTTCCGCCAGTCGCCGAACCCATACGCGC
>DJEE01000115.1:6408-8033 GCA_002431805.1 Eggerthellaceae bacterium UBA5906
TACGCGCATTGCCAGCCGCGCCCTTGCACATCAGCTGCGTCCGCGCCTTGCAGACACGCCGCCCGCCGCTTGCACCGCCCCGCTGCAAGCACTCGTCACCAGCAAGCAAGCAGAAACGAACACCGCGCACGTGCGCGCCCGCGCAACAACGCTGCCGCTACCCGCGGGATGTTTCACGCACATAGCAGGGTCCCTTTTCACGAGCACGCCTGAATTCGCTTTCACGCAAATGGCTAGTAAATTAACGTTTGCCCAGCTTGTAGCGTTAGGGTTCGAACTTTGCGGAACATATGCTTCCGACGCATACGGAGATTCGACAAGCAGCGTCTCGCCGCTGAGCAGCGCGGCGCGCCTTGCCGCGTTTGTCGACCGCGCACCAGGGTTTCGCCACCGGCCGCTAGCGCTACGGGCAATCCCCCGCATTATCGACGGTTCCGCATCACCGCGGGAAACGCACCTTACCATGATGCTGTCGCTGCCATACCGCCATGGCGGCTACGGATTCCCGAAACCTGCGCTGAACCGCACCGTGCGCCTTCCACGCAGCGCCCATAGCACCGGCGGTTTTCTGGTATGCGACCTTTACTGGCCGCAATGGAAGCTTGATGTGGAGTACGACAGCAACGAGTATCACGCGAACGAAGAACGAATCGGGAAGGACGCGCACCGGCGAGCGCGTTTGGAGTCGATTGGTATCACGTCGATTAACGTGTCGAATTCCCAGATTAAAAGCGGTGAGAAGTTCAACCAACTTGCGCATAACCTCGCAAAAGTAACCGGCAAGCGCTTGCGTTACAAAGACCCGGCTTTCACGCGTGCCCATGTAAAGCTGCGCGAAGAACTGAATATCAACGGCCTGCGGAACTAGCGTGCGTCACCTGAAACGAGCCTTGTCCCAATGCCCTCCACCAACGCAGACGGCGGAGCTGGAATCACATCCCGGACTTGAGCTTGCGCACGAAAACACCGGATGGTACAAACGGCGGGCCCCAGGGCCGCATCCCGGACGGGAATCTAGGAAGGCAATCCTGAGCTAACGCGCAGGAGAAACCGTTGCAGCCTGATTTCTGCGCGAACACGGCCAACGTTTTGCGCACTTTGCGCCACAGATTGGCACGAATCGGCCGCTTTCGGAATACGCGATACGGCGAACACGATCATTCCGCCAGAAGCAACTCACTCGACCTGGGGAAACGTAGGCTGTGCTTTCTGCGCTCAACTAAAACGAAGTGCACTCAGCGAAAACACCGTGGCAAACATTCCGAAATGAGCCAATCCGTGCCAAAATAACGCCCCTGGTGCGCAAACACACAAAGCAGGGAGGCAAACCTCCACACATTGCAAGCCACAGTGCGATGCAGCGTTCGGCACACGCAAGCCACAGCCCTGTGCAGCGTTCGGCCCATCGACTTTATTTCAGCAGCAATGCGCACGTCAGCCCTCCGAACCCGCGCAAAGCGTCATACAACGCGGCGCCGAGCTCGCGGGCGACCCCATATGTACTGCCGAGCACAAACGCAAGAGCCATGCGCACCGGCTGCTTGCATGCGGGCTCCATATACCGCCGAGCACAAGCGCATGGCGTCATGGGCACTGCTGGGTGCGAGCGGGGCACACCATACTCG
>DJEE01000115.1:8086-12394 GCA_002431805.1 Eggerthellaceae bacterium UBA5906
ATACTCGCCGCCAAGCCCGGATGCTTCCGAGCGCACGAAACGTCATGCGCACCGCCAGTTCGCGTGCCGCCACGCCTTTACGCCGCGTTGCCTTCCGGCATCTTCCATAGCAGCACGAACCCTACGATGAACAGTACGGCCACGCTGAGCACGCCGAAACTGCTTGAGCCGGTGAGCTGGGTAAACACGCTTACCAGCAGCGTGCCCATAATGGTGGCGTACTTGCCGAAAATGTCGAAGAAGCCGTAGTACTCGTTGGCGTTTTCCTTCGGGATAAGCTTGCCGAACTCGCTGCGCGACAGCGCCTGGATGCCGCCTTGGAACAGGCCCACGCACACGGCCAGCACCCAAAACTCGGTTGCCGAGCGCAGGAAAAACGCGGCGAACAGCGTGATGCAGAAGTACGCGAACACGGCAACAAGGAGCATGCGCTTCGTGCCGAAACGCCCGGCCAAGCGGCCGTACGCAATGGCCGAGGGAAACGCCACAATCTGCGTCACCAAAAGCGCCAGCACCAACTGCGTTGAATCAATGCCCAGGTCAGTGCCGTAGCTAGTGGACATGGTGATGATGGTGTGCACGCCGTCGATGTAGAAGAAAAACGCCAGCATGTACATAAGCAAGCGCTTGTCATGCACGATTTTCTTGCACGTGTTCGCAAGGCCCGTAAGCGTGTTGCGGAACAGGTGCGGCTCGCGCGGTTTGAAATGCGTTTGATGCACGTCACGCAAAACCGGCACAGAAAACAGCCCCCACCACACCGCCGTGATCACGAACGAAATACGGATGCCGTCAAGCTGTCCAATGCCGAAATTACTGCCGAACAGCACAATGACCAGGCATATGACAAACGGAATGCACGACCCGATGTAGCCCCACGCGTAGCCTTGCGACGATACCTCGTCGTAGCGGTCTTGGTCGCACGCGTCTACCAAAAACGCGTCGTAGAACACCAGCGACGCGTTCAGCATAACCGATGAGAACACGTAGATGATCAAAAACACCATGGCATCGCCGGGCACGCCCATAACGGCAAGCGAAACGGCGCCCGTGCCAATGGTGCCGGCAAGAAACTTCTTCTTGTTGCCCTTCAGGTCGGCCAAGCTGCCCAAAAACGGCATGAGCAGCGCCAGCAAAAGCGAAGCAACCGTGGTAGCATAACCCCAGGCCACCACAGCAGAAGAGCCCGGCGCGGCAATGGCGGAGAAGTAGATGGGGATAAGCGTGGCCGCCAACATGACGTACGCGGAGTTGCCCACGTCGTACAGCACCCAGCTGCGCTCGCGTTTCGACAGGCTGCGAAGGCCGAATCCCATGACTGCTCCTTGATGTGAGGCGCGCCGCCGCCGGTGCCCCCGACGCGCGATGCGCGCATCGGCTGTGGACCGATTTGTGCATGTACGTTAAACGCCGCTGCGCGACGCGTTCCTCATTGTATATGATGGCTATAATCATCCACGTAAAATGAATGTCAGCCACACGAGAAACGGGGATACGGAATGCCTGCGATCATCACCCACGATTTCTTCGGACGCGATGTCTACGACCTGCTGTTCCAAACCATTGGCGGCTCGCGCGACGAAGCCGACGCGTTCCTGTTGGGAAACCAAGGCCCCGACCCGCTGTTTTACACGGTGGCAAGCCTGCGCATGACCACCTACCACAAGCTGGGCAACGTCATGCACAGCCAAAAGCCCGCCGAACTGCTGGCGGCGCTGAAAGAATCGCTCGGCGTGCTTGAGGAAGACGAGAAAGCCATCGGCCGCGCGTATGCGCTGGGCTTTCTGTGCCATTACGCGCTTGACTCCACCATGCACCCGTTGGTGTACTGCAACGAATACGCGCTGTGCGACGCCGGCGAGCCGGGCTTGACGCGCGATGACGGCAGCGAGGTGCACGGCGTTATCGAAAGCGAATTCGACGAAATGGTGCTGTTCACCAAGCGTGGCGACACTGTTGCAACGTTCAACCCCTCGCGCGAGATTCTGCACGCAAGCAGCTTCGTGCTGCGCGCCATCTCGAAGATGTACGCATACGTGGCGCTGAACGTGTACGGCGAAATCGTGCCGAAGGACCTGTTCGAGGTTGCCGTGAAGGACTTTCGCCTGGTGCAGGGGCTGTTCTATTCGCCCACGGGAACAAAACGCGCGGTTATCGGCAACATCGAGCGCCTGGTGCGCCCGCATTCGTTCTACCAATCCATGAGCCACCGCGCAATGGAGTCCACAACAAGCGTGTTCGACAACCACGAACGAGCAGCGTGGACGAACCCGTTTACCGGCGACGTGCGCACCACCAGCTTCTGGGATTTGTACGAGCAGGCGCAAACGAAGGCCAAGGGGCTTATCTCCGCGTTCGACCAACCGGGCTTCACGGTTGAGAAAACGCGCGAACTTACCGGTGAGCTGGACTTTTCCGGCAAACCTACGCAGGCGCAGGTGCTGGCGGTTCACTAGCGCACCTGCCGCAAGCGCGCGCAATCACGTTCACCGCTTTCTTTATGCGAAAGGGTTTTCATGCTTGAAACCGCTTTGGCTATCCCGTACTGGCTTGAGCTTGCCGCAACCATTGCCGGCGCCGTGTTCGGCGCGCTCAGCGCCGTGCGGGCGCGCTACGACATTTTCGGCGTGTGCTGCATCGCCATTGTTGTTGGCTTAGCTGGCGGCATCACGCGCGACATTTTGCTGCAAGATTACGGCATTTACGCATTTCAAAAGCCTGCTTTGATTATCGCGTGCGTTATCACGGGCGTGGTGGTGTTCTATTTCGGCAAGCTCATCACATACTTCGACCCGTTCGTTGACTTTCTTGACAACCTGTCGGTGGCGCTATGGGCGGTTATCGGCACAGGCAAAGCGCTGTCGGCCGGGCTTGACGTGGTGCCGGCCGTTATCCTGGGCACCATCACGGCAAACGGCGGCGGCATTGTGCGCGACATCTGTATGAACCGCGAGGTTGAGGCGTTTCAAGCGGGAACGCTGTACGTGTCGGCGGCGCTTATCGGTGCCGTGGCGTTCGCGCTTATGAAAACGAACCACCTGCTTGACCCGTACGCCGCCGTCACCTGCGTGGTGCTGGTACTGGGCATTCGCTATGCATCGCTGGCGTTTGGCTGGCGAACGCGCCCGTCGCGCGACTATTCCGACGTCGTTACGCAAGCGGTTGCAAAACCCGTGAAGCACGTGGCCTCGCGCGTAAACGCACACCGCCGCCCGCGCCGCAAGGCGCAAACCACCGGGCTTACGGGCGAGATCCCGCGTGTCACCGCCAAGGGCATCACGGGCAGCATGCCGCCTCTTTCCGCAGATGGCACGGTGGCCGCGGCCGCGCAAAGCGGCGTTACCAGCACCGACGGCGAGAACAAATACTACCCGGAAAGCGACGATCGCCCCGCGCAGGAAGAGCACCCCGCCCAGCCTTCGCGCCCCGAAAGCGAAACGTAGAGTAGCAGGTTGCGCGCCGCTTGCCGAAAACCTTGCACGCTGAACTTTACGGGATGTTTACGGTTATCGTGAATCGCGGCCAAGCCGTCAATTGTGCGTTTTTACCTGGTGAAATTTGCGTTACACTGGGAAGCCGCGTGTAGAAGCGTGCAGTGCACTTGTTCCAAAAGGAGACCCAATGGGTAAGAAGCACAAGTTCGATTATTTCGACGCCTTCGAAAGGCATTCGAAGCTAGCCGTTGCCGAGGCAACGCTGCTTGTTGAAGCAATCGAGCAGTTCACAGAAGCATCCGCGCTGCAGGAAAACCTGCAACGGGCGCATGAGCTTGAGCACCAGGGCGACAGCATCAACCACGAGATTTTCAAGACGGTAGCCACCGACTTCATCACTCCCGTCGACCGCGAGGACATCATCGAGATGTCGCAGGCGCTCGACGACATCCTTGACGACATCGAGGATGTGATGCAGCACTTTTACATGTACGACGTGCACTTCATGCATCCTGAGGCACTCGAATTCGCGAAGTTCATCAAGGGCAGCTGCGAGGCGCTCGACAACGCCATGTGCGACTTCCGCAACTTCAAGAAGTCCAAGAACTTCAAAAGCCTCATCGTGAAAGTGCACGACCACGAAGAGCAAGCCGATCAGCTTTACATCAAAGTTATCCGCCAGCTTTACGTTGAAGAGCGCGAAAATCCCATGCGCGTGCTTGTGTGGACAAAGCTGTTCGACAGCATGGAGGCGTGTTGCGATGCATGCGAGCGCGCATCCGATGTCATGAGCACCATCATGCTGAAGAACGTATAACAAACGCGCAAGGTTTGCTGCGTTGCCGCGGTAGGCGCGTTCGAAAGACCGTTCAAG
>DJEE01000162.1:0-5294 GCA_002431805.1 Eggerthellaceae bacterium UBA5906
TCGGGGTGCAGCTTGTTGCCGCCGCCCATGCTGGAGATAAGCGGCATGCCCGTGCGGTCAGCGAACTGCGCGATGGCAAGCTTCGCCGACACCGAGTCGATGGCGTCGATGACCATATCCACGCGGCCGAGGTAGCGCGAAAGCAGCGGCTCGACGTCGTCGGCGCGCAAGAACATGTCAAGCGCCTCCACCTGGCAATCGGGATTGATGTCGTGCACCATGTCGCGCACCACCTCGTGCTTTTTGCGGCCGAGCGTGCTGTGGTAGGCAATGGCCTGGCGGTTGATGTTTGACGGGCTGACCACGTCGTGGTCGATGACCACCAAATGCCCCACGCCGCCGCGCGCAAGCGCCTCGACGCAGTTCGAGCCCACGCCGCCGAGACCAATGACCATGACCGTTGCCGCCGCTAAACGATCAAGCCCGGCGCTGGTCATGATGACCTCCAGCTTTTCGGTAGGCGTGCCGCGGCGCGTGCGAACGCGCAGCGACTCGGCAATCTCCTCGCGCGTTTGCGGCGTGGTAACGCTGTTGCTTTCGTTAGATTGTGCAGACATGACAGCCCTTTCAACCGTGCGGTTTCGCATCCATTACGTTTTTTGGCTATCGTAGCATCAGCCGGTGGCCGCACCCGGCAGCCGAACGCATCACCACGGAAGAACAGCAGCTTTGGCGAGCGACGCAGCCGAATGTGCACCGAGGCCGAAAGGCACGCACGTGCCGCACCAGAACGCTATTTCTGGCACGAATCGCCTCTTTTCGGAATGGCGCGCGGCTGTAACGTGTTGGCCACTCTCGTGCGACGTAATCAACGCAGCACTATTTGTAGCGAACGCAGCAACCTGCGAAACACAAGCTAAATTACCGGGAAGCAGCCTGAACTAACTTTCCGCAAACAGCCGATTCGTGCCAAAAACCCGTTCGTCATGCGCAGCTGTTGCGCTACGAAGCCGAGGCGGCGTTAGTGCCGGTGCCCGATGCTGAGCCGGTAGACGAAGAGCCCTGGGTTGACGAGCTGCCCGATGTTGAGGAACCGCCGGCAGAGGTACCGCTTGCAGAGCTTGAACCATTCGAAGAGCCGCTTGTTGAGCTGCCAGTTTGCGAACCGGAGCCAGACGTCGATGCGCCAGAGCCCGTTGACGAGCCAGACGAAGATGTCGTCGAACCTGCGTTTGCGCCCTCGGAAGTGGAAGCGGCAGCGTCAGTGGACGAGCCGCTTGAGGTGCCGTTGCTCGCAGAAGCGTTATCAGACGACGCGCTATCATCCTGGTGCACCGGGTTGGCGCTGGTGCTCGCTGTGCTCTCGTTTTGCTGCGGCGACGTTGCGGACTGCTCGGACGACTGATTTTGTTTGCTGCTCGATGCCGCGGTATCAGCAGACTGCGAGGTGGATGTGCTGGTGAACAGCGGCTCGGTTTTGGTGCCCACGCCTTCGCCGGCTGTGACCAAGTTAATGATGCCGGCCGAAATTAGCACTGCCACCAGGGACGATACCACCGACACTGCAATAACGCCGCGCTGCACGCGCTGCTTGTGCAGATGCTCGGCACGTCCGCGTAGCACGCCCGTCTCGCCGGCGGCGCGTAAATCGCGCACGCTGCGCGTGGGGGTTTCCGCCGCGACACCCGCCGCCGCGCCGTTAAGCGCAGACATCACGCGCGTCTCGCCGGCACCCTCGGGCGCAGCGGCGGCGTCGGCCGTGCGCTTGCCCGGCATCACGCGTGTGAGAGCCGGGTCCATCAGCTGCGTTTCGGCTGCCCCGCCCGTTTGCGACATCACCCGCGTAGCTGCGGGACCCATCACACGCGTTGCCCCTGCCGCGGTGGTTGCAAACGCGCCGGCGTCTGTTTCTTGCGCGGCCTGCTCCCCGTCGTCAAGCGGGCTGAGCTCGCGCAGCTTGTCGGCCGACGCCTGCAAAAACTGCTTGTAAATCTGCGACGACAGCGTTGACACCACCGAGCCTACCGCCACACCGATAACCGAACCGGCAATGCCGATCTTCGACGACAGCAACATTGACGTTACCGCTGCAAGCGCGCCGGCAGCCACCTGCGGCACCGACAAGCCTTCCAGCAGGCCGCCTAGAAACTTGCGCTCACGTTCCTGCTTGCCCGTTGGTTGCGCGCTCGCCGACGCAGGAGTCCTTGCTGCAGTCGGCGCCGCAGCAAACTGCGGGGCCGCCGCATGCTCTTGCGGCTTATACGGTGCCGGGGCTGGCTGCACCGTCGCAGCCGGGCGCAAAGGCACACGCTGCGCCTCGTTGTGCGGAACCTTCGTATCAACATCTGTCACGGGAACAGTACCTTCTTGCATGTGCGCCATGAGCAACCTCCTCATGCTCGCCTTACCACATGGACACGGCTGGCAATTGTCGCGCCCGAACCTTATATCAGGCTGAAGGGTACGCGCCTGCGAAACGCACCGAAAGCACCTTGGCGAAACTTTCACCGAAGCGATACCGACCCGTCAAACAACAAGCGACAAAACTGCACGAACGAGCGAGGGCAAACACGAGCCCGCGAAACGGCCCTGCGCTCCGTGCACGGTTTTGCAGGCAAATCGTGCTGCAGCGAAAACCGCGACCAGGCGTTTTGCAGGCAAAATCGCTTCACGCGCCGGAAAACCGTACACAGAAGGACAAACCCGCCCTTACCGAACCAATCCAGCTGCAAAGCCATGCACAGAACGCGGAAGACGGGACAAAGCACACAAGCCAGCACCGCCTGCGTAGCACCCGCGCTGTCATCCCGCGAACGAAAACGCAGCCCGGCGTCGCTGCTCCGCAAACGCGGACGCAGCCAGCGTTTGGCGTCGCGCGCGCCTTACTCCGCAACCGCAATGTGCGGCTGCGGCGCGTCGGCCAAGTCGCCAACGGTGACGCCGTCGACGTAGTTCTCGACAACCTCGTCGAGCCCCGCCCAAAAGCGCACGGTGGTGCACACGCTTGCGCGGTGGCACGGCTCGGGGCCGTCAAGCGCCGCGCAGGTCACCGGCACCGTAGTGCCCTCAACCGCGCGCAGCACGTCGCCAGCCAGAATGTCGTGCGGATCGCGCGCCAAGCGGTACCCGCCGCCTTTGCCACGCACCGCCGTAAGCAGCCCCGCTGCCACCATGGGTCGGGCAATCTGCTCCAGATATTTCAGGGACAGCTCCTCACGCTCGGCCACCTCGCGCAGCGACACCTTCGCATCGGGGCCAGCCTGGGCCACGCACACCGCAAGCCGCAACGCATAGCGCCCTTTCGATGAGATAAGCATCTAATCCCCCTTTGCCAACAACGAACAGCCGCAAACGTCAACCATCCGTAACCTATTTATATGCCCGATCGCACACGCCTTGCACGAACGCTTTGCCCACACCGCGCGAGCCGGAGCTCGCGCCTACGAAGAGGGCGGAATGTCCACACGCCTCACGCAAGCACCAAGTTGGAACACGGGGACGGAGGAAGTGTTCACGTTTGCCCTTAAGAACCGTAAACGCATTCGTGAACAGTCCCTCCGTCCCCGTGTTCCAACCACACCCACGCACTGGGCGCAGCCGCCATAGTTTCGCGGTCATTCCGCGAAATGATTCTTAGCCGCAGGCAATTTCACTTGACAAATTCGCGTGTCCGGTTATCTTAATCCTATCAAACGTATATGATTAAGCATAAACGTATTTCGTTGAAATGAAAAGGGGAACAAGATGGCAGACGAGAACATCCTCCTCAACGTGGAAGGCCTTTCGGCCGCCGTTGACGAGAAGGTCATTCTGCACGACGTCAACTTGACCGTGGGCGCTGGTGAGACCCACGTGCTGATGGGCCCGAACGGCGCCGGCAAATCGACGCTGGGCCACGTGGTTATGGGCGATCCCGAATATACGGTGACCGGCGGCAAAATCACGTTCAACGGACAGGATATCACAAACCTGTCAACCGACAAGCGCTCGCATGCGGGCCTGTTTTTGAGCTTCCAGGCACCGGTGGAGATTCCCGGCGTGCCCGTAAGCAGCTTCCTGCGCGCCATTTCCGCAGGTCGCCCGGGTGTTGGCGACATGAAGGGCAAGCAGTTCCGCAAGCACGTCAAGGAACTGGCCGAAGAACTGAACATGGACCCGGCATACCTGGACCGCGAGCTGGGCGTGGGCTTTTCCGGCGGCGAAAAGAAGAAGCTCGAAATGCTGCAGCTGCTTTTGCTCGAGCCGAAACTGGCCTTCCTCGATGAAACCGACTCCGGCCTTGACGTGGACGCGCTTTCCGTGGTGTCGCGCGGCATGGAAGTGTACCGCAAGCGCTGCAACGGCACGCTCGTCATCATCACGCACAACACCCGCATCCTGGAGCATGTGGACGTCAACCGCGTGCACGTCCTGGTCAAGGGCCGCATGACGGCCGAGGGCGACGCCACCATGATCGCCAACATCGACGAGAACGGCTTCGAGCAGTTCGAGCAGGCCGCGGCCGCCGCCGCCGAATAGGGGCGCACCATGGCTAAGCAACGCACCGAGGTCGCGGACATCGACCGCAGCCTCTACGACTTTTCATACGGCGACAGCACCGAGAAGCTGGCGGCGGGCCTGACGCCTGAAATCGTCCGCGAGATCTCGGAGAAGAAGGGCGAGCCGGAGTGGATGCTCCAGCACCGCCTGAAGTCGCTGGAAATCTACCAGAGCATGGCAACCCCGGACTGGGGCCCGTCCATCGCCGGCCTTGACATGGACAACATCGTCACCTACGTCAAGCCCAACACCGACCAGAAGTCGGACTGGGACAGCCTGCCTGACGACGTGAAGAACACGTTCGATCGCCTGGGCATCCCCGAGGCCGAGCGCAGCTACTTGGCCGGCGTAGGCGCGCAGTACGACTCTGAACTGGTGTATCACAACATGCAGGACACCGCTAGCCGCATGGGCATCGTGTACTCCGGCATCGAGGAGGCACTGCACGACCCGAAGTGGGAGCCGCTTATCCGCGAGAAGTTCATGACGCTCATCCCGCCCACCGACCACAAGTTCGCCGCCCTGCACGGCGCGGTGTGGTCCGGCGGCAGCTTCGTGTACGTGCCGAAGGACACCAAACTCGACTTCCCGCTGCAAAGCTACTTCCGCCTAAACGCCAAGGGTGCAGGTCAGTTCGAGCACACGCTCATCATCGTGGAAGACGGCGCCGACCTGCACTTCATCGAGGGTTGCAGCGCGCCTAAGTACAATGTGGCCAACCTGCACGCCGGTGCGGTGGAGCTGTTCGTAGGCAAAAACGCGCACCTGCGCTACTCGACCATCGAGAACTGGTCGAAGAACATGTACAACCTGAA